>CAUJIB010000048.1 GCA_963205245.1 Pseudomonadota bacterium
AAGTGATAATCTGCCCAGCAAAAGAAGGGTCAGTCAAGGTTTCCTGATAACCAACCAGCCCCGTATTAAAGCAAATTTCCCCAATAGTTTTTTTATTTACCCCAACTGCCTTTCCCCAAAACACCGTTCCATCTGCAAGTAATAAGCAGGCATCAGCATTCGGCGAAACAAGCGCGTTGGTCATTTTATTAATTTCCGTTAGTTTTATTAATTTTTGGCAAATTTGGTGGATAGTACGGTCGCAAACTATGCTTGTCAAGGGGGAGCAAAGGATTTTTAATAAATCTATTTGTAAAATCGTGGGGTATAAACAAATTTTCCCAATTGCCTTGTACGGCTTGAACCTATAATAAGCAGGCTTCGCATTGTAACCAGCTCTGGTTCTATTTCCTCAAGTGTCGTAACTGTTATTTTTTCCCCTTTACGCCCAATATCAGTTGCGATAACAGCCACCGCCCCACCACCACGCTTTTTTTTCAATGTTTTCAATGTCTTAAACAAATCACTACTTCTGTGTTTGGAGGTCGGGTTATAAATTACCAGCACAAAATCACCATCACTTGCTGCTTTAAGCCGCTCTTCAATAATTTCCCATGGTTTAAGGTAAGTAGAAAGGGATATGACACAAAAATCATGCCCTAGCGGAGCACCAATCATTGCTGCTGCTGCCAGCATCGCGCTTACGGCTGGAATAACTTCTATATCCAGCTCACGCCAATTTTTATCACCTGTTTCTACTGCCTCAAACAAGGCTGATGCCATGCCAAATATTCCTGCATCCCCGCCTGATACCACCGCTACCTTTGCCCCTTGCGCAGCCAGAGTCAAAGCATATTCCGCGCGCTCAACCTCCACCCCGTTATCACTGGCATGGCGTCTGCCTAAAGCAGTTTCCGGCACAAAAGCAACATAAGGGGTATAGCCGATAATATCTGTGGCTTGGTGTAGAATTTCGCTAGCTTCCGGTGTCAGCCATTTTTTATTCCCTGCCCCAAGCCCAACTATTTTCAGCCAGCCCGTCATATCCGCCTGCCATTACCAGCAATGGTAATTAGTGAAAAATATGGGGCATGATCGTCAATTTTTTCACTAAGTGGCAGGATTTTTTCCTTCTCCATAGTTCCATACTCAACATAAGTGGCTCGCGCCAACATTCCCGCCTCTATAATCGCCCTGCGGGCTTTGCTGAAGCCTTTGCCCAGCTTCATAATCACCGCTGCATCAGTCGCTTGTAATTTTGCAAGCAGCTCATCCGCTGGCAAAGTGGCGGGAAGCACTGTAAGCACATCGTCACCCCAAGTAATGGGCACGCCCGCGGCTGTCCAGCAACCTGACATCGCAGTTACTCCAGCCACCACTTGGCAAGGAAATTTTCCGGCTAATCTTCTATATAAATGCATGAACGAACCATAAAAAAATGGATCCCCAACGCATAAAACTGCCACATCTTCACCGGCCGAAAGCAATTCAGCAATACGGGCACATGATTCTTCATAAAAATTACCAATCAAAGTTTCATAGCGCGCATCAGTCACAGGATATTCCGTGGTCACTGGGTACACCAACGGCATTTCCTCATGCTCATCAGTGATATGCCCTGTCATGATCGAGCGGGCGTGCCCCGTTTTGCCGCCTTTGGAAAAATAAGATATATACCGCGTATCCCGCAAAATACGGGCGGCCTTCAGCGTCATTAACTCTGGATCACCCGAACCAAGCCCTACCCCATATAGAGTCCCTGATTTCATATCTCTCGCTCTTGCGCTATAGCATTGATTGCGGCAACTGTCATGGCGCTGCCGCCTTTACGCCCACGCACCACGGCATAGGGCACGCGCCCATCATTCATAAGCGCCTCTTTTGATTCGGCAGCCCCCACAAAACCTACCGGCATCCCGATCACTGCCGCAGGCATCGGCGCGCCTGCATCCAGCATTTCCAACAGATAAAATAGTGAAGTTGGCGCATTACCAATCGCCACCACCGCCCCTGCCAGCTTATCCCGCCATAATTCCATTGCCGCTGCCGAGCGGGTATTGCCGATTTTTTTAGCCAGCTCCGGCACTCTTTCATCCGACAAGGTGCATATAATTTCATTAGAAGCTGGCAAACGGGCGCGGGTTATGCCGCTTGCTATCATCTTCGCATCACACAGAATCGGCGCACCGTTTTCAAGAGCAGTGCGAGCAATTTTTACCATATCTTTGGAAAAGAAAATATCCGCCGCCGCCTCCACCAATCCGCAAGCATGAATAACCCGCACTGCAACTTTTTCTTCATCAGCAGAAAAATGGGAAAGTTCCGCTTCAGAGCGAATTATGGCAAAAGATTTTTTATAAATCTCTGCGCCATCATGGATGTAATTATATTTTTTTATCATGAAACATCATACCCATCTTCTTTTACGGTGATAGTTATATCTGCTTTTCCATGATAAGCGCAACCTTTAGCACAGCCGGTTATATGCACTATTTTAGTATTATCTGGATGGTCTTCTACCCATTTTTGCGCTAACTTCCGTGTATCACCTAAAGCCGAGGAGCAAGAAGGCGCACCCACACAAGCATGGATATTAAGGTATGAATCATCAGGCTTTACAATAAATCCAGCTTTTTCCAATCCTTGTATCGCAAATCCAGATTTTTCAGCGGCAACCCACGGCAGAATTATCCTACGAAATGGCGCAAAAATTATCTCACCATTGCTAAATATTTCAGAAATATCTACAAGTTTTATTAGCTCTTCCTCCTCTATCCTTCCAAAAGCCAAGGCGCATGAAACAATGACATATTCATCTGTAACGGGAATAATTCCGACAGGCGCTTTAAAAGGAAAAAGGGATGCAGGCTTTTTATCACATTTTTTTGACTCTTTAAGCACTACCAATATCTTATCTATATCTGCCTGTTCAGCCGTTATATATAAATCACAAGGCAGAGAAAATAAGGGAAAAACTCTCCCGCCATCTATTACAATCAGGAATTTTTCTGGAAAAATAACTTGTTCTGCTACACATCGTTCTGATAATTTTTCAGCTAACTCCTGAGCATTTTTATCAAACGGATTAGCAATAATAGAAAACTTAGCATCTCTCTCAAATCCAAGTTTTGCCAACTCCGCCTTAAGTGGTTCATAAGTTTCTGACTTTACTCCTCGTAGTTGCAAATTACCACGATTTGATAAATCCAGATGGCCATTACCGTATTTTATAGAAAATTCTGCAATTTTTCGCGCAATATCCGCTTGAGTACGCCCGAATTTAATGGGAATGCGCACCAATAAACCATCACCGCTTTCCATCGGCTTTTCCAAGCTCGGGCACCAGCCTTTTATCTGCGTTGTCATGCTACTATATCCCCAAGCAACTGCTTAGTGGAATTCCGCAGTGGTAACCATAAACCCCGCTCAATTGCCTCATTCAACCGTTCAATGATTGCCTTTAGCGCATCGGGGTTTTCACGCTCTAAGAACTTCCGCACTTCTTCATTATGCAAGTAATTATCCGCAACCATATCAAACTGAGCGGAAGTTACTGTATCACTGCTAGCAGCAAGGGCAAAAAGATTATCCACCACATCAGCAATCGCTGCCGCTCCGGCATAACCATGGCGCATCTGCCCTGTTATCCAGTTTGGATTAAGCGCACGGGCATGCAAGGTCAGTGAAATTTCCTCCGTGAGTGTGCGGGTTTTTATTTTTTTAGGATTAGTAGTGTCAATATGATAAAGGGCAGGATTTGCACCTAACATACTGGCAGCTGCTGCAAAACCACCTTCACTATCGGCAAAATCTGCGCCACTCAGCACGTCCATCTCCCGCAAATCCTGCACATGGATCAGGGCGTCGCTAGCAACCACCCGCTCACGCAAATTGGCACTGGCTATCACCCCATCTGCTCCCCGCCCATAGGCAAAATGCGAAGCGTTCAAATAAGCCTGCCCTAAATCAGCTTGAGTTTTCCATGCGCCAGAATCTATAAGCTCGGTTGTTCCAGCACCATATGCGCTCGGCGCATTACCAAACATCCGCCACGTCCTTGGCTGGCCTTTAAGCTTTGCAATAGCCTGTACCGCATCATCAAACAGCAATATTAAATTCGGGAACATATCACGGAATAAACCGGAAATTCGCAGTGTTACATCCACCCTCTGCCACTCCATTTCATCATCAGTAACTATTTCAAAACCTGAAACACGTTGCGTCGCCTCATCCCACACAATATTCACCCCCATCATGGCAAAAGCCTGGGATATTTCATCACCGCCGGTGCGCAGTGTTGCCGATCCCCAGAGGTCCATCATGATATTTTTAGGATAATCACCAAAATCCTGCATATAACGGCGTATAAAATCAGCTGCCGCCCTTTTTCCTATTACATTTGCGGTTTTAGTAGGAATGGTACGTGGGTCAACTCCTATAAGGTTGCGTCCGGTTGGCAAAATATCCATACGCCCGCGTGATGGCGCACCCCCTGCGCTGGGCATAATAAATTTTCCGGAAAGCGCGGCCAGCAATTTCTTTTTTTCATTCTGGGCACATTCCAAATTATCACCAGCTGCAAAGACATGCAGCCCGTCACCCACCCTTTGTTCTTTTATATCGCACAGATGTGCTTCCAACGCTGTCATCACCGCTGCATCATCACTGCCCACGAATGATAAACCTGACTTTTTAGCTCTGAAAATAATCTCATCGCGCAAATATTTCATACGCCTGCCATCAAGGCCATCAGCACTACTATATTCATCAGTTAAGACTTCTAATTCAGCTAGTTCCGGCACAAGATCAACTTGCTGCAAAGGCGGGGTTAGATGGCTGATTATAACTGCTGAAATCCGCCTTTTTGCTTGCGCTGCCTCACCGGCATCCGACACTATATAAGGATAAATCACAGGCGTTGCGCCCAACACAATTTCCGGCCAGCAATTTTCTGACAAAGCCACTGTTTTGGCTGGCAGCCATTCCAGATTCCCATGCGTACCAAGATGGATAAGTACATCCATTTTGAACTCATCGCGCAGCCAAAAATAAAAAGCCAGATAATGATGGCAAGGCGGGGTTGCCGAATCATGATAACCGGTTTTTTTATCAGTAAATGAGCCGCGGTCAGGCTGTAATGCCACCACTACATTACCATACATCTGCCCCGAAAATAAAAAATCATCTTCTTTTGGTTGCCCCCATACAGCAATAACAGCTTGCTGGTTTGCAAGCGGTAAAGCCGAAAAACGTTTTTTGTAGTTATTTATATTATATTCCATTACCTTATGACCCATGACACATGACTCATGACTACCAACACAATATCCATCTGCCCCCAAAGCCTGCAAAATACTTTCAACGCTCTTAAAAGCATCCAGCCCAACCGCATATCCCTTTCGTCCCAAACGCTGCGGATAATCAGAAAGCACCAGCGCGAGTTTTTTCTCTGAATTTTCTTTTTTACGCAGATTCATCCATGCAACTGCAAGTTCTGCTACATATTCCACCCGACCAGCTTCAGATTTATGGAAATTCCGGGTAAATTCTAACGACTCATAGTTTTTCCCCTCTGCCTTGAAGGAAATAGCACGGGTAAAAATCCGTCCGTCAGCTTCCGGCAGAACAACCTGCATCGCCATATCACTGGTGGAAAGCCCGCGCTTTGATTCCTGCCAGTCTTCATAGGGCATATTAGCAGTTGCGACCTGCAAAATCGGAACATCAAGATAAGCCAGTGGATGCGCTCCACTTCCTGCTGAAAAGGCTGTAATATCTAATATTATATCAGGAAGATTTTCAGGCAGTTCAGCTTTGAGCATGGTAATGGCGGATTCATCTTTTAGGCTGGTTACCATAAAAGCACATACTGCAATTCCCCTTTTTGCAAGTGCTGCAAGCAAAGCATCAACCGGCTCAACATCCGCTGCCAGATAATGGGCGCGGTAAAAAATTACGGCAGCAGCTTTTTTCTCTACGCTATGTCCCTCTGCCGGTTTCACAGCTTTATATAAAGCGCCTTTTTCTATAATTTCCGGCACAGGAATATAGCCATCACACAGATATGAAAGCACTCGCTTTGCATTTTCTACGCCACCTTGGGTAAGGCAATTTTCAATAGCCAAAACTTCATTTGACGCAACAGTGGAAAGTTCAGCAAGGCGCGGATCATGTCCACTGCCAGAAACCATAACCAGCTTTATATTTTTGCTGCGTGCAAGTTTAGAAAGTTCTTCTACCCCGTATTTCCACCAATCATAACCGCCCAGCAAACGCACTAATATTACTTTAGCGTGACGTGCCACCTGCTCAATATAGAGATCGACCGAAAGCGGATGCTTGAGTAATGCCAATTTGGAAAGGCGTAGATTTTTTTCATTTTTCGCTGCTGTAGCCATGCAAGCAAGGTCAGAATCAGTAAATGACAGCACCAATATATCGGCAGGCGACTGCTGCGGGTTTACCGGCAAATCCGCATCTTCAATTGCTTGGCTATGTTTTATTGAAAGGTGCAATTTATCTTTGTATTGTTCTTAAATTTTTAATTCGTTCTTTTTTTCTTATTTTATTTTCTAAAGAAATATTAGAAATTTTACCAAATTTTCGCTCTTCAGAAAGTTTTCCAAGAACATTGGAAAATGCTTCTATTATACATTCCTTTTTAGCAGAATTATCTAATTTTTTATCTCCATTATCAAGCTCTTTACGGACATCTATCATTATCTGTTTAGTCGAGTCCAAAACCCCTATTACTTTTTTATAGGCTTCTTTTTCTGCATACTCACCAGCAAATATTTTACTATGATCTATATATTCATTAAATTTTACAATATAATCACTGGATTTCCTTATAAAATAATCTGATCTAACCCGAATATCAAGATCAGTAATTATTATATTACCCTGTACAGATCTAGTATCAAAATGCCTATACAAAGAATCCATAAAAGCTAAACGTGCTTTATTAAAATCATCTAGTTCTTTTTGATAAATATCTACATTCATACTAGAGCCCCAAAATCATTAATAAATCTTAGAGAAGATATACTATAATCAGGGCCATATGACAATTAATTAATATTATTTATCCTGAAAATTACAACAACACTTCTATAATCGCCTGTTTATCCAATCCCTTACAACCAATAATTACAATATTCCCTGCGCCAGCACTGGGCCTTGCATCAAAATGTCCAGAAACACGGCGACCAACCGCCTGAACCAGATAACGCAGCGGCTTGCCGCTTATCCGGATAAAACCTTTCACCCTCAGCACATCATATAATTCGGCAATCGTCACAATTTTATTATGCAGGATTTGTACATCCTCAAGCTCTGGCAGCTCCAGCACAAAACTTTCAAAATCCTCATGGTCATGTTCTTCTTCCGTATCATGATGTGAGATGCGGTTGGCAATATCCGCCTCTGCCGCTGCTTTTATACCAAGCAAAATATCAGGGGAAATCCGCCCGTGATCTGCCTCAATAATCGGCACACCCCGTTTTATTTCCTTCTCAATATCCGCTTTTACTTTTGCAATATTGTCTGCTGCAATTTGATCGGTTTTATTAAGGATAATCATATCCGCACACAGAAGCTGGTCTTCATACACTTCTGCCAGCGGATTATCATGTTCCAGCAAACCAATTTCTGCTTTTTGTTTATCTATCGCTACCACATCTTCCACAAAATCACCGGCAAACACCGCTGGCGTATCAACTACTGCAATCACCCCGTCTACTGTAAGGCGCGAGCGGATTTCCGGCCAGTCAAAAGCTTTAACCAGCGGCTTGGGAAGGGCAAGCCCCGAAGTTTCAATAATAATATGGTCAAAACCATTTTCCATGGCTAAAATTTTTTCCATTGCCGGCAAAAAATCATCCGCCACAGTGCAGCAAATGCAGCCATTCGGCAGTTCAATAATCGCCGCTTCCGGACAAGATTCATTACTGCATGATTTTAGTATAGCGCCATCAACGCCCACATCCCCAAATTCATTGATAAGTAGGGCAATCCGCCTGTCGCCGGCATTTTCCATTACATGTTTTATCAATGAAGTTTTTCCGGCTCCCAAAAAACCAGTGACAATAGTGGTAGGGATTTTAGTCGTTTTTTGCATTTTATACCTTATAAAATTATTTTAATAAATTTCTTCATTACAAGCAGGTTTGAAGCCAAAATCAGTTTATCACCGTTTTAACATTGCGCCCAGCAGCCCGCGCACCACCTGCCGCCCTATTTGTGAACCGGCTGCGCGTATAACGCTTTTTGCCATAGTAGTCACCATGCTTTCCGGCTCACGACCTCTGGCTCTTGGAGCGGCACCATAAACAGGACGAGCAGGCCGTTCTACTCTCACATTATTAGAACCAGCCATACCAGAGGCAGCACCGGTAACAACACCCCATATCCCGCCTGCATCAGATACGCTATTTTGCTGTATCCTTGCATTTAACATTTCGCAGGCTGACTCACGGTTAACCGCTGTATCATACACTCCCCTTAGCGGGCTTTGGGCGATAATATTTTCCCGCTTTTGCGCATCAATCGGCCCGACCAGAGAAAGAGGCGGGCGAATCAGGGTTTTTTGAACGATAGTAGGCGAACCTTTAGCATCTAACACTGAAACCAAAGCTTCACCTACACCTAGAGTAGTAATTGCTTCCTGCGTCTTGAATGCTGGGTTAGGACGAAACGTCTCTGCTGCTGCTTTAACACCTTTTTGATCTTGTGGTGTAAAAGCTCTAAGTGCGTGCTGCACACGGTTGGAAAGCTGCCCCAGAACATTTGCCGGAATATCAGCAGGATTCTGGGTAATGAAATATACCCCCACCCCTTTAGAACGAATCAGGCGGACAAGCTGTTCAATTTTCTCCAGCAAAGCTTTTGGCGCATCCGTAAATAATAAATGCGCTTCATCAAAGAAAAATACTAGCTTAGGCTTTTCCATATCGCCAACTTCCGGCATATCTTCAAATAATTCCGACAATAACCAGAGCAGCAAAGTAGAGTATAGCTTTGGTGTCTGCATCAGGCTTTCAGCAGAAAGGATATTAACTGCTCCATGGCCGTTGGGCGCAATCCGCATCAGATCAGAAATCGCAATGGCTGGCTCCCCAAATAACTGCTTACAACCCTGCGCTTCCAATGTTAATAAGGCGCGGGCAATCGCACCGACAGATGCACTGGAAATATTGCCATATTGCGCTGAATACTCGTCTTTATTTTCACTGATATGGTTAAGCATTGAGCGTAAGTCATCCAGATCCAGAAGTAACAAACCTTCATTATCGGCAACCGCAAAAGCGATATTAAGCACACCTTCCTGCGTATCGTTAAGTTCCAGCAGGCGCGAAAGCATAACCGGCCCCATCTCGGAAATCGTGGTGCGGACTGGATGCCCCTGCTTGCCAAATAAATCCCAAAAAATCACCGGACAAGGCTGGTAGGAAAGCGTAAAACCAATCTGCTTTGCCCTTTCCACAAGCGGGTCTTTATCAACACCAGCTGCCGCAAGCCCAGAAAGATCGCCCTTCACATCAGCGATAAATACCGGAACTCCGGCTTGCGAGAATCCTTCTACCAATCCTTGTAATGTCAAAGTTTTGCCTGTACCTGTCGCCCCTGCAATCAAGCCGTGACGGTTCGCATATTTAAGCAGCAATCGTTGCTCAACACCTGCCTGCCCCAAATAAATACCGGAATCTTCTATTATCATAATCTCCCTTTCACCAATAAGTTTTCCTTAACTGAAATCAGGCGGGACTCTGGCTATTGTTCCCTTCTGTATCACCTCCGGCCGTTCGCTGATTGGCGGCCTACCGTTGGGTGAGGCAGAATATACTTTAATATACTCAAACAAAGCTGGAATATCTTTTTCCACTTTCAAATCACCTATCATATACAACCATTTTCCTGTCTGCGACACTGTAACTGTACATTGTCTTTTGCACACAGCAAAACACTCCACCGGCTGCAAATTGATTTTTTGCCTATCAACTTGACTTTCCAAGGCAGCATAAAACTCTGCGCCCAGCTTCTCCTTATTATCGCCAAGGCAGGTTATGCAAACTTGTAATTTTACTTTATCGTTCATTTTTTGTATTACCCCAACTATCGTAAAATATTAACTCCGAAAGTAGAATTTCGGGCAACCAGCCATAAGTTTTAAGTTCCGGCTCACCTGCAAAACTATCCGTATAACCTACACATAAATAGGCAATCGGCACCACATTTTCCGGCAAATGCAAAATTTCCTGTAAATCCTCAGGCTTTATAATGCTTACCCAGCCCACTCCAACGCCCTCGGCACGCGCCGCCAGCCACAGATTTTGCACAGCGCATACACTACTATAGAGATCCATATCGCTCTGATGCGTACGCCCTAATATAACCTTGCCAAAACGGCTGCGGTCACATGTGATGCAGATATTAAGGGCGGATTCGGTGATACCTTCCAATTTCAAGGCAGCATAAGCATCACGACGCTCATCTTCAAACATTTCTTTGGCTTCAGCATTTGCTACCAAAAAAGCATCATGGATTTTTTTACGGATTTGCCCATCACTGATAATTAAAAAATTCCATGGCTGCATATATCCAACTGAAGGTGCATGCGCTGCTGCCTGCAAAATCCGCTGCAATACCTCATCTGCTATCGGCTCACTGCGAAAACGGCGCACATCCCGCCTTTGAAAGATAGCGCGATAGACTGCCTGCTTTTCAGCATCAGAAAAAGCGTGGTTATTTGTCATTCCTACCAACCACAGCAGCTTCGGCAAAAGTTGCCATATTATTAAAAGTCGCAACCGCACAGCGTACAATCGCAAGTGCTACCTGCGCGCCACTGCCTTCACCGAGGCGCATTCCTAAATCCAGCAGCGGCTTCATCCCTAAAAATTCCAGAAGTTTTTTATGGCCTGCCTCTACCGATAAATGCCCAGCCAGGCAATGTCCTAGAGTTTCTTTGCTTGTTAAATGCAAGGTTGCCGCTGCTGCTGTTACTACGTAACCATCCAGCAACACAGGCACTCTAAGCTCACGTGCTTTCCATATCGCCCCTGCCATAGCAGCTAACTCTCGCCCTCCCACATGATGTAGAACTGAAATAGTATCCTGTAGATTATCCTTATGTTTTGCCACAGCTTGTGCCACCACCTCGCGTTTTTTCACAATAGCTTTTTCATCAATCCCCGTACCTGCTCCCACCCAGTCAGCAGAAATACCACCACAAATAGCATGAGCAATGGCAGCAGCAACAGTGGTGTTACCAATTCCCATTTCACCAATCACTAAAATATCCGCATCTTTCGGCACAGAATCCATACCGATCCTAAAAGCCTGCTCACATTCTACAACTGTCATTGCTGGCTCTTTGGTAAAATCCTGTGTAGGGTTTTCGAGAGATAGTGGAATTACCCGCAAAGTTGAAGGCACAGCTTTACAAAGCTGGTTAATTGCCGCACCGCCATTTTCAAAATTTGCCACCATCTGCACCGTAACCTCAGAAGGAAAAGCCGACACACCTTGTGCCACCACCCCGTGATTACCCGCAAATATCAACGTGTAAGCTTTCTCTGTTCTTGGGTTTAATGTCTGCTGCCAGCCGCACAGCCACGCGGCAATATCTTCCAGCCTCCCCAATGAACCTTGCGGTTTGGTAAGACTGTCCAGCCGCGCCCGCGCCCGCGCTTCCATAGAAGAATCAAACTGGGTTAGTGAATCTTTATCTAAAAAAAGTGACATATTACGCTTTATAAACTATGTATTGCCTTATGATACAGAAATTTTTACTAGCCCTTAGTTTTTTTACCCGTATCCCTGTTGGCAAACAGGATTTTGGTTCGCTTACACTCGCAAATTCAATAGCAGCATTTCCTATAGCAGGCGCACTTATCGGCGCAGTTGAAGGCGGGTTTTATTTATCTATGTTAGGGCTGGGATTACCTACTATTATAAGCGCATGGCTCGCTGTCGGCTTTCACCTGCTGCTCACTGGCGGGCTGCATGAGGATGGGCTGGCAGACACCGCCGATGGGCTGGCATCAGGAAGGGATAAGGAACAAAAACTGGCTATAATGAAAGACAGCCGCATCGGGAGCTATGGGGTTTTGGCACTGGTAACTATCATTTCCCTGCGCGCTAATATTATAGCAGATTTTACCAGCGGATTTACCACTTTGCTGATATTCATCGCCACTGCCGCTGGCAGCCGTGCATTTTTAGCGTTATTTATGTATAATATAGAATATGCCCGCGCCTCAGGACTAGCGGTAACGGCAGGCAAACCAAGCCGAAATGACATATTAACCACTATCTTGCTCGGCAGTATAGTTTTGCTGGTTACAAGCCATATTGTAGCCACCATTGCCGCTGCTATCACTCTTGCAGTTATCTATGTAATAATCAAATACATAACCATAAAAAATTTTGGCGGCATCACGGGTGATACACTCGGTGCCAGTCAGCAGATTAGCGAGATTGGATTGCTAATAGTTTTTTTAATCACCTATTCACATAACTAACTAGCACACCAGATTCATCAAGGAAATATTCCACCTGCGTGATACTACCATAATCAATTGCAAAATTCAGGGCCTGCTCCGGAATAAGATTGAGGGCATGGCGCAGGGCAGCGCGTACCACCCCAGCATGGGCAACCACTATCAATTTTTCCTCTCCAACCTCTTTCATTATCTTTTCTATCCAGTGGTCTACCCGCGCACAAAGCCCTATAAAGCTTTCACCACCTTCTGGTTCTATCATAGCAGGGCTTTGCCAGTTCTGCGATTTATCCGCTAAATTCCAAACTTCCTCATAAGTTTTATTTTCCCAGACACCAAAATTCTGCTCCATAAGTTCTGGAACAATCTGCAAAGGAGCGGTATTTTCTTTTACGGATTCCATAAGCCAGTGCGCACTATCAACTGCTCTAAGCAGCGGACTGGAAAACCACATGGCATTTTTCGGCAAATCTACAGCAAGATTAGCTGGCTCTTCAGGTATTATGGCATGGATGTCTGTCTGCCCTATATACCTTCCGCTACCCCATACCGGTAAATGCCTGATCCAGTTTATTTGTAATTTTCCCATCATTTTAGTGCTGCTTCTACCCTTTCTAAATATTTTTTATCAGGTAATCCAAACCGTAACCAACTATTATTATAGGAAAATTTTCTTACTAAAATTCCCTGCTCTGCTAATTTCCCATGATAATAATCAGCATCACTGACCTCTAATAGGGTAAAAAGTGAAGTATACCCCACTACCCTAAAATATTTTGATAGAATCTCCCGCCAGTTTTTTGATTCTTGGAATAATTGCAATCTGGTTTTTTCTATCCAAACTTTATCCGCGAACATAACAGGCAGGGCAAGGCAAACTGGTGTCGCTATCGCCCAAGAGCCCAGTACCGCCCGCAAATAACCACTAATTTCTTGCTGAGCAATTGCTGCACTTACCCTAAGCCCTGCTATACCAAAAAATTTCCCGCATGAGCGCATCCTAATAATGCCATCTCTCTCTGGAAGAGAATTATAGTTAGCAACTATATCGGCAAAAGCTTCATCTATAATCAGCCAGTTATTTTGCAGTGACCGTAATTTTTCCAGAGCATAGATTTTGCCATCTGGATTATTAGGGTTACAGATAATTGCCACATCCGCACCTGTTAAATCATCTATATTATTGACATTTACAACCTGATGCCCAGCCTTACGCCATAATATTTCATATTCACTATAGGTTGGCGATAAAATCATAACTTTAGCCACACCAAACTTCTGAAAACGGAGCGCAGCAAGAGCAAACATCAAAGGCTGCATTCCTGCTGCCAAATTGACGTTTTCTGGCTTTACCCCATAATAATCCGCTGCGGCCTTTGTTACTTCTGCCATTTCTCTTATGTCAGCCAAACGATAACCTCCCTCCTTGCCCAATTCCAGAAGATAAGGGTAGGGGGTAATACCTGTAGACAGATCAATAAACGGACGGGGAGCGTCTGGGAAATGATGAGTGATAAACGATAAATTCCCCCCATGTTGCATAAATCTATTATCTATATTATCACTCATCTATGTTTACTTTACTAATTGCCTGCATTGTAGAAGCTATCTTCGGTTATTCTAAATTTATTTATAACCAAATAAAACACCCTGTCGTATGGATGGGCGCAGTCATATCGTTTCTTGAGAAAAACTGCAACAAAACTCATTCTTCACGAATCACAGGAATATTTGCAATAGCCGTTTTGCTGGTTACTACGCTTGCTGTCACTATACCTATCCAAAAATATGGAAATATCTATATAGAAACTATTTTAATGGCGAGCCTTCTTGCTTTCCGCAGCCTTTACGAGCATGTAAACGCAGTTTATCAGGCAGTTAAACAAAAGAACCTAGAAACTGCCCGCTTTGAACTAGCAAAAATAGTGGGACGCGACACCGAGCATCTTGATGAATCAGAAATTTGTAAAGCTGCCATTGAAAGCCTTGCTGAGAGTTTTAGTGATGGTGTAGCTGCCCCGCTATTCTGGGCTACCTGCTTTGGCTTATCAGGAATTGCCTGCTATAAAGCCATAAACACCGCCGACAGCATGATCGGGCATAAAACCCCGCGCCATCAATATTTCGGCTGGGCAGCAGCCAGACTTGATGATGTCGCCAATTTTATCCCTGCACGACTGAGTGCTATATTTATTGCCCTATGACACCCAGTACTTGTTGCGGGGTCTGGTAATATTAAAATGATAATAAAAGCAGCAAGAAAACATGCCTCCCCCAATTCCGGCTATCCTGAAGCAGCCATGGCTTACGCGCTCGGCATATGCCTTGGTGGCAAGCGCAGTTATGATGGTGAAGAATATCAAGCACCGCTTATTGGCGAAGGCTTACGCACCGAAATAACCATAAATGACTTACAAAAAGCCCTGAAAATTTATGTAACCGCTTGCGCTGCGTTGTGGCTTATTTTGCTAATTCTAGCAACTGCTCTATATTAACATTTTCTGCTAGCACATCCGCCCAACTATCCAGAATTTCCTGGATATGCTGCTTATAATTATAGCTGGAATTGGTTTTTAATAAAGAGTTACGAAATTCATCACCTGCGAATAAACCATGAACATAACTGCCCCACACTAATCCATCGGCAGAAGTTGCCACGCCTGTTGTTCCACCCATAT
>CAUJIB010000049.1 GCA_963205245.1 Pseudomonadota bacterium
GGCAGCTTTTACCAGCACCACCGCTATGGTGATTCTTGGTGCCGCGGCATTATTTACAGCTATTGCCATTGGCTCACGCTTTATGGCATCTAAGCATTTTCATACTGCTAATTTTAACTCTACTGAAATAAACGCCCAGCATACCGCTAAATACATAGCTCAGGAATTAAAAACACAAGCTGCCTGCGTTACTCAGGAACACCCAGAAAATACCCGTGCAGACGGCAAGCAATGGGCACAAGTAATACAACCAAAAGAAACCTCTAGCTCCGTCTCTTTTGCCAGACATTAAAAATCTTCAACTTAAAAGGATTAGAAAATGCAACTTTCTGCAGATAACATATACATATCCAATATAGAAAACGATCAAAATGCATTAAAACGCGATTCTTTTCCTCAAGGAGCTTTATCCAAAGAGTTAAAAACCTCGCTAAAAACTGCCTTAGCAAACATGAGCGACAAGGAATTTACAAAATTTTGGGAAAAGCATAAAGACGGCCTACATCCTAAAAAGCAAACTCTACAAACCCTATCTTCATGGGTTGGCATTGGTGAACACCCTAATGAACAAGGTACTTTTACTGCCATAATGAGCGAAGAATTGGTAACCCGACAAGCCCGTCCAATAAAAGCATCTCCAGAAGTAGCCAATGTAACAAGTTCTGGAACAAAATCATCACTAAACATAGCAAAAGCTTAATCACTACCACCGTGGAAATGCCGGTAAATGGCGGCGGCTTTTTCTTTGCTGATTCCTTCTACACTTGCGATTTCTTCAATGCTTGCTGCGGCTACTGCCCGCGCTGAACCGAAATGATGGAGCAAGGCTTTTTTACGCGCCGCGCCGATTCCCGTTATAACATCCAGCTCTGAAACCTGCATGGATTTACTGCGCTTGTTGCGGTGCGCGCCAATAGCGAAGCGATGCGCCTCATCCCGCAACCGCTGCAAATAATGCAGCACCGGATCATTCACAGGCAGTTGAAAAGCCTCCCTGCTGGTCATAAAAAAATGTTCGCGTCCAGCATTCCTATCTTCACCTTTGGCGATGCCTACATATATAATATCACTAATTCCAAGCTCTTCAAAAACCTGTGTAGCAATGCTTAACTGCCCTGCCCCGCCATCTATTAATACAAGGTCAGGCTTGTTGTCTTTTTCTTCCTGCAAGCGCTTGAAACGCCTAGTAAGAACTTCACGCAACATGGCATAATCATCACCGCCTACCGTATCAGCTCTTTTTATGTCAAACTTACGATACTGATTTTTGATAAAGCCATTTTCTCCGGCAACTATCATTGCCCCTACAGAATTGGTACCGCTGATATGGCTGTTATCATAAACTTCTATGCGTTTTGGAATATCATCCAAGCAGAATAATTCCTGTACAGCCTGCAATGCTTTCTTTTGTGATACACTACTTGCCAGATGGCGAACCAGTGCTTCTTTTGCATTACGCAAAGCCTGTTCCATTAATTCACGCTTATCACCGCGCTGTGGAAAAACTATATTAACCATGTAATCGTTACTAAGGCGTAATGCTTCTTCCAAAAGTTCTGTATCATCTAATTCTTCGCTCACTAAAATAAGTTTTGGCACTGGCTGCGATTGATAAAACTGTCCGATAAAGCTGGATATAACTTCACTAGATTTATGCTCATGGGTATTACTTGGAAAATAATTTTTACTGCCGTAATTACGTCCGCCGCGAAAACTGAAAATCTGCACACAACAATTATCACCATCACGGGCAATGGCAATTAAATCTGCATCTTCTATTGTGCTGCTGTTTAACTTACTTTGTTGCTGCACCTGAGTGATTGAGCGGATACGGTCACGGATTGTCCCAGCTTTTTCATAATCCATTGCTATGCTTGCAGCCTGCATCTGCTGCAATAATTCTTCCTGAATCTGCCTGCTTTTTCCTGATAAAAAATCCTGTGCCTGACGATTAAGGTCGGCATAATCTTCCTTGCTGATATAATTTACGCAGGGAGCAGAACAGCGTTTTATTTGATACTGCAAACATGGGCGCGTACGATTTTTGAAAATATTATCACTACAATTTCTAAGCAGGAATGCTTTTTGCAATAGGGTAATTGTTTCATCAACCGCACCGGCAGAAACAAACGGACCGAAATATTTTTCTTTGCTTTCTTTTGCCCCACGATGCTTATATATCCTAGGAAAATCATGAGAAACAGAAAGAGCTATATAAGGAAATGATTTATCGTCTTTGAGCAAAATATTATAACGCGGCGAATATTTTTTTATCATATTCGCTTCCAGCAATAACGCTTCTGCTTCCGAGCGTGTAGTAATAATTTCCATTTTGACTGTCATGGAAATCATCCGCTGCAAACGTGTGTTAAGGGCAGAAGTATTTATATAATTCATCACCCGATTTTTTAGACTCTTCGCTTTACCAACATATAAAGTATCATCATTCGCACCAATCATACGGTACACGCCAGATGAATGGGACAATCCATTCGCGTAACTTTTTATAATTTTACGTCCGCTTGAAAGAGATTCCTCTGATGACATTCTTTGTATTTCCATGACTTATATCTAATAGGTAACAGTTAATTTTCAACCTTATAAAATAGCCCACATTTTCTGTGGATAACTCTGTGAGCAAGCATAAAAATTATACAAGTTACTAAGGCTAATCCTAGCATTTTTCCCAATTGCCTAAAAAATAGGCAGTTTTACAAACCATTGTTTTACATGAATATTATTTAATTCGTTACCGTAATATTCCCTCAATTTACAATTTATTTACCAATACCTAGAATTAACTTTTATGCTGTGTACAAAAACCTCAATAAAACCCTTCCATTGTAAGTGGCTAGGAAATTTTTGCCTACTGAAAATAGAGCGTTTCTGACAGTTAAAATCTTATATAAATTTCATTTTTTTTTAATGCTTAATTGATAGCATATACATATCAGTCATTTGATATGCTGAGAATACGTACTTTCTAAGTGTTAATATAGCTGATGAAATAATTTATTACAAACTATAGTACAATTATTAAATCATCACATTAATTATATGAAAATATACCGTAAATTTCCAATTGAATATAGAAAGCTGCAAGATTCGCAACAAGGCTCGGTTATGGTGCTGTGGGCTTTGACGTTGTCTGCAACAGTAGGGATGATAGGTATAGGCTTGGAAACCGGAAACTGGTATCTTACCAAGCGTAACCTTCAATCATCAACAGATGCAGCAGCAATAGGTGCAGCATATGAAAATAATTCAACAGCGCGTACCTCAAGTGCCAGTACGGAAATGACACGTAACGGTTTTGGCAGCAGCGCAGGAGTTACGGTCACCGTAAACAATCCTCCGTTAAATGGCAGCTATACCACCAATAGCAACGCTGTTGAAGTCATCGCTTCACAACCACAACCTACAATGTTTTCCGCCGTTCTTATGTCACAAACTCCGGTTATAACAGTTCGATCTGTTGCCGTTCGTCAAACGGCTGGTAATGCCTGTGTACTAGCTCTAAATAGCCTGTCTGCCGATACATTATTAGCAAGCGGCAGTGCTATACTTAATATGCCCAACTGTATGATCGCCGCCAATTCCACTAATAACGGCGCTATTGACATCAAGGGTAATAGCACCGTTACAGTTCAGGGATTATATACACCCGGTAGTTATAGCGTAAACGGCTCGGCAGTCCTAACCAGTTCTACAACCCCTGTTACTGATGGTAATCCATTGCCAGACCCGTATTCCAGCTTAGCTATCCCCTCATATTCAGGATGTGATTACAATAATTACTCTACCAACAACACTATCACAATAAATCCTGGTGTATATTGCGGCGGATTCTCACTTAATGCCCATGCCGATGTTACTATGAACCCCGGCGTTTACATTATGGATAGTGGAAGTTTTAGCATAAACGGGCAGGCCACTCTAACCGGTACAGGTGTTACCATTATCTTAACCAGCAGCACTGGCAGCAGCTACCCTACAGTTAGTATTAACGGTGGTGCGGAAGTAAATTTAACAGCCCCTACCAGTGGCACATATTCCGGCATGGCATTTTACCAAGATAGAAATGCACCCCTCAATAATTCTAATAGCTTTAATGGCGGCTCTACTATGAATATTAATGGCTCTGTTTATTTCCCTAAAGGTCAGACCACATTTAATGGAGGAAACTCTATAACAACTCCATGTACACAAATTGTGGCCTATACTATAACTTTTAACGGCAATAACACCACGTCAATCAATTGCCCGACCAGCAACAGTATAACTCCAATAACAATACCAGCTTCTGTGACGTTAGAGGAATAGCGATATGTTATTTATATTTAGGAAAAAACTAAAAGCATTTTATTCTGATTGCCAAGGCTTGGCGGCATTAGAGATGGCTCTTATTATAAGTGCTGTATTTGCCGCCACACCGCTTATTTTTGATCTGGCAGCAATAATTAATGCCTCTAATACTCTTGGGGGTGGCTTACGCGCCGGTGTGCAGCTTGCTACTTTTCAACCAAGTAACACTTCTGGCATAACTCAGACTATACAAACAGCCAGTGGTTTTGAAGCTAATTCAGTAACCGTCAGCACATCTGAATTTTGTGAATGCTCTGGAGTTAGTGCCACTTGTGGCGTTGCTTGTTATGGGGGAGCTAATCCATATAAATATATAACTTTAACCGCCAATTATTCTGTCCCAGTTCTTCTAAAATATCCGGGATTTGACAATGCAACTTATCCAATAAGCAAATCCATAACCGTTCGTACCCAATAAAATTATGCAAAACAAACTAAAAAAACTTTGGAAAAACAATGAAGGTTCAGAAGCCATAGAGATGGCCTTTGTGCTTCCTGTTTTCTTATTATTTGTACTTGGCATTATTGAGTTCGGTAGAGCATACTGGATTATGCATTCTATGCAGCTTTCTATAGATGAAGCAGGAAGATATGCAATGCTGAATACAACAGCAAGCGATACGCAAATAGTTTCCACGGCAAAAGGCAACCTTTATGGATTAAACTCCAATGATTTTACTGTAACATCTACATCGCAAACTATAAGTGGGGTAAATTATAAACGCATTGTCGCAACTTATGTTTTTTCATTTACTGTACCGAATCTTTTACCATTTGGTAATTTAACCCTTACCCGTCAAACTACAGTTCCGCTTTTATAGATCATATATCCTTCATAATAAAATATTTTACTTATAGCCCCTTGCATATTCATATATAAACAAGTAGTTTATCCGTCATGAGACGTTACAAAACAAACAACTGTTTTTTTGCTATGGGTTTAAGCGTAGCATTGCTTTCAGGTTGCGACCAGATAGAGAGTTCACAAGAAAACCCTAAAACTGAAATTGAAACAGAATTACTCCGTAAAAATGGCAATAATCTGGTTGAAAGCGGAAAAGCAGAGGAGGCTGTTATTGTCTTCGATAAAATACTGGAATCAGATCCTAAAAATATTTTGGCTTATAACAGTAAAGCTATAGCTTTTGATCATGGAGGCAACCATCTCGCAGCACAGGATATTTATCAAGCTGCGCTATCAATAGATCCTGAATCACTTCTTATTAAAAATAATCTGGCTATGTCTCTTATCCTTAATCAACAGGCAAAACAGGCAATTGAAGTTCTTGAACCTATAGTAAAAGATGCTAAGAACAAAAAATCTCCGCACGTATCCATTATACGCCATAACCTTGCCTTAGCATACGGTGTTTCCGGACAACAGGAAAAAGCGACAAAACTGAACCTACAGGATATGAACAAAGAGCAAGCACAAGAAAATATTGTATTTTATGAAAAATACAGCAAGATTTACAATAAGCCAAAATCAAAAGACAATAGTGACAAGGAAACAAGTTCTTATAATTCAAAAAACAATATTGGCTTTATAACTACTCCCCCACCTCCTCCGCAGATGCTCAAAAAACCAGATGTACCTGTAAAAATCTCCACAAAAAATACTGTAAAACCTGAATCTAAAACCACAACCATAGAGGATTCCACATTTTTTGGTAAGGATACGGTTTATAGCTACCCCAAATAATTCTCCATTATTGACTTAATTTAACAAGAGCCTATAGTGTGCTTTCGTAATCAACAAACAAGAGAATAAAATGTTTTCATTTTTTGTGCTTGGTACATCATTCTTTATCATAACCTATGCTTTTATATGGCTATGTGATTCCTTGAAGGAAGAGTAATTATGGAGCTTTATATTATAGTTGGAATTATAGCTTTAGTTCTGTTTGTATATCTTGTTGTTGCGACCATTAAACCAGAAATTTTTCCATAGAATTTTCTTAAAATTATGCCTACATACATTCATATTATATTATGTTTAGCTATTGTCACATTTAGTATAAAACCCCTTGGTATCTATATAGCTAATGTGTTCATGGGAAAACGAACCATATTAAGGAAATTACTTGGCTGGCTGGAAATATTAATTTACAAAATATGTAGTATAAATAACAAAGAAGAGATGGATTGGGTGCGCTATGCCAGCTCCATGGTTTTATTTGGTTTTTTAGGCTTTGCATTATTATTTTTTATTTTAATTTTTCAAAATTTCCTTCCCTTAAATCCACAGAACTTTGCAGGCGTTGCCCCAGACATTGCTTTTAATGCTGCCATAGGTTTTGTTACTAATGGTAACTGGCAGAGTTATGCTGGAGAAAACACCCTAAGTAACTTTTCACAAACTATCGGTCTTGCTGTACAGAATTTTGTGTCAACTGCCACCGGAATGGCAGCTTTTGCTGCTCTTGCCCGCGGTTTTTCCCGCAGGCAAACCAAAAATATAGGTAATTTTTATGTAGATGTAGTACGCGGCACTTTATACATATTCCTTCCTTTATCCTTTATTTTTGCTGTTTTTTTAACTTCCCAAGGGGTCATACAGAATATCTCCCCATATATTGAATATGCACCTCTTGAAAATTCCATTGCCGTAAATAATGATAACGAATCACACCCAAAATTAATTCCACAAGGAGCAGTCGCTTCACAGGTTGCAATCAGAACCATAGGTAGCGGCGGCGGAGGTTTTTTTGCGGTAAATGGTGCTCATCCTTTTGAAAACCCTACTCCCCTTACTAACTTTTTCCAGATCATAGCTATTTTACTAATACCGACTGCTATTATTTATGCTTTTGGTGTTATTATAGGTGACAGAAGGCAAGGCTGGGCATTGCTTGCAGTTATGTCTATAATCTTTATTCCGTCTCTTATAACCACAATTATATACGAGCAAAGCCCTAATCCATTATTCAATGAAAAAATAATTGATAGTTCTGCTGGCAATATGGAAGGTAAAGAAGTCAGATTCGGGACAGCTAACGCCTCTCTAAGGGCAACCGTAGCAACTGCTACATCTAACAGCTCTCCTAATTATATGTTGGATTCTTTTTCACCACTTGGAGCACTAGCACCTATTATCCTGACCCAATTCAGTGAGGTTATTTTCGGCGGTATCGGAAGTGGTCTTTATAATATATTGGCATTTGTGATTCTTACTGTATTTATAGGCGGTCTTATGGTTGGTCGTGCGCCTGAATATATGGGCAAAAAGATAAGTACATTTGATATAAAAATGGCATCAGTTATTATAATAGTTCCAGCAATGGTTGTATTATTTGGAACCGCTATAGCGGTTTCTACCGAGGCAGGTAAGGCTGGAATTTTTAATTACGGCGCACAAGGTTTTACCGAGATACTATATGCTTTTTCTTCTGCTGGAAATAATGATGGCGGTTCATTCGCCGGTCTAAAAACCAATAGTGAATTTTATAATATCGCTCTTGCTATATCCATGTTCTGCAGTCGTTATTTTGTAATAACCTCTGCTATTGCTATTGCCGGTTCTTTTGCGAGTAAGAACATTTCTCCCATAAACGCGGGAACTCTGCCAACCCATACACCTAGTTTTGTATTCCTGCTGACTTGGATACTTATTATGGTGGGTATATTAACTTATATTCCGTCAATTGTTTTTGGTCCAATTGCAGAACATCTTCATATAGAAAACCTAAAAAACAATAATATGATGACAATAAAATGAGCAGCCATAAAGTACAACCTAAAACTATTAATATTACCAGATCTATAATTCAGGCATTTGTAAAATTGTCACCTGTGGTGCAATTACGAAATCCCGTAGTATTTGTTGTATATCTCGGGACTATTGTAGTTTCTGGGTTATATGTCGCGCAATTATCTGGTATGAAAGTTGGTAATGAACCAGCGTGGTTTACTTTATCAGTTGCGATATGGTTATGGATTACAGTTTTATTTTCCAATTTTGCCGAAAGTCTTGCTGAAGACAGGGGAAAGACGCAGGCGGAAAGCCTGAGAACATTGAGGAAAGAAGTAAATGCAAAAAAAATCCGCAATATAGACAAAAAGGAAGATTATGAAACAATTCCAGCATCGAGGCTGTGTAAGGATGATTTAGTTCTGATAGAAGCAGGAGACCCTATTCCTAGCGACGGGCAAGTAGTTTATGGTATTGCTTCAGTGGATGAAAGTGCAATAACTGGAGAATCAGCCCCTGTTATCCGCGAATCAGGAGGTGATTCAGATGCAGTTACCGGCGGAACGCGTGTTCTTTCTGACTGGATAATAATAAGGATAACAGCCAATGCCGGAGAAAGTTTTATTGACCGGATGGTATCACTTGTAGAAGGTGCAAAGCGGCAAAAAACTCCTAATGAAATTTCCCTTTCTGTTTTTCTTGCCATGCTTACAGCTACATTTCTTATTACAATAATAACCCTTTTACCTTTTTCCATTTTCAGCGTTGAGCAAAACGGTACGGGACAGGTAGTTAGTTTAACTGTTTTGGTGGCGTTGCTTATCTGCCTTTCTCCAACAACTATTGGCGGGCTTATTTCTACAATAAGTATCGCTGGGATGAATCGCCTGCTTAAAGCCAATGTTATTGTTTCATCAGGGCGTGCCGTAGAAGCAGCAGGAGATATAAACTGTATCCTACTTGATAAAACAGGAACAATTACCCATGGCAACCGCCAAGCAGAAGAGATTTTTCCTGCTGCTGGCATAAATATTGAAGAAGTAGCAAAATCTGCGCAATTATCTTCTTTTATGGATCAGACACCGGAAGGTAAAAGCATATTGTCACTGGTACGTTCAAAATATTATTTTCCAGATATTACCGTCGGTCCAGAGGGTAGTGAATTTATTGAATTTAGTGCTGAAACACGTTTAAGCGGTATAAAAATCGGTAACCGCCTTATCCTTAAAGGTGCATCTGATTCTATAGAAAAACAATTACAGCTTACTGGTTCTAAAATCCCTGAAGATTTACGCCGCAAGATTGATGATATATCCCGTCTTGGCGGCACAGCTTTGGTGTTGATGGATAACGGACGGGCATTAGGTGTTATTTACTTAAAAGATATAATTAAGACGGGAATAAAAGAACGTCTTGCCGACCTCCGCAAAATGGGTATCAGGAGCATAATGATTACTGGTGATAACCCTCTTACCGCCGCGGCTATTGCAGCTGAAGCAGGGGTTGATGATTATCTGGCACAAGCAACGCCTGAGCAAAAACTCAAGCTGATACGTAAAATGCAGACAAGTGGTGAGCTGGTCGCTATGGTTGGTGACGGTACGAACGATGCCCCTGCACTTGCCCAATCAGACGTAGCAGTAGTTATGAATAGCGGCACGCAAGCTGCTAAAGAAGCTGGAAACATGATAGATCTGGATTCTGATCCTACTAAAATTATTGAAATTGTAGAAATCGGCAAACAACTACTCATGACACGCGGTTCAATGACAACCTTTTCTATAGCTAACGAAGTTGCCAAATATTTTACGCTGATTCCTGCTTCTTTTATCAGCACATATCCCGAATTAAATTATCTGAATATCATGCACTTGACTTCACCAATTTCTGCGATTTTATCAGCAATAATTTTTAATGCTCTGGTTATAATCGCCTTTATACCGCTAGCACTTAGAGGGGTTACCTACCGTCCTGTAAGTGCAGCGGCTCTTTTACGCCACAACTTGCTTATATATGGATTAGGAGGACTATTAGTGCCATTTATTGGAATTAAGGTGATTGACATTATACTTACTATTATAGGGGCTGTATAATATGAACGGTAAAAATGATATTAAAAGCCTAATCGCCTCTGTCCGTACTGCACTTAGCCTCCTTGTTGTGCTAACCATTCTCTTGGGTGTAGTTTATCCTTTAGTAGTGACTGTAATTGCAAAAATATTTTTTGCAGACGCGTCGTCAGGCAGCCTTATTAGCAGGGACGGGAAAATAATCGGTTCACACCTACTTGCCCAGAATTTTACTGATCCTAAATATTTTTGGGCTAGACCATCACAGAATAATTATAATGCCATGGATTCCGCAGGAACTAATTTAAGCCCTGCAAACCCTAAACTATTGGAAGCGGTTTCTGCCCGCACTCAAACCTTGCAAAAAGCTGATCCTGATAATAAGGACAAAATACCTGTTGATTTGGTTACCGCCTCTAGCAGCGGTCTTGATCCGCATATAAGTGTTGCTGCTGCTAAGTATCAGTCTTCCAGAATCGCCAATGCACGCAAAATAAAACTGGAAGAAGTTCAGGTGTTGATAGATGGTAACACAAATTGGCAAAGCCAGTTTTTTGGTGAACCATATGTAAATGTCCTAGAACTGAATCTGGCACTTGATGAATTAAAGAATGAAGAAAAAAATTAGGGAATGCTTCTTTATTAACGGTCAAGTATTGCTGATTTGAAATGCTCGCCTATACCGATTCTTTTAGCATATTCCATTCTGTTATCTACGATATCAGCGTCTAAGTCCCTAAATATTTTTACTATTTTATCTTTATTCGTATCAGAAAAAATTGCGCGCACAGCAAATATCTCTTTAACATCTGAAGATATTGTATTTTTATCGCATAAATTATCAACATGGTTTTGTATAGTTACCCAATTTTCTTCTAGGTATTTTGCCATTTGCCTAAAAATCCCAGTATTATTAAACTGTTTTACCAACTGGTCTTTTTTATCCTGCTTGCTGATAAATGATTTTGAATAATAATTATCACCACTAATCTCGGCAATCCGTGCGGCAAGATCTTTATGTTCTAAAAAAGGATTGATTTTTGACTCACCACCTATAGTTTTTATATCAGGTAGAATTTCAAGGACTGATTTTATTGATTGCAGGTTTTCTATAATCTCCGGATTATCAATTAATAATTTTTTGCTCTTAAAAATTCTTGCAACTTCTTTAACTTTATTAATAGTATCTGAGATCGGGGTTTTGATCATTGTCATAATTTTTATCCTTAATATAAACCACCTGTGCCAACTAAAGGCCGAGACTCATCAGGCTCTTCCATATAGTTATCGTCTTCCGAAGAATGGATAAGCGGCGGTTGAGTTTCTGAATCAGGTGGATTTATCACTATACTTGCTTCTGGGTTAGAACCATTAATATTATCTGTTTTTCTTTCATACGGTACAAAAACCGGTGCGCCAACTATAAATGCTTCCTCAATAATTTTAGCATCCGGAGGCTCTGTGCCATCAAGCGGTAATCCTGTATGTAGATCTATTTTTACAAGCTGGATACCCCTTGGCACGCGAAATGGTTTATTAGGTACATCTTTGAGCGCATCTTTCATAAAAGCGATGAAAGCTGGAAGTGCAACCGAACCGCCAGTTTCTTTTCTACCAAGTGTACGTGGTTTATCGTATCCTACAAAAACTCCAACCACCAGATCCGGTGTAAAGCCTACAAACCAAGTATCAAGGCTGTCATTGGTTGTACCAGTTTTTCCAGCTACTATTTTGCCTATTTCCTTAGAACGGGCTGCCGTCCCCCTTACTGCAACTCCTTGCAGCATTGAAGTTATCTGATAGGCAATGCGCGGATCAGCAACCTGATCACGGTTATCTCTCAATTCCGGCGGAAGAGTCTTTTCATTTATCATACCAGCATCTGCAACAAGGCAAGCACTGCAATCCCTATTATCACGACGATAAATAATTTTTCCATGCCGGTCATCAATACGCTCTATAAGTGATGGAACATTTTTTTTGCCCCCGTTAGCAATCATCCCGTAAGCATTCACTAACCTTAGCAAGGTTGTTTCCATTGAACCTAAAACAATTGAAAAATGTTCTGGCGGGTCATCATAAATACCGAAGCGTTTGCCGATTTCTAAAACTTTATCAAGCCCCATTGCCTGAGCAATCCGCACAGTCATAGTATTACGGGATTTTTCAAGACCTACCCGCATGGTAGTAGGACCTAAATATTCATTATGATAATTAGAAGGTTTCCATGCTGACATGCCTCTGCCCTGCGACATTTCTACTGGAGCATCTAAAAATACATCCGAAGGCTTAAAGCCATTTTCAAGTCCTGCCATATAAACAAACGGCTTGAATGATGAACCGGGCTGGCGTTTGGCTTGGGTGGCACGGTTAAATTCTGTGCCACCGTAAGCATACCCACCCGACATAGCCAGCACCCGTCCGGTATGCGGATCAAGTACCACCATCGCCCCATTTATCTCCGGAACTTGCGCTAGGTTCCATATTTTTTTTATATCAACCATATCGGCTGATTTTTTATCAGTAGTTTTTTTACCGGTTACAGGTTTCCTAGGATTTACAATTTTTTCTTCATCATCATTAAGTTCGGAAGCAATTATAACATCTCCAACTTTTAATATATCCGCTGGTCTTTTCACTTCCGCACCAAGCTTACCATCCGCTATAATACGGCGAGTCCATTTCATAAGAGAAAACGGGATATAACCTCGTTTATCATCCTCAAACATAATTTGAGCTTTGTTTTCATCCAATGAAAATACCACAGCTAATTTCTGGTTATCCAGCAAATGATAGGAATGTTCCTTGCTAAGGGTAGCAAGGTTGGATTTCCATTCTTTTTCACTATTTATATGTGCAATTGCACCGCGATAGCCACGCCTTTTATCATATTCTATCAAAGCTTTACGCAAAGCATTATCAGCTGTTTTCTGAATTTCAGGCTCAAGGGTGGTTTTTACCACTAAACCACCACCATAAAGCACGTCTGAACCATACATATCCGCTAGGGAACGCCTCACTTCTTCGGCAAAAAAATCCGCCCGCGCTATTTCTGTCATATCCCTATTACGCAGGGTAATAGGTGTGTTTTTAGCTGTTTTTGCCTGCTCACCGGTAATATATCCATCTTCATTCATACGGTCTATCACCCAATCACGGCGTATCTTAGCTGCGTCATAATTTTTGCGCGGATTATATTGTGCCGGAGCTTTAGGTTCAGTGGCAAGCAATGCCACTTCTTCTACCGTAAGTTCATCAAGTGATTTATTAAAATAATTTTGGGCAGCAGCAGCTACTCCATAAGAACCAAGTCCTAGATAAATTTCATTCAGGTATAATTCTAAAATTTTATCCTTGCTGTACACCTTGCTGATACGCATCGCAAGAATTGCTTCTTTAATTTTTCTCTCAAATGATTTCTCATTAGTAAGCAGGAAATTCTTTACTACCTGCTGCGTGATTGTTGAACCGCCAACCAGAGATTTTCCCTGTCCGTAATTTACCACATTATCACGCACAGCACGTGCAAGACCTGTAAAATCAATTCCGGTATGTTTGTAAAAATTTTTGTCTTCTGCAGCTAAAAAAGCATTTATAACTGATTTAGGGATTGCCGAAAGCGGTACGAATACCCGTTTTTCCGTGGCATATTCTGCCAATAACTTTCCATCAGCGGCATAAAGACGGGTAAGTGTAGCAGGGTCATATTTTTCCAATTGGCTATAATCGGGTAAATCCTTGGCGTAATAATTAAACATGAATACGCCAACCATTGCTCCAAGAACAGTGAGAGTAAAAGCAATAGAAAACAGCCAGCCTAAAAGCCCGATAACATTACTAGATATTTTATTCATAATGCTGCCGCACCCAATACTGTTTCTTTCCTGCGGAAATATGCCTCAATTCCTGCGATAATACCAGATGTTACTTTTTCACGATATGTTTTTGATTTAATTTCTTTCTCCTCCTGCGGATGCGACAGGAATCCTATTTCAATTAATACTGATGGTATATCCGGTGCTTTAAGCACGGCAAAACCGGCGAATCTATGAGTATTCGGCAAAGTCCTTACCCTGTTATCCAGATTAGCCACCAGAAAATCTGCAAACATGGCTGAATTATTTTTAGTTTCACGTTGTGCAAGTGAAATTAAAATATCTGCAACTTCCGCCCGCTCGTCCGACAAATCCATTCCACCGATAATATCCGATTTATTTTCCCGCGCCGCCAATGCCTCCGCTTCTTTATCGGAAGCGTTTTCTGATACGGTATAAACTGAAAGCCCTCTCGCCTCCTCTTCTTCTGCTGAATCAGCATGAAGGGAGATAAACAAGCTAGCCCCTGCTTTTCTGGCGATCTCCACCCTTTTTCTTAACATTATAAACTCATCTTCCGAACGGGTAAGCTGTACACGGTATTTATTCAGTTTGAGAAGTTTAGTTTTAAGTGCCAGAGCATATCCCAACACCACATCTTTTTCCTGAGTACCACCATCACCAATCGCACCGGGATCAACCCCACCATGCCCTGCATCTATAATAATAAGTGGTGGCAAATTAGATTTATATTTTTTAGGTGACTTAAAGTTTTTTATATTTTTTTCGGATTTTTTTCCATTATTTTTGGAAATGGTTTTTATTTCTTTTTTTACCAGATTTTCATTAGAACTATTTGTAGTGCTGCCAATAATATCTATAACAAGTTTATTCCCCTCAAGCCTCTGGGAAGAAACTTTGATAGCCTGCTCTAAATCAAAAACAAACCGCGAAGTTTTAGGGTCAAACTGCCCAAACCTTACCGCTTTTATCAATTTTCCGCTATAATCGTCAGGAAGAGCAACCTTATATTTCCCCGCTACTGATGGTACATCAACCACCAACCGTTCTGGATTGGGAACTGTAAAAATTTTTTTCTTTTCAACATTAGCCACAGAAATAATGATTATCTCTTTGCCGTTTTTCTGCTCAAAGCGTACAATATCAGCCGCAGAAACAATGCCGCAGAAAAACAGGCTAGCAATAAACACATATAGAAAATATAAGTTTTTTTTCATCAAAAATAGTCACGGCAAAAGCTACGGGTTGCTTGAACTAAGCTCTTCTATGACAAATAACACGTCTTTTGAATAAGAAAATCATCTTTTTTATAGATATATTTATCTAGTCACTAAAATGTAACTACAATAAAATATGATTATCCAGCTTACTGACCACGACCTTGCCCAGCAGAAATAGCATGCACCACTTCAGGAGAAGCCGTCTGACTAGCCCCAGCGAAAGTATTATTATAAGCATTTTTTAGCTTATTCAGTACATCCTTCTGACCACCAGAAATTTCAAGAAAAATTTCTAAATCACCAGCATGCTCTAATGCTTTACTTTTCAAAACCGAATCTAAATGACCAGCGTTAACAGTATCAGCTAAAGCACCAGCAACAACAGAACGGAATCTGTTTCTTGCGTAACCTTTTAGACCTTCACCATTACCTTCTCTAAGCTCAATAAGAGAACCTAGACCCATCTCCTCTTTTGCTCCGCTCAAGGCAGCACTAAGGCCAGACAAAGCTCCATCCACACCTGATTTATCATTTGCAGCTTGTTTTAATTTATCAGCAGCCATCCTGACCACTTCAACAATTCCATCTGTTTTTTCTTTATCCATTAAATTATTCTGTGGTAAATTTTGATCTGACATAAGTTTATCTCCCTAAATAATATATATTATCAATATATTAATGACTAAAATTATGAAGATTCTAAACTTTTTATTATAAAAATCAAATAATTTATTACGCTAATTTTATTTTTGGACAAATATTTTATTTAACCACGTTAATGTTGCTGCAAAAACGCCATCCCAGTTATAAAAAAATTATGCATTAATACATAAGTTCATTGTATATTTCCTTTTTAGAAGTTATAGTGATTATGTTGATTACCGATAGTTTTAATTTATTCGTTATTTAACAATGGAATAAGGGTAGTTGTTATTTTCCCCGCCTGCTTCAAAGTCTGTAAGAAAGCTAGCGGATGTTATGAAAATAGCGGTTATCTTGCAGTTTTTTCTAATTTTATTTATATAAACCACGACCTTATGGTTCGGTATGTCAGTTATTTTTATTGATTTGTTATTTAGCATTTTTTCACCACCACTCGCAAGGAGAGTGCGTGCCCCTATTTACGTGAATTACCGTTTGCCTAATTATATATCGCCAAAAACCTGATCTGCTGCACTATAGGGCGACCAAAAGGAGTTCGCCGCTATGGTAAAACGTATGTTGATTGATGCGCTACACCCAGAAGAGACAAGGGTTGTTATCGCTGATGAAACCCAAATTTATGATTTTGATTTTGTAAGCACTGCCAAAAAACAGTTAAAAGGTAATATTTATCTTGCTAAAATCACACGGGTTGAGCCGTCGCTACAAGCTGCTTTTGTAGAATATGGCGGTGGCAAACAAGGCTTCCTTCCTTTTGCCGAGATCCACACTGATTATTACCAGATTCCGGTTTCTGACCGTAAACGCCTATTGGAAGAAGCAGCACAAGAAACCGAAGGGTCTGAACAATCTCAGAATAAAGATTCTGGGCAAAGCAATGAAGAAATTGCCGCTACCACCGCTGAAACACAAAATGACATTGAATTTCCACCATTAAATGAATCTATGGAACCAATATCCATAGAAGAAGATATGGAAAAAGTCAGTGAAGAGCGTCCGGCTTACCTTATGAATAGCGCAATTGATTTATCAATTAGCGAAGAATTGTCGCTATCTGAATCAATTCCTGTAGATATTGGCACTAGCAGCTCTAACGATATAGACAGTAATGCCAGCATTGATAATTTACCTACTACCCAGCCTAGTGAAGATCTATTCGGTAATAATATTCCTGCTTCTGACAATATGGAAACACCGGCTACCGCAAGTCCTGATTCTGAAAATGAGGAAGTTGAGACACTTTCTAACGATGAAGAAGTGGTGCGCGACAAACGCAACCGTAATGTGTTTATGCGCCGTTATAAAATACAGGAAGTTATACGTCGCGGACAAATTGTTTTAATTCAAGTTATTAAAGAAGAACGCGGCAATAAAGGTGTTTCCCTTACTACTTACCTGTCACTTGCCGGTCGTTATTGCGTACTAATGCCTAACTCCCCTAAAGATGGTGGTATTTCACGTAAAATTGCCAGTGCTGAAGACCGCAAACGCCTTAAAGCTATTTCAACAGAATTCCGTTTAGCAGAAGGGATGAGTGTAATTATCCGCACAGCAGGAATGGATCGCACACATGCAGAAATAAAACGTGACTTTGATTATCTGGTAAAACTTTGGAATAATATAAGGGAAGATACCTTGAAATCCAATGCCCCTGCCCTGATTTATGAAGAAGGAAACATAGTAAAACGTGCTATTCGTGATCAATATAGCAATGATATTGAGGAAATTATTGTAGAAGGTGACAGTGCCTGCAAATCTGCACGTGAATTTATGAAATTGCTGCTCCCCAGCCATTTACCTAAAATCAAACAATATTCAGCGCAAACTCCTCTTTTCTATGCTTATAATATTGAAGAGCAACTTCTTTCCATGCACGACCCTGTGGTAAAAATGAAATCGGGAGCATATCTGGTTATCAACCCGACCGAAGCCCTGATTTCCATTGACGTAAACTCAGGACGGGCAACCGGTGAACGCAATATTGAAGAAACCGCCCTTAAAACCAATCTTGAAGCGGCAGCAGAAGTAGCAAGACAATTGCGCCTGCGTGATTTAGCAGGGCTAGTGGTAATTGATTTTATTGACATGATGGAGTCACGCAACCGCCGTGCAGTAGAAAAAGTGCTTAAAGATTCCATGAAAACCGACCGTGCCAAAATCCAACTCGGCCGTATCAGCCCTTTTGGCTTGTTGGAAATGTCACGCCAACGTCTGCGCCCTAGTATTTCTGAAACCAATATGACCCAATGCCCTCATTGCGTTGGTCGTGGTGTAATCCGGTCGCATGAATCAATGGCAATTCAAATAATCCGTGCTATTGAAAAAGAAGCCAGCAACCAACATACAGGTGTGATAAAAATTAGTGCTCCTCAGGTTATAGCCTTACACCTGCTTAATTCCAAGCGCGAAGCTTTGCGTGAGCTTGAAAAGCGGCATAATGTTATTATACAGATTGCTATAAATCCTGAACTTGCCGCTTCAGAATTCAATGTTGAAAAAATCCGTCGTAACAATGTGGAAAGAGCAGAAAACAACGAACAACGCCGTCCAAAACGCACAGATAGGGAGCGTGATAACCGTCCACAACGTGTGAATGAAACTACAGGCGATACCTCCCCAGAAGGAAACATCTCTGACGTGCCTGAACCAACCGCAAGGGAAGCGGAGGTAGCAGAAGGTAAAAATCCGCGCCGTGGAAATCGCCGCCGTGGCGGACGTAACAAACGTGGTAACTATGACTCTGCAACAGAAAATGCTGACAACACAAACAGTGAAGCAAGCGATAATGTTATAGAATTTGCTCCGTTAAAATCTGAAGACGGGACAGAAGAAAACTTATCTTCTACTGAGGACAGCAAGGAGTCTGGACAAAAACGCCACCCACGCGAACGTGGTCGTGGCCGTCGTAAATGGCGTGATCGCGGCGAGCAAAGCAGCGATACCAAAAATACAGGGCAGGAAGCAAATGAAGACATTCCAACTAGCTGGAATGGTGGTGCAGCAGAATTAGTAGATGGCAATACTCTTCCTGCCTTTGCTTCTGACATGCGCCCTGCAGCTGAACCAGCTCCTCCTACTTACAAAGCTTTTCATGATTACAAACAAGAGGAAACAGTTAAACAACGTCAATCAGAAAATGAGCCTGCTTCTCCACCTAAACGTGGCTGGTGGCAGAAAATGATAAGCTTGGATGATTAACTCTAAAATCATGTGTATGAAATTACGGTTCATTTTAATAACGGGCATTTTATGTTGCAGTGCTATGGCTCGTGCAGATGAACCTCTGCCAACACCAATAGATTATATTGTATATTCTTCTAACAAACAGTGTTCTGCACATGCAAAACTAAATACCAATAGTATAATTATTTATCGTTTAGATGATAAAAAACAGGAAAAATCATGGATCATCCCAGATTGGAAGCGCAACATATACCTATCTAATAATTGTGATTTATTATTTTCTATATATGATGGGCAAAATTTATTAGCTGAGAATGACAAAAAACCATCTACTATTATTGTTTATGTTTTTAGAAAAGGAAAAGAAAGTAAAAAAATAACTCTAGGAGATATCTACCCTAACCTAGATATACTTCCAAAAACCATGTCAAACTTTATCCTATACAAACAAATTAAATGGGATGGGGAATTTCTAAGATTAATAACAGTTGATGATCGTGAAATTAATTTTGATCTATAAAAGGGCATAATATGTTGTTTAATTTCAAAACAATTTCTTATTTTCTCTGTTTTTTGTTAATCAGCAATCAAGTCTTTGCTGTCCCATTGATAAGAGATGCAGAGATTGAACATACCCTCCGAACTTATGCTGACCCTATTTTTAAGGTTGCCGGAGTGAACAGCAAGGCAGTTAGGATTTTCATAGTAAATGACGATACCCTTAACGCCTATGTTGCCGGTGGCGCAAATATGTTTATCAATAGCGGGCTGATTATGGCTTCTGATACTCCAGATATACTGATTGGGGTAATGGCTCATGAAACCGGACATATAGCTGGAGGTCACCTAGCGCAAGGTACAGAAAAAATTAAAAATGCCCAGATCGGTACGGTTCTTACCTTTGTTCTGGGAGCGGCTGCGGCGGCAGTTTCTAAAAAACCGGAAGCAGCGGCAGCAGTTATTACAGGTGGACAAACCGGTATAATGCGTAATTTCCTTTCTTATACCCGCGCCAATGAGCAAGCAGCTGATCAATCTGCTATCACCAGCCTTAACAAACTGGATATTTCTGCCAGCGGTATGCTAAAAATGTTTGAAATGCTAAGGAGGAATGAGCGTAAACAGTTTGGCTCTCCTGACCCTTACATGCTTACCCATCCTCTTACCAATGAAAGGATCGAATTTGTCCGCAATAACGTTGAAAAATCTAATATTCCCGAAGGGCAACATCCAAAATCTTATGATGAGTTAAACCAAAGGATGATAGCAAAGCTTTACGGTTTCATAAAAACACCAGAACAAACTTTGCAGAAATATCCAAGAACCAATAAAACTGTCCCTGCCCGACTGGCGCGCGCTGTTGCTTATTATAAAATGCCAGAGCTGGACAAAGCTTTAGAAGAAATGGATTCGCTGATTGACGAATCACCAAATGATCCTTTTTTCTACGAACTTAAAGGACAGATTCTATTTGAAAATGGGCGCATTGATGACGCACTCACCGCCTACAAAAAATCTATCAAATTGCTTCCTAATTCTGCTTTAATACTCTCTGATTTAGCAAAAGTTGAAATAACCGACAAGTCACCATCATCTTTGCAATCTGCTATCACCCATTTAGAAAAATCTGTAAGTATAGATAATAGCAATGCCACTTCATGGAGGCTGCTTGCTACAGCATACGGCAGCACTGACAATATGCCTATGTCAAATCTTGCTCTAGCAGAAGAAGCCTTGTTACAGAATGACACAAAAACAGCTATCCAGATGTCCAACCAAGCATTAAAAAACCTAAAAAAATCATCGCCAGCATACAGGCGGGCGCAGGATGTAAAAAACAAGGCTGAGGAAATTAAAAAACAGAATGAAAAAGACGGTATAGAAGATGATGACCGCTAGATTTCGGGATTATTTGCTATACTTTCCTAAAAATAATGATAGACTTAACAACCTGATTTTTTATTAAAAACTATGGAGTAATTCATGCTTTCATCTCGTATTTTTGCTACCTTCTTATCAATCGTTTTCATCGCTGCAATTCCTACTTTTGCCCAAGCTGCGGCTGTTGATGAAAACACCCCTATAACCCGCAAACAGCTTCCTGCCCTCATTAAAGAGGCTTTGATTAATGATCCGAGCATCCTTAATGAAGCTGTAGAAAAAATGCAGATAGCCCAAGAGGAAGAAGTTGCAAAAAAATCTAAAGAAGGTATTATAAAAAACAAAGCGGAACTTATTTCTGATCCTTCTTCACCATCAGTTGGTCCAGCAGATGCTGATGTTACCATTGTAGAATTTTTTGATTATCACTGCGGATATTGCAAGCAAGCTCTAAAATCAGTAAGCCAAGTTCTTGAAAATGATAAAAAAGTTAAAGTTGTTTTCAAAGAATACCCTATATTGAGCGAGGAATCTATATATGCTTCACGTGCAGCTCTTGCTGTAAGCCGTATCGCCAAGGATAAATATTTTGATTTCCACAAAGCAATGTTTGCCACTACAGGTGCTATGAATGAGCAGGTTGTTCTGGCAGAAGGAAAAAAACTAGGCATAGACCCAGAAAAATTAAAAGCAGAGATTGCAAAACCGGAAATTCAGCAAATATTGGATAAAAACCGTAAACTTGGTGCTGAGATTGGAGCACAAGGTACTCCTGCCTTCATTATTGGTGATAATTTTTATCCGGGCGCAATGCCTTATGAGGCAATTGCAAAATCTATAGAAGAAGTACGCAAAACCAAAAAATAATCTATAAAAACCCATTTTTGTGCAGTGCAACATTTTTCTTGACTTGCTGTTTTTCATGTAGTAGATTGCGCGCCTAATTGAGTTATTTATTTGTTTTATTTTTGTAATTTTTAGGAGAGATACTATGTCATACAACCAAGCATTTTCTGATATGTTCAAAAATTCTTTGGACTTTAATCAATTCATTTCTACCGGTCGCCGCAACATGGAAGCTCTTTCTGCTGCTAACCAAGTAGTAGTTGAGAGCGCGCAAGCAATTACCCGCCGTCAAGCAGAAGTAGCCCGTGCTAATATTGATAACGCTATCAAAGTTTCTAAAGACCTTATGACCAGCGGAACACCAGAAACCAGCATCAGCAAACAATCTGATTTGATGAAAGCGTTTTTTGAAAACACTCTTAACAATCTTCGTGAAGTTAGCGAACTTGTTACCAAATCAAGCTTTGAAGCTTTTGACGTTCTTAACCGTCGTACTGCTGAAAGCCTAGAAGAAATCAGCTCTGCTTCTGCTACTGCTTCTAAAAAGAAATCGGCTTAATTGCTCTGTTAACCGAAAAAAGCCCTGAATGGAAACATTCGGGGCTTTTTTGTTGCGTAAATATAATTTATACAAAATGTATGAACTTCACCAACCCATATCTCAGACTTATGCGCCTACACCAGCCTGTAGGTATCTGGTTATTATTCTGGCCATGTGCATGGGCCATTATACTTTCTTCTTCCGGTACATTAGAGACAGGCAAGCTATTATTATTTTTTATCGGTTCAGTATTAATGCGCGGTGCTGGTTGTATAATTAATGACCTTGCCGATAGTGACATTGATAAAAAAGTAGAGCGCACAAAAATTAGACCACTTGCCAGCGGTGAGTTGAATATAAAGCAAGCCATGATTTTTTTATCCATACTACTCACTATTTCCCTCATAATAGCCGTTATACTTGGTTTACAGGTAATCATGTGGGCTGCATTAGCCATGATACCTGTATCTATTTATCCATTTATGAAACGCATCAGCTGGTGGCCACAATTATTTTTGGGATTAGCTTTTAACTGGGGCACAATCATGGGCTGGGTGGCGGTACGAAATCAATTAGAATTACCCGCAATCTGGTTATATATAGGCGGAATTTGCCTGACGCTTGGCTACGACACTATTTATGCACATCAAGATAAAATTGATGATGCACGTATCGGTGTCCGTTCCACCGCTTTACGGCTGGGAGAAAAAACCAAATTTTTTGTTACAATAATGTATTTTCTAGCGATGATTTTCTTCACTATTGCTACTGGAAATATTTCAAATATCATATTCTTTATTCCAGCTATAATACACTGCATCTGGCAGATAAAATTACTGGATATTAGCAAGCCAGAATCAGCAAAACTGGTATTTATGTCAAATTCCTACTTGGGATTTATTATAGCGTTAAGCTTATTTTTCAGCCTGTTATAAATATATAAAAATAAATATTTTTGAGCGTTTTCCAAAGGTAACACTCTATTTACCATTTAAGCATAGAATGAAAGGGTTAATGTAAAAAAATAATGATAAAAACTGAATAAAATGCTGGATAAATCTGATATAATTTTCGCAACATATTATTAGGTTAGTCATCATAGAGAGAAGAAGTGGCTATAGATCAGAAAATGTTATTTAAGAATGACACATCAACAGAGCCTGTTTTTAGTTTAGCCGCAGGACAGCACCACGCTGTTGGTGATGCTTCTATACCTAATATTGACACACCGGAAATGGTAGCACCCCCTCCAACATATCCCGGTTCTAATTTCTATGCTGCTGATTTTGTCAATATGCTGGAAACCTCTATTCACAGCGTTATAAATAATCATACCTCCGGAGCATTACTGCTACTTTCCATAAGCAACCTGTCCATGATTATCAATGCTTATGGGCATGACACTTCGGAAATTGTAATCCATGATTTAACTAACATGATTAAATCACTTTTATCCGAAGGCGACACTGTACAACGCCTACAGCGCGACCAGCTTGGAATTATCTTATCTTCCAGCTACCCAGAAGATACAGCAAGAATGATGCAGCGTATCCATACCTTGGTTCAAAATTTCGGTCGGGATAATTTTGAAACCGCATCATTATATATAATCGGAGTTATCGGCAGCGTTTCTTTTCCACAGGAAAGCGCGGATGCACATGACGCACTGGACAAAGCCTATATTACCGTAAATAGTATGCAGAGCAATCAACAGCGCACTTATGAATCTACCCGTCAGGAAGCAGATCAATGCCGCCAGCAAATGGGGCTTGCCAATTATTTTTTCAAAGCCGTTAAGGAAAAACGCCTGCGTATGGCCTATCAGCCAATAGTTGACAGTGCTAGTGGTAGAATAGCTCATTATGAAGCGTTGCTTAGAATAGTTGGTCAATCAGGAAAAATCAGCTCTGCCGGCGCGCTTATCCCTATTGCTGAAAAAATGGGTCTGATTGATGTGATTGATACGCTGGTTATGGAAATGGTGATTGATGAATTACGCAATTCCAACGATGTTACCCTTGCCTTCAATGTATCAAATATGACCACAGAGAACGCGGCATGGCTGGATAATTTTGAGAACAGAATTAAAGAAACACCGGAAATTGCCCAGCGTGCTATTATAGAAATAACTGAAACTGCTGCCCACCGCGACCTGCGCCGGACAGCATTTTTTGTTGCTTCACTCCAAGATTTAGGCTGTCAGGTCGCACTTGATGATTTTGGTTCAGGATACACTTCATTCCGCCAGCTTAAAGCCCTTTCCGTTGATATGGTAAAAATAGACGGGGTTTTTATAAAAGACCTTGCCCAAAGTGCAGACAACCAATTCTTTGTAAAAACCCTGCTTGATTTTTCGCAGGGATTCGGACTTAAAACAGTAGCAGAATTTGTGGAAACCGGAGATAGTGCTAAAATCCTTATGAAAATGGGGGTTGATTATATGCAGGGCTATTATTTCGGCAAACCGGAAAACCACCGCAGCTGGCTTGATGAAGGTGAATATAAAAAAGAATAATAGCTTACTTGCTATATTTTACGTATATTGTTAGAAACTGCTCAGTTTAAGCTTTCATGATTATAAATTCATATTTATATTTCTGGCATGGGGTCGTAGCTCAGCAGGATAGAGCGGCAGTTTCCTAAACTGTAGGTCGGAGGTTCGATTCCTCTCGATCCCACCACTTTCAAACAAATATCTCTTTGCAACTTGTTATTTTTTCAAAAAATCCATATAGTGATTATCTATGGAACATTCCCTTATAAATACAATTATTGCGAGCATCGTGGTTGCTTTTATTTTTGGCATGATTGCCAAAAAACTTAATTTACCAGCTATTTTTGGCTACCTGCTGGCCGGCGTCGCCATTGGCCCTAATACTCCGGGTTTTGTTGCTGACGTATCCCTTGCCAAACAGCTGGCTGAGATTGGCATAATACTATTGATGTTCGGGGTCGGGTTACATTTTTCCCTCAAAGAATTATTTGAAAGCAGAAAAATTGCTATACCCGGCGCAATAGTACAGATGGCTTTTGCCACTGCTACCGGCAGTGCTGTTGCCGTTTATCTGGGATATGAACTGATACCTTCGCTTATTTTCGCTTTCTCCCTTTCGGTTGCCAGCACTATTGTTTTAATACGCTCATTGGAGCAGCGCGATATGCTGGATAGCAATATCGGGAAAATTGCAGTTAGCTGGCTTATTATAGAAGATATAGCAATGATTATGGCACTGGTTATGCTGCCGGTTATTGCCAATATTTATAACGGCAATGAAACTGCATCTTTTCAATTAATTGCAGAAATTATACTGGGAGTATTTTTCAAACTGGGCGGTTTTTTCATATTCATGATAATTATCGGCAAAAGACTACTTCCGTGGCTTTTACATAATATCACAAAAATGGAATCGGCTGAATTAACTTCGCTCGGTATATTGTCTATAGCATTTGGCTTTGCTTCAATCGCCTATGTGATTTTTGATTCTTCTTTGGCACTCGGAGCTTTATTTGCAGGGGTTATACTAAACGGCAGCGATATCGGGCGCAAATCAGTAGATACTTATATTCCTATGCGCGATGCCTTTGGGGTATTATTTTTTGTATCCGTTGGCATGCTGTTTGATCCAACCACGTTATTAACGCAGCCTTTTGCCGTACTTATGACCTTTTTAATTATAGTCGTCGCTAAAAGTGTAGCAGCTCTTTCTATAACAAAACTATTCAAGCAACCACGAGAGGTTAGCTATGCTATCGCTATAAGCTTGGCACAAATAGGTGAATTTTCTTTTATAGTTGGCAGTTTCAGCCTGACAAATGGCCTAATTTCCCAAGACTTATATAATCTTATTTTGGCTGGTGCTATGTTGTCTATAGTAATGAATCCATTTTTATTCAAACTATACGATCTGCTAATCATTAATAAAGAGGTCAAGGCTAATTAATTTAGCCTCTCTCCCCGAATAATGCAGTACCAAGGCGGACACAGCTAGACCCCATCCTTATAGCCACTTCATAATCATTACTCATGCCCATACTAAGTTCTGACAAATTGTTCCGTAGAGCAATTTCCCTAAGTAAGGCAAAATGCGGTGCAGGCGGCTGATCTGCTGGCGGCACACACATAAGTCCAACCACCGGCAATTCCAACCTACGGCAAAATGCGATAAATTCATCAGCTTTTTCAGGAAAAACTCCTGATTTTTGTAGTTCTTTTCCTGTATTTACCTGTATATAGAATTTTTTTTCCTGAATAGCTAATCCTGAATCTCTAATCTCTGCAATTGCTTCCGCCAGAGATTCCCTATCTAATGTCTGAATCACATCAAACATGAGTAAAGCCTGTTTTACCTTATTAGTTTGCAATGTCCCAATCAGGTGCAATTTTATATTGGGATATTCCCGTCTTAAAACCATCCATTTTTCCTGAGTCTCCTGAACACGGTTTTCCCCAAAATTAATTATTCCCGCCTCTATTGCCTGTTTGATTACCTCCACTGGTTGGGTTTTACTGGCGGCAAGCAAGGTAACATGCGCCGAAGAAACCGGTGATTGCTTGCGCGCTTTCTCTATAGATTCTGTGATTATTTGTGATGTAGCTGCGATATTCATAGATATATCATTACCTTAAATATTAAAAAATGATTAAAAAATTTAACTTCTAAACCCCAGATTGTTGCTATATTACCACATATGAGGGCGAAAACATCATATTTAATGCCTTATATCGTGGTTACGGCTTGCAAGGGGGGCATGTTTGCACAATAACTAACCTCAGGTAAAGTCATGAAGCGTCCAAAAATGCTTTATGTAGCCTAGAGTGTTCTTCTAGTCACAGATTCTTAAAACTCTTAATAAGGAAATAATTATGAAAAAAATTCTTCTTGGTACATCTGCCCTTATCGGTGCTGCTGCGCTAGCTTCTGCTGCTAACGCTGCTGAAACACCAAAAATCACCCTTGGTGGTTTCTCAACTTTCCAAGCTGGTTTCACCGGTGAAGATCAAGATACCAACCTTCGCGCTGGCGCATTCCGTTCTGATAACGTGATCACTGTTCGCGTTAACGGTAAAAGCGATGCTGGCCTTGGTTATGGTGCTGGTATTGATCTTGAAGCTGATACTTCAGACAACGCTGATTCAGCTGGTGTTAATGCTGAACGTACTTATGTTTATGTTGATGGCAAATGGGGTAGACTACAAGGTGGTTCTGACCTAGGTGTTGCTAAAACCATGAAAGTTGATGCTTCTTCTATCGCTCGCGCTTCTGGCGGTATTGATGGCGACTTCTCATACTTCATGACCTCAACTTCTGGTTCAGTTATTGCTACTCCTGATCTAATCCTAGATTACGGTGCGACTCAACTTGGTGATGAATCCTCACAAGTTATCAACAAACTTAGCTATTACACCCCTCGTTTCTCTGGTTTCCAAGCTGGCGTAAGCTACCTGTTTGACACCACTGGCAGCGATCGTGGTCAATTGTTAAGCCGCGCTGACAACACTTCTGGTGAAGCTGAAAACGTAATCATCGGTGCTTTGAACTACCAAGGTAAATTCAGCAACGTTGGTGTAGAAGTTGGTGCAACTGGTGAATGGGGTAACTCTGAAGTTAGCACCCGTAACGATCTTCGCACTTATCAACTTGGTGCTAAATTTGACTATATGGGCTTCTCTCTTGCTGGTTCTTATGGCAACTGGGGTGATAGCTTACAGCTTAAATCTACCGGTAGCGACAGCGCGACCCGTTTCTGGACTGTTGGTGCTGCTTATGAAACCGGTCCTTTCGGCGCTAGCGTAACCTATCTTGACAGCCGTTTTGATAGTGGTGCTACCCATAACGATTTCAGCAACCTTTCTTTCGGTGTTGATTACAAACTTGCAGCTGGTCTAACTCCATATGCTGAAGTTAACGTAATTCAACTAGATCCAACTGGTACTGCTAACGACAACGATGCTACAGTTGTTCTTGTTGGTACTCAGCTTGCTTTCTAATCTGAAAGTTAGTTAAAAATAGAAAGGGCGGTGTAAAAACCGCCCTTTTTTTTATATCTATTTTCCAATTATTTCATTTTATCAGTAAAAAAGGAATTAAACTCTACAATAACATTATGTTAGGCGTATAATATATAGTGTAAAAAACAAATGGGGAAACTTCACAAAATTGTAATAAAACTTTTTGAAATACTATGATATTCTTAGAACACACAGGGTATTGCAGCTAAAAACAGACCTGAAAATTTAGTTGTTCCTAACTTTGAAGGGCATATTGTGGCGATTTATAAAAATACAGATGAAAAATCTATATTTGCGTCGATTGATTTTGACAGCACCAACAATACCGCATTTTTCTTTGTAAAAAGCGAAGCTGATGTAGAAAAAGCCAGACATATACTTGAGCAGTCCGGTGAAACTTTTGTCGCTAAAAGTTATGTAAAAGGACAGACTGTAATCATCGCCCAAAGTCAGGAACTGTGCGAACATACCTTAAAAAAGATTTCTTCCCTTGATACAGGGGAATTTGTACCTGAGCTAGAACAGAAACAAACTTCTCTGCAATTTATAAAAGAACATGGCTGGAAGATGCGTGGTGGTTCTAGCATTGCCGGACAATCACTAACATTATTTTCTGCTTTGCGTACCCCAACCGGCGAAATCAAGGATGGTAAACTTCTAACCAAATTTGATCCGGCGAATGGTGCGTTTGCGGTTTTGAACCTAGCAGCTAATTTTATCAATCTTGTATTTGGCGGACAAAAAGAAGAAGATATACACGGGCTGGAAAAATTTGATAAAATTATTGCCGATGAAGTAAATCATTATCTGCCAACAGATAAACATAATAAAATATCTCCGGCTGATGTCCGCAAACTCTCTTACATGAGTGATGAAGAGTTTGAAGAACACAATAAAGACCGTAGTGCAATGGGACTACTCAAACGAAATTCTGTACGCCTCGGTGAAGTTGGGCTTAGAACTCTTGGTTCAGTGTTTTTGGTAATAAATTATAAAACAATTGGACAAGGTTTTTCTAAATTAATGAAAGGCAATATTAAAGAAGCTTGGGATGTTGCAAAAACCAAGGATAATTTTACCCGCACCGCAGGATATGGGATGGTTGCAGGTAAGGCTATGGGGTTACTTTCTGAAACATATGATCCGAATAACCCTCCTAAAACTTATTGGCAGGAGATAAGGCAAAAAGTTCTATGGCCGGTCAGTTCTTTTACAGAAATGGTCTCACAAAGTTCTTTTGTTTATGATAAGGCAAAAAATAAAAAGATAGTACTTGGTAATAAACTGCAATCTGATTATGTCGGGTCTGCCGGTAACGTACTGTTGACTGTACCTCCATACCCTGCCCGCCTTGTACTTCCTTATGGGCAGAAAAATCTGGATGTGGATGAGGTTCATGCCCGCCTGCTTGATGAATTACACAAATTACCTGAAGATAAAATTCCTGAAGTTGCAGCGCGGGTTACATCACGGATGGTAGAACATATGCGTGGCAATGCGCCTGATTTCAGTGTGCTTTATAGAAAACTTATGAGCAAGCTTGATAAATATCATGACATTGATGTTCTTCCGCATGGTGTTGATCCTATGGCTGGTGCAAAAGACGCAGCAGGAATGGCAGCAAAACCTTCTGATGCGATGGCATCTTTTTCTGAAAAACCTCAATCTCAGCCAGAAAAAAAATTCACTGATAAAATAAAAACCAAAACTGCTGATGATTTGGTAAAAGATATGAGTATGGTTGGTAAAGTTTCTAACGCGGATATTTCCGAAAACGTAATGGCGCGCTAAAATATCTGTCATCCTGAATGATGTATGAGGGATCTTATCTTTATAAATTATAATGAAAATATTCCTTAGCTACGCTCTAAATGATAACATCTGGAATAATAGATAAAATACCATATTAAATTAACAACTGGTTAATTAAGCTTTGTTATTATATAATTTGTAATACATAAACTATGGGAAGATTATATGTCCACCGCTATAGGTTCTGCTCTTTCTGGTCTTTCTGCTGCAAGCAAGCGTATTGAAGTCGCGTCTTCTAACCTTGCCAATCAATCCAGCACGTCCACACAGATAGGCGGAGTTACAACCAACAAACCATATATACCTAAAGACGTGGTTCAGGTTTCCCTTGGTGCAGGCGGAATACGCTCTGACATACGTGATGTTTCTACTCCAACCGTAAAATATTATGATCCTGAAAGCCCGCAAGCCGATAGTGAAGGATTAATAGAAACCCCAAATGTTGATCAGGCGGAAGAATTAGTAAAAATGCAAATCGCTTCTTATGATTATAAAGCCAATCTTAAATCTATAAAAATAGCAGATCGGATGGCGCAGAATTTATTAGATATGCTTAGTTAGTTTTTTTGTTCTTCTATATTTTTATACCACCGCGCTTAATCGCCGGTGGTATTTTTTTGTCAGTTTTACATTGAATTTCTATATATAGCAGTTTAGAAATAATCATTATAACTTGCTACATAATTAACCAAGTACCAATTAACCGAGAATAAAAATATGTTTGAAAAAATCCTTATTGCTAACCGTGGTGAAATTGCTGTTCGTATTATCCAGACTTGCAGGCGGATGGGAATAAAAACTGTAGCTATTTACTCCGAGGCTGATACCAGCGCGCTACATGTAAAAGAAGCCGATGAAGCGGTGTATATCGGGCCATCTCCATCTATCAAAAGCTATCTGAATATTGATAACATAATGAATGCTATTGACCATAGCGGGGCACAGGCAGTACATCCTGGTTATGGATTTTTATCAGAAAATGCTGAATTTGCCCGCAGGCTACAAGAAGCGGGTATTGTATTAATAGGGCCAAACCCTAACGCCATTAAGCGCATGGGTGATAAAATTGAATCTAAAAAAATTGCGGTTAAAGCTGGAGTTTCCACAGTTCCGGGGAATCTTGACGTTGTTTCTTCCGATGCTGATGCTCTAAAAGTTACCAAAGAAATTGGTTTTCCGGTGATGATTAAAGCTGCTGCCGGTGGTGGCGGTAAAGGTATGCGTGTTGCCCGTAATGAAAAAGAATTGCTTGATGGCATAAAATATGCCGCGTCAGAAGCAGCAAGCAGCTTCAAAGATGGTCGTGTATTTATTGAGAAATTTTTTGAAAACCCGCGCCATATAGAAATCCAGATATTAGCGGACAAGCATGGCAATACATTATGGCTTGGTGAGCGTGAATGCTCAATCCAGCGTCGCCATCAGAAAGTAATTGAGGAAGCTCCGAGTAGTTTCCTTAATGCAGAAATCCGCAGGCAGATGGGTGAACAATCGGTAGCACTGGCACGTGAAGTTGGTTATTCGTCCGCCGGCACTGTAGAATTTATTATGGATAGTAACGGAAAATTCTATTTCCTAGAAATGAATACTCGCTTGCAAGTGGAACACCGCGTTACAGAATTAATAACTGGAATTGATCTGGTTGAGCAAATGATCCGCATCGCTGCGGGTGAAGAATTATCTTTCAAACAGGAAGATGTAAAATTTGAAGGCTGGGCAATGGAAGCCCGCCTTTATGCAGAAGACCCAAAACGTGGTTTTCTACCATCAACAGGTCGTATCACCCGTTACCTTGAGCCGGAAAATATAGACAACATCCTTATAGATACAGGTGTTTATGAGGGTGGTGAAGTAAGCATGTTCTATGATCCGATGATCGCCAAAGTATGCTCTTATGGTGAAAACCGGAAATCCGCTATTGAAACCTTAAAGACAGGTCTTTCTGCCTTTATTATTGAAGGTGTTTCACATAATGGCAGTTTTCTGGAAGCAATACTTGCACATCCACGCTTTGAAGCAGGCGATATTTCTACCAATTTTATTGAACAGGAATATCCTGAAGGATTTATTGGAGCAGAGCTTACCTCGGAAACCACAAAAATCTTCTTGGGAGCAGCCGTTACAATATTCCTGCGTGATGCAGAAAGAGCTGCAAAAATAAGTGACCAGACTCCCGGACGTGAGAGAGCAATCGGCGCACGTTGGGTAGTAAATGTTGATGGGGCAGATTATAACATTTATGTTCGTCCTGATCAGGATCATGGCTATTTTATTACCCATAACCGCCGCCTTATTGCGGTTAAAACCCAATGGAAACTTGGTCGCCGTCTATTTCAGGCAACTATCAACGGTAAAACTGTTTCTGTGCAGATTAAACATCTGGAGGAAGGTTATGTACTGACTTATGGTGGTTCAGATGTAGTGGTACGTGTTCGTTCTCCTCGCGTGGCAGAACTTGCCCAATTTATGCCAAAGCCACACAATAAGAATAAACATGACCAGCTGGTTGCTCCAATCGCTGGGCTTATAATCGGTCTCAAGGTAAAAGAAGGAGAAAAGGTCACACGCGGTCAGGAACTTTTGGTAATTGAAGCAATGAAAATGGAGAACGTAATCTACGCTGACCATGAAACAACTGTTACTAAAATCCATATATCAGAAAAAGAAATAGTAGCTGTTGATCAAATTATGATTCAGTTTGCTGCGTAAGATAAAAATAGGGATTTGGGATTTATGGCTAGTGATTTAGGAATTATATTCTTAACCAAGCCATAAATCCCATGATATTATAGTCCCTCTACACGTGGTTAGCAGTGTCTGTCATACCAAATGCCGCAATGAATGTGGAAAAATATTTTTACCATTTTTTTTTCAAAATCCCCCTTCCCGTCCATTTAATTTGGTATTTATAATCATTTTGTGGTCAGAGACATTCCATGGAAAGCCGCATCTAGGTC
>CAUJIB010000050.1 GCA_963205245.1 Pseudomonadota bacterium
GCGCTTAGCATTACCAAAAGCGAGATTTGCCACATGGTGGCTAAGTCTTTAGTTTGAGTTTTCATAAATAATTTCCTTAATAAAAATCAAATTGTTTAATAAACAACGGAGGGAAATCCTCCGTCACTAATGTTAAGGTCAACTCCATAGAAGCCAACGATATAAAGATATATTAAATAGTAAGTAGATGTAAATATAATATTTGAGAAGATTTTATGACAATTTATATTAATTTTTTTGCGCCAAAAGCAATAAATGATGGATTTTCAAAACCTTGTTTATTGTATAGCAATGGGTTACCGGTCGTGGTTTCTAATTTTCCGCCTGCTGCCTGTAAAATAGCGTGTCCTGCCGCAGTGTCCCATTCCATGGTTCTGCCAAAACGTGGATAAATATCGGCCTTGCCCTCTGCTATCAGGCATAGTTTTATGGAGCTTGAACTATTGATTATTTCTTTAATATCTAATGTTTTTAGATATTCGTTTGTTTGTTCTGATGGGTGAGAGCGGCTGCGAGTTATGGTAAGCCCTCCGTTTGGAATTAGGCGGGTTTTTATGATTCGTGGGGTATTAAGACCTATCTGTTTATAAGCATCTTTACCTGTCATGCCAAAATATAGAATATCTTGCGGTGGGCAATATATAACACCAAATACCGGATGTTTATCTTCAATAAGAGCTATATTTACTGTAAATTCTGGTTCGCCGCGCACAAAACCTTTTGTACCGTCAAGTGGGTCTACCAGAAAAAACTTTTTATATTCATGATATTCTAATGTTTCATCTTCTTCGGATATGATCGGAATATCTGGGGCAATCTTTTTAAGGGCGGCTGTAATATAGTTATTGGCAGAAATATCTGCTTCGGTGACGGGGCTATTATCGGATTTTGTGCTTTTTTCATAACCGTTTGAGAAGTAGTTCATAATAATACGACCGGCTTCTTTGGCTATTTCACAGGCAGATGCTAGATATTCGTTGTAATTATGGCTATTCATATTAAATATAATCTAAAATTATTCCACTAAACCTAGAGAGATTTTACTCATGATTACTACTTACTTGCAACAACAGAGCGAACATATTGCAAAAATTATTTCGGTTTTGCCAAAAAATGAATCTAAAGAATTCAGGTATTTTGTGGAACGTTTTTATGCAAAACTTCCTATTGATGATTTACTGGCATTGGAATCTGCAGTAGCCATTGCGTTGGCAAAGAATGCGTTTGAATTCATGGAAGAACGTAAAATAGGTGTGCCTAAGATTCGCCTTTTTTCTCCAGAGAAAAAACAACATGGTTATGAAAGCAGGAGTTTGGTATTAGAGCTAATTAATGATGATATGCCGTTTTTAGTTGATTCTTTATCCATGGAATTAACCAGGCGTGGTTTCAATATCTATAGCACTATTCATCCTATAATCAGCGTTACACGTGATAGAAACAGTAAAATTATAGAGATTGGTGATAAAGCAAAACAAAAAGAATCATTCATTCATTTTGAAATTTCATCTTTGCCGGATGGTACAACTGCTGAGCAATTAATACTGGATTTGGAATGGATATTACAAAACGTCCGGTCATGTGTGGAAGATTGGCAAAAAATTATTGATAAAGCTAAGGAATATGCTGATTCAATAGAATCAGGAAAAAATATTGTGGATATAGATTTTTCTGACGAAATTCATGATTTTTTATTGTGGCTGGTGGATAGGAATTTTATATTTCTTGGTTATGCGGAATATCAATTTTCAGGTGACAATGGTAAAGGGATATTTTCTGTTATTCCAGAGTCAAGGCTAGGCATTTTGAAATTGGCGGAAGAAACTGCTCCGCGCGGGTTTGAAGTCTTACCGCAGGAACAAAGACAATCTTTACTCCTACCCCAATTTGTAGAAGTAACCAAATCAAGTAGGCGTTCTTTGGTGCATAGACCGGTGCCAATGGATTATATAGGCCTTAAAAAAATTGATAAAAATGGCAAGGTGGTTGGTGAAGTACGCTTTTTAGGATTATTTACTTCCAATGTTTATTATCAAAGTACGGAGTCTATTCCACTTATTCGTCATAAAGTGGCAAGAGTGCTTCAGCGTTCGGAATTTGATCCGGCAAGTCATGATGGTAAATCCCTTAAAACTATTTTGGAATTTTTACCGCGTGATGAAATTTTCCAGATGTCTGATGATGACACGTTGGAAATATCTATGGGTATACTTGCGCTTGAATCAAAGCCAACTGTGCGGATTTTTGCCCGTAAGGATGTATTTGAGCGTTTCATAAGCTTTATGGTTTTTATCCCGCGTGAGCGTTTTTCTACTGAACTTCGCCGCCAGATCCAGCAGATTATTGAACGGCATTATAATGGTGTTACTTCTTCGTTTTCTACCCAGATTAACGAAGCTCCGCTTGCCCGCCTGAATCTTATTATGCGTACTACACCTAATGATATTCCTAAAATTTCGTTGTCTGTAGTGGAAAAAGAAATAGCTAAATGTGCTTATAAATGGGCTGACCTACTTGGTGATGCCCTGAGCGCAAAATATGATGATAAAACAGCGGAGAAATTTTCCCGTATTTATGGGGATGCTTTTCCACAAAATTATATCAATAATTATGATACGTCTGCGGCAATTGCCGATATTGAAAAGATAGAGCAGGCACTGACTGTTAACAGTTTAACTTTAGAGTTATTCTATAATAAGGCTGAAAATGAAAATATTTTTCATTTAAAAATATATAATCCGAATGAAGAGATAGCCCTTTCTGATATTTTGCCTATGTTAGAAAATGCTGGGTTTAGGGTTATTGAGGAGAGGCCGTTTTTAATTAAACTACAAAGTAATACATCCGTATGGGTTCGTGATTTCCGTTTACAACATACAGATGGCATACAGGCGGAATTTGGACAAATTAAATCTCTGCTGGAAGAGGCGTTGTTAAAAGTCTGGCGTCATGAAATGGAAAACGACCGTTTTAATGTCCTTATTTTGAAGGCTGGATTAAATTGGCGTCAAGTTGTTTTACTGCGTGCTTATGCAAAGTACCTGAAGCAAATTGGGTTTGTGCATGGTGGAATTGCGATTAGCCAAGCGTTTTCTGTTTATCCGCAGATTGCCCAAAATATTGTAAGATTTTTTGAAGACAGATTTAATCCATCGGCTAATTCTCAGAAATTAGAAATTGATTTTGAGCAACAGCTGGCAGGGGTAGAAAGTGCTGTTCATGACCGTATTCTGCGTCGTTATATAGAAATTATAAAAGCTACTTTGCGCACAAATTATTTTCAGTTATCTGTGGATAATTCTATAAGGCCGGTTTTATCTTTCAAATTTAATTCTGCCCTTATTCCAGATTTACCTAAACCTGTGCCGTTTGCTGAAATTTTTGTTTATTCACCGAGGGTAGAGGGCATCCATTTGCGTGGCGGGAAAGTGGCGCGTGGGGGCTTGCGCTGGTCTGATCGTCAGGATGATTTCCGTACTGAAGTTTTAGGATTGATGAAAGCGCAGATGGTAAAAAATTCGGTAATTGTACCAGTTGGTTCAAAAGGCGGTTTTGTTTTGAAACAGGCACCATCAGTGCGGGATAAACTACAGGAAGAAGCAATTTCATGTTATAAACTTTATTTGGGCGGATTGCTTGATATTACTGATAATATTGTAGATGGTAAAATTGTTGCTCCTGTAAATGTAGTACGCCATGATGGTGATGATCCGTATCTTGTTGTGGCTGCGGATAAGGGGACGGCAAGTTTTTCTGATATTGCCAATTCTGTATCCGCTGCTTACGGGTTCTGGCTGGGAGATGCGTTTGCTTCCGGTGGCTCGGTTGGCTATGACCATAAGAAAATGGCTATTACCGCCCGCGGTGCATTTATTTCTGTAAAACGTCACTTTGCAGAAATGGGTGTGGACATTGATAAAACGCCATTTACTGCAACTGGCATTGGCGATATGGCGGGGGATGTATTTGGTAATGGTATGCTGCTTTCAAAAAATTTGCGTCTTGTTGCGGCATTTAACCATCTGCATATTTTTATTGATCCTACCCCTGATGAAAAAACCAGTTTTATAGAGCGTAAAAGACTTTTTGATTTGCCGCGTTCAAACTGGACGGATTATGATAATAAATTAATTTCTAAGGGTGGCGGCATATATGAGCGTAGTGCAAAAAGTATTACTTTAAGTGCGGAGGCACAAGAATCTTTGGGTATAACCAAATCTAACCTTACCCCTGATGAACTTATGAAAGCAATATTGCTTGCTCCTGTCGATTTATTATGGAATGGCGGTATTGGTACTTATGTGAAAGCTGAAGATGAAACTGATGAACAGGTTGGTGACCGCGCGAATAATGCAGTGCGCGTGAATGGGCATGAGTTGCGTTGTAAAATTATTGGTGAAGGCGGGAATCTTGGCTGTACCCAAAAAGGGCGGATTGAGTATGCCAGAGATGGTGGCAGAATAAATACTGATGCGATTGATAACTCGGCCGGTGTGGATTGTTCTGACCATGAAGTTAATATAAAAATTGCATTCAGTGGTGAAGTAGCTAGTAAAAAATTGAGTTTAGAAAAACGTGATTCGCTTCTTGCTTCTATGACTGATGAGGTGGCGGGGTTGGTACTTAAAGATAATATATTACAAACACAGGCTTTAAGTATTGAGCAGGCTCGCGGGGTAAGGTTGATTGACTCACAAATCCGTTTGATACATCAGCTTGAGAAATTGGGACTGCTGAATCGGGAAATAGAATTTATTCCTACTGATAAACAGCTTGCGGAATTAAAAACTGCAGGTAAAGGTCTGGCTAGACCAAGTTTAGCGGTATTACTTTCTTACAGTAAGATGGCACGTTATAATAGTTTACTAGAATCAAATTTGCCTGATGATGAGTATTTTGTTTCGGATCTAAAACGATATTTTCCGGAGGCAATGCGTGAAGATTTTTCTTCTGCTATAATAAACCATCCTTTGAAGCGGGAGATTATAGCAACCCTTATTACCAATGATATTGTAAATTACGCTGGGACAACTTTTACTTTTAATATGGCAGTAGATTTGAACGTTTCCATGAGGGATGTAACAGCAGCTTATATAATTGTCCGTGATTTATTCAGATTGCCGGAAATGTGGAAAAAAATAGATGTTAATATGGATACAACATCACAAATGGAGACCATTTTCAGTATTCAGAAATTTGTTGAGCGTTCTATTTTTTGGCTGCTTAGAAATGTAAGGTTGCCGATTAATATTTCTGAAGTGATTAAAGATTTTGCCCCTGCTATTAAGGATGCTGGCGATAATCTGGAACAGATGCTTTCAATTTTTGATATTATAACCATTGCACGGCAAACTAAAAAAACTACTGCTGAGGTGAATAAGGTTTATTCAGAAATAGGCAGTCACATGCAATTAGACTGGTTGCGGAGCTGTTCACAGAATATAAGTATGGATTCCTACTTTGACAGACTCGCTGCTCAGGCAATTCTTGGAGATTTTTATGATGAACAGCGTCGCCTTGCGATATCAGTAATTACAGGTGGTAAGACTTTTGCTGATTGGCAAAAAAATAAAGAAGAAGCCTTAACGCGTTTTGGTGATTTTATAGTGGAAATAAAATCTGGAGAGATTATAAATTTATCAAAGCTGATGGTTGCGCTTAATCATTTACGGGTGTTTGTTTAAGAGAGAAACATGAAATTTCCATTTGCGGTTTTTTTGTCGGTGCTGATGCTCACTGGTTGTATGCCGCCGGAATCAAAAATGTCGCGGACAAAAAAAACAGGTGATGATTCAGTATCACTTATTTCTAATGTAGCTCAGGAAGATCTTTCTAAAGGGAAAATAAAAGAAGATACACCATCTATAAAGGTTGCTTTGCTAGTACCGTTATCTGGAGAATCGGCAGCAGTTGGTAATGCGATGTTTGATGCAGCAACCCTTGCCCTGCATGATAGTTATTTGGCGATTCCTTCCGAAGAGATAAAAGCACAGATAGTCTTAATGCCGAAAGATACTGGTAGTACATCTGGTGAAACTGTAAAAGTAGTAGAACAGGCTATTGAGCAGGGAGCACAGTTTGTAATAGGGCCGTTATTCAGCCAGTCAGTAACAGCAATAAAACCTACGCTGAAAGAAAAAAATATTCCGATGCTTAGTTTTTCTAATAATAAGGATGTTGCTGAGCCAAAATTTTATACTTTTGGGTTTTTACCTGAGCAGCAAGTGGAGCGTATTGCAGAATATGCTTATCTCAATAAGCTACAGCGTGTGGCATTGCTTGCTTCGAATGACGCTTATGGAGAAAAAATTCGTGACAGTTTAATAGAGGTCTATACCAAAAAAGGCGGGCAGGTTATGCCGGCGGAATTATTCGCTCCTAGTCAGGCTAATATTGATGCAGCGGTCTCGCGTATTGCAGGTGCTTATAATAATGCGCCTGAAGATCGTCGTTTTCAGGCTATTTTTGTAGCTAATGGCGCTATTCAAATGAAAAATATCCTGAAATCTATACGTAAAAATAATTTGGATCTGAAAAAAATAAAATTACTTGGTACTGGTGTTTGGGATGATGAGGATTTAGCAAAAATCCCTGAGATGAACGGGGCAGTATTTCCTAGTTCACCCCCAGAATTATACGATGTTTTTGAAAAGCGTTTTGTAACTACTTACGGTTATAAGCCTGTAAGACTTGCAAGCCTTGCCTATGATGCGGTTACCATAGTGTCTAAAGTGGCTATGGAAAATAACGGTATTAGTGTAACTGCTCTGACCAATCCTAATGGGTTTAATACCCCAGCAGGAGGGTTGGTGCGTCTATTAGCAACTGGTTCTTCAGACCGTAAACTGGCTATTATGGAGGTAACGCCGGACGGTTTCAAAGTATTGGATAAATCCCAGAAAAATTTTTCTCTACAATAAATTTTTTTTTAACTAATTTTTAATTATACAAAGCTATGTTCTGGTAGAGGTGTTCTCTTTTCAATTTAATTTCTAACTAAATTTACAGGAAGTAATATTATGTTCAAAATTATCAATAATCTAAAAATATCAGTGGCGATTTCCATGCTGGTAGTGGGTGCATTCATTGCAATTGCGATGCTTTCGTCGCAGATTGTAATGCGTGACATTGACAATATCAAAAAAACATCGGAGCTTTCACAGCTAGTAAAACTATCTGTACAGATGAGTTCATTTTTGCATGAACATCAGAAAGAACGTGCATTTACTGGCGTATTTGTTGGCAGTAAAGGCGAAAAATTAAAATCTGAAATGGAAAATCAACGTGGAATAGTTGATAAAACCAAACAGGATATGATCGGTGTGGTTAAATCTTTGAATAGAGCTGATTACAATAAAGAATTCAATGATAGATTGGATGATTTGCTTGCTGATATAGAAAAATCCGGTGAATTACGTTCTTCAGTTAACGCTCTTTCTATCGATAAAAGTATTGCGATAGGTTACTACACTAAATTAAATGCTAAGCTTATTGATTTGGTTGCCTATATAGCAAATCTTAGCCATGATCCGGTTGTTGCGCTTAATATAGTTTCTTATGCAAACTTTATGAAAGGCAAAGAATATACCGGTATTGAGCGTGCTATTGCTGGCGGTGGTTTTAGTGTTGGTAGTTTTGCTCCTGCTGAGATAAGCAGCGTTAGAGAGGTAATTGCTTCTCAAAATGCTTATAAAACAGTTTTCCTTTCTTATGCTTCCAGCGAACAGAAAGCAGCTTTTGCTAAAGTTATGGAAGATCCTTCAGCTAAAGAAGTAGAACGCATGGAAGGTATTGCTCTTAATAATGATCCTGAAGCGGTGAAAACTGTACAAGCTACTTACTGGACAGAAACTATCACTAAAAAAATTAATGGTATGAGAGTTGTAGAAGAATCTTTTGCTAAGGATTTAGTAGCGGATATGGATGCTAGTCAGAAAGATGCTGAAACGTATCAAATGACTAACCTTACCATCATTGGGGTTACAGTATTAGTTATATCACTATTTTCCTATGCTATAGCCCATGCGATTGTAAGTTCCTTGAACAGGGTAGCAAAAGCAACAGAATCACTTGCTGATGGTAAGCTTGATACTGCTCTTCCCGAGCATACTAACAATGAAGTTGGTAAAATCGTTGCTGCTCTTGAGATTTTTAAGGAAAATGCTCTACAAATGGAAAAACTTAAAAAAGAACAAGAAGAAAAAGACAAAATGTCTGCTGAAGAAAAACGCAGATCTATGCATCAGATGGCTGATAGTTTTGAAGCTTCTGTTAAAGGTGCGGTTGCGCAATTGGCAAGCTCTGCTACCCAGATGCAATCTGGTGCTGAGAGCGTGACCAATATTGCAGAAGACACCAAGAAGCGTTCTAATATTGTTATGAATGCTTCAACTGAAGCTGCACAAACTTCTTCACAGGTTGCGGCAGCGGCAGAAGAACTTACTGCTTCTATTAAAGAGATAAGTTCTCAAACTCAAAAATCCAGCCAGATAGCAAACGATGCTGCTTCTAAGGCTGAATATGCTAAAAATGCGATTAACCTACTATCTGAGAAATCATCTAGTGTTGCGCAGATTATTGAGGTTATTACTGGTATTGCTGGACAGATTAACCTGCTTGCCCTTAACGCTACCATTGAATCTGCCCGCGCAGGTGAAGCTGGTAAGGGGTTTGCGGTAGTTGCTAGTGAAGTAAAAAACCTTGCTAACCAAGTTGGTAAGGCAACTGGTGAAATTACTCAACAAATTAATGAAATGCAGGGTGCTACCAAGGATTCTGTAGATTCAGTAATGGATATTTTGAGCATTATCGGTCAGGTTTCTGCCAGTACTTCAGCAGTTGCGACAGCGGTTGAAGAACAATCAGCAGTTACTCGTGAGATAGCACATAATGTTTCCCGTACTTCAAGTGGAACACAGGAAATTTCACAAAACATGACAACAGTACAGGATGGAGCAGAAAAAACTGGTGCAACTGCTTCTGAAGTATTGCAATCTGCTAAAAACCTTAATCAACAATCTAATGTACTTAAACAGAAAGTTGATGAGTTCTTACAAACTATCAGAAGCGCGTAGTTTCTGTTATTAGTTAGTTAAACAAGCCCCTTCAGAAATGAAGGGGCTTTTTTTATTTTGAAATTTTGGATTCTACCGCATCCCAAAAATTTTTCTCAAGATTTATATTGTTGAGTTTATTAATAGCGCGTAGGGCAGTTGGTGAGGTTATATTTATTTCTGTGAGCCAGTCGCCTATTACATCAAGACCTACCAGAATAAGACCTTTATCTTTTAATGGCTGGCGCAGGGCGGCACAAATTTCCTGTTGTTTTATACTTAATTCTACTTTTACGGCTTTGCCGCCAACACGCATGTTAGCGCGAATGTCGTCGTAAGCCGGAATACGCCCCACTGCTCCTGCGATTTCTCCATCTATCAAAATAATTCTTTTATCCTCGCTTTTTACTTCAGGTAAAAAAAGCTGGGCGATAATTGGTTCATTGTTTTCTGCAAACAGCATTTCAGTTATGGTATGAAAATTATCATCATTTTTCTTAAGATGCAGTACTTGTCTGCCGCCGTATCCATAAAGAGGCTTTAGTATAATATCCTGATACTCAGTATAGAAATCTGATATTTCTTTTATATCGGCACTAATAATGGTGGGTGGCATGAATTGGTGCTGCAAGGTCGGAAAGATTTTTTCGGGATTATTACGCACACTGGTGGGGTCATTTACCACTAAAGTTTTGGGTGCAAGCTGTTCTAGAATATACGTGGTAGTTAGATATGTCATATTAAATGGTGGATCTTGGCGTAACAGCACCACATCCATAGTACGTAAATCAAGAATAAACTCTGAACCCAGCTCATAATAATATTCTGGGTTATCAAAAAATTTTATAGGGTGGGCTTTGGTATAGATGCTTCCGTTTTTGTAGGTAAGTTTGTCTGGTGTGTAATAAAATACTTCATAGTTACGATTTTGTGCTTCTATACCCAGCAGCAATGTTGAATCGCTATGTGGATTGATAGAGTCAATATAATCCATCTGGATAGCGATTTTCATAATTTATCAGCGTATATCTATGAAGGCCTGACGGCGGAGATTGCGTATATATTTTTGTGCTTCAAGTTCAAATTTTTGCCGGAATAAATATTCCCGTGCCATATTTTCAGTGTTTTGTGGAGTAGGTGTTTCTTTATTATCTTGTTCTTTTTCTTTTTTCTTTTCAATTTTATCAGCTCGTACATGCAGCAATTTTATAATACTGAAACCGGAGGAGGTACGTACTGGTGGTGTTACACTGCCCTCATTGGTAGAACGCAGGATTTTTGCTATATTAGCATCAAGCTGTTCAGGGCGTATCCAGAAAGATTTTCCATCACTATTTGCCGAGAACTGGCGGGCTACTTCTTCAAAACTTGCGCCATTACGCAATTCCCCATATAATTTTTCTACCATTTTTTTTAATTCTTTTTCCTGTTCGCGCTTTTCTATGGGTAGGTTAATAACCGCGATTTCTACTTCTCTGATTTTTATTTCTTCAGCTTTAGGTGCTGTTTGTTTTTCTATCAAATTTGCATTTTTCTGGGCGATAGCTATTTCATCATCACCAATTTTAATTCGTCCCCTAACAGTTTTGCCTAGTAATTTGCTCCAAGATAGCTGGGCGCGGATCTGGTCATTAAAAGTTTGAATTGGCACGTTATTAGAAGCCAGCATTTTGGTTATAGAGCCTGCTGGCATTCCTCGTTGGGCTTCAATGCCTGCTATTGCTTGTGTGACTTCATTATCATCAACGGTTACGTTATTTTTTTCTGCTTCTTGTAACTGTAGTTTTTCATCGATTAAAGTGCGGATAACCTGTGGTTTTATATTTGCGATCATATCGGGGGTGTTAGACATTCTGGTGGTTGCAAAAATGAATTTCATCCGATTTTCAACATCAAAAGACGATATGGCCTGATCGTTAACAACAGCGGCAATAGCTAGCGAATTTCCGGATATTTTTGTTGGCTTAGAAGC
>CAUJIB010000051.1 GCA_963205245.1 Pseudomonadota bacterium
AAGATATTATTCTGCGCGGAGCATTTGCCGAAACCCTGAAAGGGCGGATAGGTGATATAAAAATGCTGTGGCAGCATCAGCAGGATGAGCCAATCGGTATTTTTGAACGGATGTTTGAAGATATAAGAGGGCTTTATGTGGAGGGCAAATTGCTGCTTGATGTGGCGCGGGCAAAAGAAGCTTATTTGCTTCTTAAAGAAAGAGCTATTAGCGGGCTTTCCATCGGTTATTCGCCGATAAAATACCGTATACATGAAAAAACAGGTGTGCGCTTGCTTTCTGCGGTGGAATTGTGGGAGATAAGCCTTGTTACCTTTCCCGCTAATGAGGCAGCTAAAATAACGGTAGTAAAACAGGCGATGCCGCCTATGCAGATTGTAGAATTATCACAGGCTTTGGATAAGGCAATAGGAGCATTGACTATTTAGAAGATTATAGGTTTTGTTCTTGGCCTTGAGATTTTTTTATCGCAGATCTGAGTAATTCTTGTATGGAAGTACTACCAATGCCGATTTTTTTTGCCCGTTGCACTATTTCTTCTAATTGCGCATGAATTTGTTTTTCTACTACATGCTTTGGAGTTCTTTCTTTCCCGTCTGGGTCTATGATTGTAGCTTCTTTTTTAGTCAATTCTGGAATGATATCAGATTCATAGATATTCTGTAATTTATTGGTTAATTTATTCTGTGCTAAATCTATTACTATAATTGGTGATGAGCTATTATTTTCTGCTGGAATTACGTAACTAGTTATATTCTTCTCAGAAAGAAAACTTTGAACTTTTCTTGTTAATGGTAACTCTTTTTCTTGCATATCAGGTGAGGTAATAGCAGCATTTAAGTTCATTACTATAGAAGTTGCTGGATTAATTAAGCTTCTATGATTTAGATCTTGTATCTGTTGTTTTATTTTATCGTTGATATTGGGATTGTTGATAATATCTTTTTCTACAGAAAACATATGTTTAGTATAAAAAATAGGTTTTGCATCAGGAGATTCGTAAATTTTATGTTCTTTTTCATATAGTGCTTTTGGATGGTTATCCAAAATTTCAGCCAACCATTTTATTTCTTGTTGATGCTTTTCGTGCACTGATTCTTCTATCGGCATTTTTATCTCCTATTCTTAATTTTTATAATAAGCATTAACCAATTAATTAATGCAAGCAATAATGTTATTGTGACTGAAAGGTCGCAATCCATTGATTGTATTCGGTTTATCCGGATACACATACGCACTGAAGAGTGCAAAATAATAATTTATAACTAAAATAAGGAAAAAATATGAGTATAAGCGAAATTACAGATCGCGTTGCTTCGCTTGGCAATGCGTGGGAACAATTTAAGCAAATAAATGATGCAAGGCTTACTGAAATTGAACGTAAAGGAAATTCAGATCCGCTTTATAACGAGCATCTGCATAATATCAGTATGGCTCTGGATAATTATAAATCCCGTCTTGATAATATTGAGGTTGCTTATAACCGTCCTGAAGTGGGTGGTGATAATTTCGTTAAATCTAATGCAGTTTATGGTGAATATAGCAAAGCTTTCCGCAATTATTTGCGCAAAGGAATGGAAGGCGGGTTGGAAGCTTTGCAAACTAAAGCCCTTTCAGTTGGTTCTGATCCTGACGGTGGGTATTTAGTAACTCCACATATGTCATCAAAAATTGTGCAGTCAATTTATGAAACTTCCCCTATGCGCCAGTTGGCATCAGTAGAAACTATATCTTCGGATGCATTGGAATTGATTGATGACCATGATCAAGCGGCTGCGGGATGGACATCTGAAACTGGGGCAATCACGGAAACCAGTACACCGATACTGGCTAAACGCAATATTCCAACCCACGAATTATATGCGCAACCAAAGGCTACACAAAAACTGGTGGATGATTCTGTAATTGACATTGAAGCATGGCTTTCAGGCAAGATTGCCGATATTTTTAGCCGTAAAGAAAATACAGCTTTTGTAAGCGGCAATGGTGTTGGGCAGCCACGCGGTATTTTGACATATGCTGCCGGTACAAACTGGGGGCAGATTCAACAGGTGAATTCCGGAACAAATGGTGCAGTTACAGCGGATGCGCTTATTGCATTATTTTATGCGTTGAAAGATGCTTATAGCAAACGAGCTAATTTCCTAATGAACCGAACTGTTGTGCAGTCTGTGCGTTTACTTAAACAAGCGACAACCAATCAATATTTGTGGCAACCAGGACTTGCTGCCGGTGTGCCTGATACTTTGATGGGGGTACCTGTATATATGGCATCGGATATGCCTACTTCCGCTACCAATTCACTTTCTATTGCCGTTGGTGATTTTCAAGCGGCTTACCAGATAGTTGACCGAAAAGGTATTAGCATTTTACGCGATCCGTTTACAGAAAAACCATTTGTAAAATTTTATGCCACCAAGCGTGTAGGTGGTGATGTGATTAATTTTGAAGCAATTAAGCTTATGAAATTTGCTGCCTAATTTTAGAAAAAGGAAATAATATGAGAGATTTATATCATAATATACTGGTCAGCCAGCATTTAAGCCCTGTGGTATCTACTGCAGCAAAAACATCCACTGCTATAGATTTACAAGGGTATAATAGTGCCAATGTTGTGTTCTCAATAGGGTTGGCTGGAGATACGCTGTCCGGTTCGGTTTACTGGACATTAAAATTACAACATAGTGATGATGACAGCACATATGCAGATGTTACACTTTCTGACCTAAATAATAGTGCCCTTACAGTGGTTGTTAATTCATCATCCCTTGATCGGGCAACTTATGGTTTTGGTTATCAGGGCGCAAAACGCTACTTAAAGGCTGTTGCAACACCAACCGGAACTCATACAAATGGAACCCCAATAGGTATTATTGCCATGCGCAGTGTGGCGGCTTATTCACCTGTGGTTTGATAGATTTTTTTTATATAATACTGATGGTTAATGGTATAAATTTATTAATCATCAGTGTTGTATTATTTGTGTATTTTAAGGCACAAATATATTGAAATACATATTAATTATTTGTTTTAACAGATTTTTAAGGTGCTTGATTTAATATATAAAACTAGTGTAAACTGCTGGTTAATAAATTATTTTGAGGTGTAAAGTGTCTAAACTTTCAAGAACAGAGCAAATTATCGCTGAAAAAACAGTGTGCATATTGCTTGTTCGCGGAGAAAATCTGGAAGGTGAGCGTATTTTTGCTTATATGGCAGTGCGTGCTGATAAGCTGGAATCTTTTATAGAGGCTCAGAAATCCGGAACTTTTTATCCTGAAGAATATGGAATTGTGATAGAGGCCGGTGTTGGAGAGCCTTCTGGCGAAGTAAAAGAGAAAATGACCAAGGAATATGGCTTTAACCATGATGCTATGCTTGACGTTAATACCCCAGAAAATGCTAATAATATAGCGAGCAATATTTCGTCATATGTTGCTGGTAAAAAAGAATAATAGCCGTAATATATAGTTTTTTTGATATTTTTCCTGACCTTCATACAATATTCACAGAATCGTAATACAAATTATTGCGATTTTATGATACCTTATACAATAGACAGTAGTGTATGAAGAGGTAAGAGTGACATCAGGTATTGGAAAACCTTTAGCTTTTAAGACAAACGGCTCTGCGCCAATGAGCGTGAGGCGGTCAGTTGGCTTGGAATCTTTAGGGTTTACAATTGCTGAAGCTGCATCCACGATTGTATCTGTCGGTGCTATCACTTTATCAGATCAAATCCCGCAATCTGTAATTAAAAATGTATCTAAAGTTGTTTCCAAAATCTGCATTGAACCGTATTTGGATACAATTGAAAAATATATGGATAAATGCAAGATAGAAGGGTGTAAAGTAGACCAAACTAAACCACGGGATGAAAGAGCAGAAAAATACGCGCAAACTTTAGCAGTTTATTCTTCGGCTATATTACTTTCCCTATGGGCTAAAAGCCTTGCCCGTGATGGAATGAATACCTTATTCAAGGTTGGCGGTGTGAAAGACACTAGATTGCCTCCTAATGCTTCACTTGGCAAAAAAATTATGAGTCATGTTCCTTTTGTGAATTGGAGCAGTGAAAAGAGAATGATTTTTGCTATTGATGAAGGAGTGCATCTTGGCGCTTTAGCCTATCTAAATACTAAAGGTGCAGATATTACTGATGAAAATATTAAGTCTGTCAGTAATATCCTGCAAAAAACTTTTGGTTTTAGTAAAGAAAGAGCCGATAGAGCTTCAACTATGTTTAACGTGTGGGAAGTACCTAATTTTGTCGGTATGGCGGCTGGGTATGGTACTATTTTGGGTAAGCATGCCTATAATTGGCCTACTCAACATAGCCATAAGAAGTTTTTGGATATTATAAATGGTACTGCCAAAAGCTCACATTCCATAACATAATTTATAATCACTATGACCGTTATTATGCTTCAAACCCGCTATGGCAGCGAGGATGGGTTTGTTGTGCGCCGTTTCTTGCAGAATCAGGAATATGAAATAGCAGATTCTCTAGGAGAATATTTTATACGGATTGGTGTTGCTCAAATAAAATTTAATGTTCAACAGACTCCTGTTTCGTATAGGGAGTGAAGGAAAATTATGTCAAATAACAGAGAAAGAAAATTGGAGCGTACCATCGCTCCAGCTACAGAGCCTGTTTTGCTATCTGAAGCAAAATTATATCTAAGGATAGATGGGACAACTGAGGATGCATTGGTTTCTGACCTTATTGTAGTAGCCAGAATGAGTGCAGAACAATATCTAAGATCATCATTAATTACACAAAGCTGGAAGCTTGTTTATAATGATTATTTAGATGATGAAATTGATCTGCCGATGCCGCCAGTGATTAGTGTCAGTAATGTTATAGTTACAAACCGTGATACAACAACACAAACCATTTCTGCAAATAATTATTATTTGAATGCGAATAAGAGAAAATTATTATTTGATAATTATGTCAGCGGTTTTTCTATAGAGATAAATTATAATACCGGCTATGGCGTGGCTGGACAGGTGCCGTCACCTATCAAGTATGGTATACTTGCTCATATGGCAGCTTTATATGATGAGCGTGGTCTGATAGGGCAAGAAAATTTACCGGTTCAGGTTAGTTCTTTATATGAACCTTACCGTGAGGTATTATTGTGATTTACGGTAAGAAAAATATAACAACAGTTTTGCGCCATCGTTTAACTTTACAAGAAGAAATCCGTACCATGGATGGGGCAGGCGGATATATTGGAGTGTGGCAAGACGTAGCTGATTTATGGGCAGAAATCAGCCCTATCAGTACAAGAGTAATTTATGGTAATGAAAAATTATTTGCTGGGCAAATACAGTCAAGCCTGAGTCATAAAATTACTATTAGATACCGTAGCAATATTTCAACTGCTATGCGTTTTATATTTCAAGGGAGAGCCTTTAATATAAGGTCAATATCCAGTGTTCATGAAAAGAAAGATATAATAGAATTATTGGTAGAAGAAGGGGTTGCAAACTAGCGCGATGGCGAATATTTTTGCTGCAATTCCAATGTGGTAATCTCAAATAATAGTTTATCTATATGTTCCCTGAATTCTTTTTCCCAATTTCTTTTTAGCTGAAGCTGGCAGATGTTGCATATATCGCGTAAAAATTTTATTGAACTGTCAAAGCTGAATAAACATAGTGCTTCCATAAAATCTTCTTTATTTGGAAGAGGGATTTTTTTTGTTATCAAATATACGCCGGTTATTAGTTCGTGCAGGGCTTTTTTCCACGGTATATATCCCCTTACGAAGGCAGGGTCTATTTTTTCTATTACCTCTTCCAAGTAATTTTCAACTCTCATTAAAATTGGTTTGTAGTTAATAAGAAAGTCCTCAAAAGCATTATTCCCAGTGCTTTTATGGGATTTTTCCTTGATGGCCTCTGGATTTTCTAAGATGGTTTCCATAAATAAATATTAACAAAATAATATTGCGGTTTTATGACAATTTTTATGACGGTTTGATGACGTTTTGTTAACTATTTTACGAATTTAATTATATTAAAATATTAATTATATTAAAAAGGATAGCCTTATGGCGAGTTTAAGCTATTATAATTTACAAAAAGCGATATACGAAAAATTATCAGGAAATAGCCAGCTTATGTCTATTGTGAGCGGGGTATTTGACTATCCTGTGCAATCTGCGGTATTTCCGTTCGTGAGCATAGGAAATGCAAGTATCGCAGAGATTATAAATTTAGCTGGAATAATAACAGAATATAATATTAATATTAACATTTTTGCGCGCGATTCTGGGAAAAAGAAAGTGGCCGATATAATAGAAATAATTTATGGATTATTACATCATGGTTCTATTTTTGTTGTGGAAAAAATGTTAATAATGATGCAGGTGCAATCCACTGTGATACAGCTTGAGAATGATGGAAAAACTTATAAGGGTATAGTCAGTCTAAAAATACTGTTAAATGATGATTAATTAGGATTATTTATCCTATTTTCCAATAGTATTATATAGTCATTAAATTGCTTATAGCTGGATTCTACATTAGGGGCTATACATTCATTTTTTGAATATAGTTCATCATATGAACCTTTGGCAGCAGTTAGAACGTCATATTGAAGTCGCTCGGGTGCATGTAGTGGTATAGCTTCTTTTTGCAATGACTGAAAAATTATTTGGTAATCTTTTTCGGTGGTCTTTCCGCATTTTTGTAAAAAGAAATAATTTACAAGGAGTTCTTCATAACGTCTTTTTATATTATCAATTGCACTATTAATATCTGGTTTTTGGTCAGAATTAAAGACTTCTTCAATGGTACTCTGAGCTGAATTTTTTGATATAGCTACTGTTGTATTGGTTGTATTTTCAGGTGCTGGAGCTAGCGCGGTGGTATTTTTATTTTCCAGTTGTTCTGTTTCTATGGTTTTTGTTATTAATGCGTTATTTTGAAGTTGTAATAATTTATTATTGGTATCTGTTAAGCGCCAGCTATAAAACGTAATTACCATTATAGAAATGATAATTATAAACAGTAAATATATAGTCTGATAAGTAAAAAAAAATGATATTTCTTTGGTTAAATCAGGATGATATTTGTTTTTTATATAGGATTTTAAGCGTTTTTTTTCAGTAAAATGAAAAAACAATGTAATGCAGAACGTAACAAATAATAACAGCAAAATTATTATAAGTTCGGCATCCATATATTTTTATTTTCTCTCTAATAATTTGTCACAATCAATTATCAGGGAATCATACTCTGAAGATGCTGTGCGCATGCGATCAATTGCAAAACAACGATATTCTATGAGTAGCTTTTTGGGAACACAGTTTGGCAATGGATCTTCTCCTAAAGCATCGGTATTAATAGGTATTTCACATCTTGCTTTGCCATTACATAATTTTGATACATTATAAATAACATTATTATCTTTGATTTTATCAAGATTAACACCAGAGCTGCTTTCCTCATACTTGTAGTTCTGTTGTGTGTTGCCGTATGAATTATTGCCGGTTTTTTTATTGTAAAGTTGTAGGCAGTTTAGCCCCCAGCTGGCACTTGATACGGTTATGGTGTATGGAGATATTTCTACTATCTGCCTGTTTCCTGTAATTGGATGTTGTGGTGCTTTTGAAGTAACCATCTGAGTAATAATATATATTGCTAATATTAATACTGATACAATTACAAGGTGTTTGTTAAATGACATTGTTAGTTTCACTGAGTAGATAACGATATTGGAAAAAAATATAATTATAAATTAGAATACGGAGTATAGCAATGGGCATGGAATTTACAAATCGAAAAGAATATTATCAAATAAATTCAGTTAATGAGCGATTAATAAGAGTAGAAAAAATATTGCAACAACTGTTTGAGTATTCAAGCAATAATCAAAAAAACGATATAAATATTGATATAAAGTCTAATTTGCTAGAAAGCATATTAAGTACATCCAATAAATTAGAGCAAGAAACTCACCTTCATAAAACTGTCACAATTCCAGAATTTTTATCAGAAAATAATAAAAAATATAATAAAAATAGTATGTTATTAAGCAGGATGCAGGTGATAACGCAAATGGCTTCCGCCATTATGAGGGCAAATAGCCGCAATTTATAATATTTAATATATTGATATATAATAATTTAATATTAAAAAAATATCTTTGGAGTGTCGTAACTAAAATGTCATAAAAAACTTATGGTTACACATAGCTGTTTTTTGGTATACTGACTGGGTAAATTAGGAAAATTATAACCTTTCAAATATGGCATGACCGATAATTACAATAACATTGGTACTGGTCAAGGAATGGATCTGTCGGCATTAGCGTCGCAGGCACAGGGCAATTTTGCGCAAGCACAGAATAATGCAATAAATACCATATCCAATTTCTCTACTGTTCAATCTAAAGGTGGAAAAAGCTACTGGATGGGGATGGAGCTTTCACCAGAGATGGCTCTTTTGATGACGCAGGCAACCAGCTCGTTGCCGGCTTTTTTCAATGATTCAGTAAATGGCGGTGTATATAGGCATGCTTCTGGCCTTTATAATAAAATATATAAGCAGGCTACTGGTAAGGAAAATCTTAAAGGTGGCCATAAAGCAGGGATAAGAACTGCGGCTGGGGTGATGGGGCTGCTAATTGGTATTCAGCCTACTATTGGGGTGGTGCAGGCACTTAAAAACAGGAGTGAGGCTCGCCGTGATATTCGTAAAAATATAGAATCTATAATAGAAACCAATAATAATTACGAAGATAATGAAGTTATAAAAACCGCTATGGAACGAACCCAGCGTATTATGATTAGTGGTTTCAAAGATGCTTCGGCACAATTGCCGATGGTTCTAGCGAGTGGTTGGTTTGCTCTTGGTAATCACAAGGCAATGGTGCATGATAAAAATAGAGAATTTACAGGTAGGTTAAAACGTGCTTCTGCAACTGCTGTTAATGCGCAGGAAGATTTTATTGCTAAAAGAGTTTCTGATGATAATAAATTTAGGGAAGCAGCAGAGAGAAGTGGAATTAAAGAGAGCGATCCTTTATTTGAGAATATGCAGCGTGAATGGCGGGAAATAAAAGCTGCTGAACATGAAATTGCTGAAGAAAAAAAATCAGGAAAATTCCAGGTTGATGCCAAGACACAAAATTTTGTCAATATGGGTGCTTTGGTTGGCAACGTGTTCATGCAAAGGGCAGTTTCCAAGGATAATAAAGAAGAATTTTCTAAACCAACAGCTTATAACCTGATAATGAATTTACAAAATGCTGTTAATAACGGGGAAGTTCCGGAAGGTTCTAACATAACGCAGCATATTATTGAAATTTTCCAACAAAATGAGATTGATCGCGGGCGTTCCAAAATTGGTGATGCTCTCCTTAATAAATTCCAGCCACTAGCTGAAATGATTGGCAATGAAATTTCTGAACAAAGGCTTGATGCTATTGCTTTGGTTAATTTGGTTGGTGAAGGAAAAATTATTAATAAACGCCGTTTTATTGATGAAGAACATCTGGAAAACCTAATAGATATTCAGAAAAAAGTTTTTGGTTCACATGAAAAAACCTCGTTAGATGATTGGCTGGCTGATTTCAAAAGCCCTAATATGATAATGAAAGCGGTTAAAGAAAACCTGAAAAATCTGCAAGGTGATGAAAAGGCACTGTTTGCGTCATTATTTTCTGATGATGTTCTTATCCGTAGCGGAGTTAATAAAAAAGATATACTGCCGCTTAGGGAGCGTGGTTATGAACTAACCCGCAATTTTGTTGTTAATACTGCAATTGAATTGTCACAAAAAGAGCCTGAAGAGCTTGTAAAAATGGGACTTTCCTCTGCCCAGATTGAAGGGATAAACAGTCTTAACCAACTGCTGGAAGAGGGGAAGGCAAAAGAGGCAAAAGCATTAATTGCTGATATAAAAAATGGTAATGTAACACCAGCTGTTAGGGATTACATGTTGCTAAAACAGGCAGAAGGTAGTGATGGTAAGAAATTGTGGACTGAGGCTGTTAAAGCAGCTCATAAAAAACCGGTAACGCCAACTCCTAAAAAACCCGTAATATCAAAAGAAGAAATGCCGGATATGTCCGCAGTTGAACGTCTTAATGCCGGACGTAATGAGAATGCTGGAGTTCCTCTTGGCGGACTTGCTTAATATTAGCTTCTTTTCCTAGGTATAATGTATAAAAAACAAATACTTATATTGAGAAAAAATATTGTAATAAAAACCCTCTATGCTGTCATAAAATATTAATAAAAAAACAGTGGGATAGGCTGTAATTTCAAGTTATAATCTGATTATAAAAAATAATTGCGATTATTCAGGTTTTTTTAATGGCTTTACCAAAAAGTAAGATTGGAAATAATGGTGTAGGGACGGGATCTGGTCTTGATGCTGATGATCTGCCTTTACCAGATAATGTTTCCGCAATTGGAAAATTTGATCCAAACAGACAATCAACGTTAGCTAGTAAAGGTACGGAAGTAGGGCAGTTGCCAGTTAGTGAGTTGCCTAAAACCAATGTAATTAGTGAGGTTCTTGATACCGCTGGGGAAGTTACAGGAGCGGTAACAAATACTACTTTAATGGCTGCTGGTGTTTTACCTATGGTAACTCCTTTGGTAGAAAGTGGCGCAGGATTAGTTGGAAAAGCTGGTGAAAAGATTGGTGTAAAATTTATTGAAAATGCCGGAAAAAATACTCAAGCCGGAATTAATAGGCTTACCGAGAAAACCTTTGAAGAGGTGATGCCTAACGTAACTAAAAGCAAGTTTGTTATTAGGCCTGTAAATTTTGTATCTAATGTTGCTGGTAATGTAATCAATAAAATAACCGGTGTTTTGGGTTCTAAAAACCAATCTATCGGTAATGATGTAAAAGCTTTGCCGCAGACTATTGCTAAATCAAATATGCGTGAAGGTCTTGTAAACACAGCTTTTATCGCTGGTTCAGCAATTAGTATGTTTGGAGTGGCGACTGGGTTTATTCAAAATCTGGCATCGCTCAAAGAAATGCACAAAGATATTACCGGAAAATCAGCATCAACTTATGATGTTTTATTTGGCAAAGTTTCTGTCCCCGTGGCTGATGCCCGCTCTAAACTGCTTAAGACATTTACTGTATCAGGTACGACAGATGTTATTTCACTTGGTGTGGCAGTAGCGGGAGCAATAAGCAAGAAAGTTCCAATGTTAGCATTCTTTGCACCACAAGTATTGAGCATGGGAGCAAGCACTTTAATTGGTGAATCTGCTATGCCTTATTATGCTTCTATCAAACAAGCTCATGCTGCCGGTCAGAAAATACCTGCGGACGCTTATGCCGAACTGATTGCTAAAGCCAGCCCAGAACTTGCAAAACGTGGTGGTTCTGCCAGTGTATTCACACAAAAACTTGCCGAGCAATATGCACAAAATAATGTTAGTCCCGCGCAAATTATGCGTGAAGCGGCTAATGGTCAGTTAATAAAACGTGTTGATGGCATAATTGCGGCTAATGAAGCAGCAAAGAAAACTACAGTAAACACAGCATTGGCAGCGCAGCCACAACAAGCACATTCGCATGTTGCTGCGTTAGAAGGAAAGCGTAACGGTCAAGCTGTGCAGGGCGTTGTTGGTGAGCATACTGCAAGGATAGTATCTGATGCTGTTCGTGCTGGGCAAACTCCTAATTTAGTACCTGCAGGAGTGTAGTTTATGGCAAGTGATAAAGAAGCGTATATACAAAATTTATTAGATGAACGTGGTGCTTTAGAGAAGGCCAAAGCTGGTGATTTTAGCCATCTTAACTCTGCAGATATAGCAGATGTAGCTGCTTATACCAATTCAGGGATTGGCTGGGCAGATAGGACATCAAAAGTTCTGGGGAATGGGGCTTTAGCAAAAGTACCATTTGCCGGAGTTGGAATTGCTGCTTGGGGAGGAAGTGCTAGAGGTGAGCGTGACTTGGAAAGAATGGCTTATTGGTTTTCTGATGGGAACCGCGCCTTATTGAAGCGTGATCCAACTTATAGAAATGCTGTTAAAAAAGCAGAAGAAGCAGGCTATGCAGGGGCAGAATCAGCATCTTGGGTATTAGGTGGCAGCTTAAGTGGAGCGGCTCTAGCCGGACTTCTTACTTTGAACCCAATTGCTGCTGTAGCTGGAGCTATGGCTGGAGGTTGGGCGACTGGTAGTTTCCATGATTCTGTGGTAAAAGATCATTTTCAAGATCCTGTTGCTATAACCATTCAGGCTGTGAAAATGCAGGCAACCGGAGAACACGTGCCAACAGAAGTGGTTTTTGCTGCTCTTGCTGCTAATTTGCAAGGCAAAGATGCAGAAAGAGTTGATAAATTATTGGAAAGGTTTACGGGTACTAAAATATTTGCTGAGGCTTTATCTGATCCTAATAATATTTCTAAGTTACAGGCGATGATGAATGACCCGATAATAGCTGATGCCATTCGTGCTCAAACCGGCATGATTCCTGATCCAAAAAATCCAATGAAAACTGTAGCTGAGCAATATTCTGAACTAATTAATAATGGGCATATGGCTGCTAAGAATTTACTTGATAAAGGTACAGGCATAATCGCCCTGTCCATGGCGCAAAAAGGTGTTCCAAATCCGGAAGTTGAATTTCAAGCTCAGTTAGGCTTGCCGCTCAAAAAACAGAATCAGGCCGCTGCCGGAGTGGCTATCTAATTTCTATATATTCTCGCGTATGGCGAGGAATAATCAAAATTATTGGAGTTTTTTTATGGCATTCGTTGAAGTGTGCTTTCCCACTGATATTGCTTATGGCTCATCAGGAGGCCCTGAATATTCTACTGATATTGTTATAACTGCTGGTGGTTATGAGCAGCGCAATATAAATTGGTCACAGGCACGCGCCCACTATAATGTAGCGCATGGTGTAAAAACACAGGCGCAATTAAATGAATTAATAGCTTTTTTCCGTGCACGTAAAGGTAGAGCGGACGGTTTCCGCTTCAAGGATTGGAGTGATTATAAAGCTGTTGCACAAATAATTGGTACTGGAGATGGTACAAATAAAATTTTTCAATTAATAAAAACTTATACTAGTGGCAGTATAACTGAAACACGCATTATTACTAAGCCGACTGCTGATAATATAAATATTTATGTGGCTGGTGTGTTGCAGGCGGGAGCGGCTTATTCCCTTAATAATACAACTGGCAAAATTACCTTTGTAACTGCTCCTGTGGGTGCAGCTATTATTACTGCCGATTTTGAATTTGATGTTCCGGTACGTTTTGACACAGATCGTCTCTCAGCTACCCTTGATTATTATGGGGTTAACAGCTGGAACAATATTCCGCTGGTTGAAGTTAGGATTTAGGAGAAAAATAATGAAACAAATTTCTACTGCTCTTGCTACGCATCTTGCGGGTGAGGTTACTACCCTTGCAACCTGTTGGAAGCTTACGCGGCGTGATAATACAGTATTTGGTTTTACCGATCATGATATTGATATTATTTTAGATTCAGTTGTCTATAAGGCTGCAAGCGGGTTTACCCCTAGCACAATCCAAAATACTGCGTCTCTTAGTGTTGATAATTTAGATATTGAAGGAATGCTAAATGACGGAAGTATAACTGAGGTGGATATTATGGCTGGATTATATGATTTTGCAGAAATTGAAATTTTTAGAGTTAATTATAATGATTTGACACAAGGAATCCTAAAATTACGCAGGGGATGGCTTGGCGAGGTGTCTTTAGCAAAGCAACAATTTATAGCAGAGGTGAGGGGGCTTACCCAAAGGCTTTCACAAACTATAGGTGAACTTTACTCATCTTCCTGCCGCGCAACATTTGCGGATTCACGTTGTAAAATAAATGCCAGTACTTATACTGTAGCCGGCTTGATAACAAATGTTTCCTCACATCAGGAATTTAAGGATGCAAGCCGAACTGAAGCAAGCGGAATTTATAATTTTGGAAAAATAACTTTTACCAGCGGCTTAAATAATGGTTTAAGCATGGAGGTAAAAGAATTTACCAGCGGCGGTAAAGTAGTTTTAGTGTTGCCCATGCCTTATAATGTAGCGATTGGTGATAGTTATAGTATGTTACAGGGATGTGATAAAACCCTTAGCACCTGCACAAACCAATATAATAATGTGCTTAATTTTAGAGGAGAGCCCTATATTTCAGGGATAGATGCCATGCTTGAAACTGCCGGTACAAGAAATAGGTGATTTGATATGTGATTTTTCTACTTACTTTGTATATAATTAATGATATGAAGAGCAACATAAAAAAGGTTGATTGGTTATTATGCAGGTAATACGAGATTTTATTTTTGGTGCGTTTTCAGTATTGAAGGTTACTGGCTCACCATTGCTTTACCGCTATCCATACCATAATTCAGCAGAAGGCCTGTATAAAGACTGGATGAATATAGCTGATGATATTCAAAGTATAATCGGTAAATTAGAAGAATATGATAATGGAAACAGAACAGAATAAAATTAATCCGGAAAAAGTTACGCGTACCGGCGGGCATTATAACCGTGGCGGACGTGATAGAATGCAAAACCGTACGGTAGAGATTCTCCCGCATCCTGAAGTTCTGGAAAGCTATAATTATGTGGTGGACGGTTCGGCAAAAATGATCCTGACTATGTTTGAAATGGAGCAAAAACACCGTCATGAGTGGGAGAGGCAAGCCCTGCGTGTGCACGCGACTTCTTCGCTGGTTGGACAGATTTTAGGGTTTTTTATCGCTGTTGCCGTGTTTATTTCTGCTACGGTTATCGGAATGTATGGAAATTCTACCATCGCAGCGAGTATCTGGGTGTTCGGTATGGCGATTATCGTTATGGCTGGTTTGGTTTGGGCTTATGCTAAGAGCATGGGGCAACGCCCGCTTTTTGCCCGCCCTACCATGCGCACCCACTTCCGCCCGCAGAAAGAAGAGAAAGATAAGGAAAAAGATAAGGAAGAATAGGGCGGGATTGATTTGAAATCGTAGATTTCATTTTGGATCCCATTTTCCGGATTTTACCCATGTGGCTATTGCCGTAGCTTTTTTGGGGGTATCAAGAGACCTTGTAATAGCTAAACGTAAAGCCCAATAGAAAGAATCTATCCATACAATGGTTCTATTTTGATTACGCCTAAATGTAGGATCGGAATAGGGACGTTGATTAATTAACTGTTCAAGCTGAGTAAGATTTTCTTCATACGTTGCAAAAACCCGCCAAAATTGTACCATACCTGAAGTATTTGTCTGATTTGTTCGTAAGCTGTAGCGATGAAATAGTGGGCAGCGAACTTCTTCCCATAGAAATTGGCATGCTTCGTCAATACTCAGACCATCTGGTGGGTCCAATTCCCATGGAAAATTATTTCTTACAAAACTTTGGAATTTTTCTCCGTTAGTTGCTTTCTTGCCTCCTGAATACAAAAGCTGTGCTGCGCCATCTGCTGCAGCAAGCAGTAAAATCAATAAAGGTCTTTGTAAGCTTCCTTTCGATCCTTGATCTGGTTTTTGAATTGTCAGGAGAAAACGAAATTCAGCCAAGAAAGGGTCTATTACTTCTCTAACTAGAGAAGCTATTTCTATTGGTACATGATCGGCTAATATAATAGCTTGATAAGCCATATCAATTTTCTTTCAATGCCGTTTGTTTTATAAATTGTGACAGTTAGGATTTCTAGAAAAATTTGGATTGTTATGGTTACTGAAAGTTTTATTACCTCTAAAATAATTTAGAGGCTATATATATCTGTAATATGCTCAACTTGCTTTCCAGTCGCCACTTCTGGGATACTCAATTTTTCTTCTATGACTGTCTTTTTTCTGTTTCATAATCATTCATCGGATATTCAGGTAATATCCTACAATAAGTTCAGTATATAAGTAATTAGAAGATGGGCGGGATTGACGCTTCGCCTACTGGCTTCGCGCCCTTCGGGTCTCTCGGCTTTGCCTCGATTTCCAAAATGTCTGCTGACATTTTGTCGAACTTCGTTCTCATCCCACACTACTACTATTTATTAGAAATAGGCATTTCATGCCAATTTCTAATAAATGGCGGACAGGGCGGGATTCGAACCCGCGATAGAGTCACCCCTATACACACTTTCCAGGCGTGCGCCTTAGACCACTCGGCCACCTGTCCCTTTTAGTCTTCCTAATTTAATTTTTTACATCGTCAGGCTACGGCTTATGTACTTTATGTGTACACTGCGCCTTGCCTTCCTTGTATAAAAAGAAATTAGTTTGACTATAGCTTTCAAAGAAGGTGGAACATAATGGCTATTTTTTTACTATTCAACAGATTTTAGAGATAATCACTTATTATTGTCATTCCGAGCATAGTGAGGAATCTCTACATTATAAGTTGTTTTATAAAGACAAGATCCCTCACATGTGTTCGGGATAACAAAAGGAAAAACAATATGCAAAATGAAATAATAACTGTCGCACGGGGCTGGATTGGAACGCGTTTTCACCATCAGGGACGCTTAAAAAAATCTGGTACGCATAAAGGTGGGGTTGATTGCTTGGGGTTACTTATAGGTGTGGCACAGGAGCTTAATCTACCGTTTGTAGATTATGATGAAACTAATTATTCGCACTATCCTGACACTCAAAAGCTAAAACATAAACTAGCACATGCAATGCTGGAAATACCTAAAGATAATATGCTGGCAGGGGATATTCTACTGCTGGAAATTGATGGTAACCCACAGCATTTGGCGATTGTTAGTGAAATTGCCAGTGAATTGGCCATTATTCATGCCTATGCTCCAGCCCATGCGGTTGTGGAGCATAATTTAGATGATTGGTGGAAAAAACGTGTAACCTCTGTTTTTCGGATATAATAGCTAATAAATTAAATAATTATTAGTAACAATTAAGGTATAATTTATTTTCTTCCGATATAATCTAAAATAAGGGAAGGTTTTTCTATGGTAAAAAAAATATTAAATATTAGTAGTTTAGCTATTATTGTAAGCGCTGCTGTAATAGCAAATTCTAGTGCGGCAGTAATTCAAGCTAAAATTCTGGTGCCGGCATATTTTTACCCCGGAGTGGATGGAAACGAAAACGGTACGGATGACTGGCAAGATATGGCTGATGCCAGTAAAACAATTGAGATTATTGCAGTTATGAATCCGTCCAGCGGTTCCGGTGGTAAATCAGATATTAACTATGTAAATGCTGTAAATAAATTGCGTAGCAATGGAGGAAAAGTTATTGGCTATCTATCTACTCAGCGCGGAGAACGTCCAATGGCTACGTTAAACCAGCAAATCAAAAATTATATTAACTGGTATAAAGTAGATGGGTTCTTTTTTGATGAAATGCCAAGTGCACACGATATGAGCATATTAACTGCAGCACAGCGTACAGCCAATTATAATTATTATACTACCTTATATAGCACTGTTAAAAAATTAGTTGGGCATAATTACGTTCTTGGTAATCCAGGAAATATTGCTAATGCGCGCTTTCTAGACCAGCCAACCACAAATGCACTGGTAACTCTTGAAAATGATGCTACCAAACAGACTGTTGTAAATCCTCCACCAGCTGGTGCTATTGGATATACTCCAGCGGTTTGGCAGCTTGCATCACCTCATGTTAAATCACAGTTTGCACTTATATTACATAATGTTTCCACAGCTTCTAAAATGCAGGCTATAGTTAATGCTGGTATCCCTAAGGGTTTTGGTCTTTATTATGTAACTGATGATAGCAATGTAGATTCCAACCCATTCGATCGTCTGCCAAAATATTGGGGTGCGTTCGTTACAAAAATTAAAAATACTTCTTATAATCAGTAATACCAAGATAAAATAAAACTGTGGGCGGTTCGGCTAAGGTTCTGAACCGCCTTTTTTATATTTAATAATACAAAAACATTTATCAACTATAGGAAAAATCATGGCATCAATTATTTTAAGTGCCGCAGGTTCAGCTGCGGGCGCGGCAACCGGCTTGCCGTTTGGCGCGCAAATTGGCTCTATGGCTGGTAGATATGTCGGCGGATTTATTGATTCTAAAATAAATAATGGAAAATTAGCTCCTATTCATGGTTCACGCCTTGCTGATCTTGCTGTACAAAATTCAACTTATGGTAAAATGATACCGATTGTTTATGGAACTGTGCGGATTGGCGGTAACATCATATGGTCGCAACCGATAAAAGAAGTTATTACCACCTCAACTAGCTCAGCAGGTGGAGGCGGAAAAGGCGGTGGTGGAAAGGTTAGCCAGACTTCCAGCAGTTATAGTTATTTTGTGGATTTGGCGGTGGCGGTGTGCGAAGGCGAGGTGAGCGATGTTTTGCGTATCTGGGCGGATGCCAAGCAGCTTGATACGTCTGCTTATAACATCCGTGTTTATAAAGGCAGTGAAGCGCAAATGCCTGATTCCCTGATCTCAGCTATTGAAGGGACAGGCAAAACACCTGCTTATCGTGGTTTGGCTTATGTAGTGTTTGAGGGATTTCCACTTGCGGATTTCGGTAACCGTATCCCTAATTTTAGTTTTGAAGTGCAGAAAAAAGCTATTTATGCCGATTATAATAACGAAACAGTGGAAGAAATGCTTGAAGGAATAGTGATGATTCCCGCAGCGGGGGAGTTTGTGTATGACACGCAGGCGGATTATAAAGTTTCCGGCGCACAAGTGGGAGTAGATTGGGTACAGCAAGGCAACCAGCAGCGCATCAATATGCACAATGCCAGTGGTAAGGCTAATGCCCTGCTATCCCTTGATCAACTTAGGGATACTTGCCCCAATGTGGAGTGGGTATCGGTTACGGTGGCTTGGTTTGGCGATAATATGGATGTGGCAAGCTGTAATATAGCTCCCGGAGTGGAATATCAGGCAGGGGCGACAACGCAGCCGAATATATGGGCAGTTGCCGGTTATGACCGTGCTACGGCAAAGTTGATTACACAAATAAGCGGTGCACCGCAATATGGCGGTACACCTGATGATGCAAGCTTGCTGCGGTATCTTGATGAGCTTAAAGCACGTGGTTATAAAATCATGTTTTACCCGCTGTTATTTATGGATGTAAGCGGCAAGCCATGGCGGGGAGAGCTTACTGGTAGTCCGGCGGCTGTTTCTAATTTTTTTACTAAAACAAACGGATATAATGATTTCATCAATCATTATTCTAATCTTGTAAAAACCAAAGTTGATGCTTTCGCTATTGGTTCGGAACTTAAAGGGCTTACCGGACTTATGGACACTGCTGGTAATTACCCCGCGGTCAATGCTCTTGTAAGTTTAGCTGCCAGTGTGAAAACAGCTGTAGGTGTTGGTGTAAAAGTAACTTATGCTGCTGATTGGAGTGAATATCACCACACTGATGGCGGGTGGTATAATTTAGACCCGCTCTGGGCAAGCGGCAATATTGATTTTATCGGTATAGATGCTTATTTCCCGCTTACTGATAGTGCAGAAACAATTTATGATATTGATGAAGTGAAAGCGGGTTGGACATCAGGCGAGGGTTATGACTGGTATTATAGTGACACGCAGCGTACCATAAAAGTAAACTTAACCCCTGCAATGGCATGGAAAAACCTTGATTGGTTCTGGAATAACACGCACATAAACCCTAATAGCGTGGCGACTGGCTGGATACCGCAATCAAAGAAAATCTGGTTTACAGAATATGGTTTTCCCAGCGTTGATTGCGCTACCAACCAGCCGAATGTATTTTATGATCCTAGTACTGGCGGCAGTAGTTTTCCTTATTTCTCTAAAGGGCGGGTGGATATGCGGGCACAGCGGGTTGGGATTGCCGCCACTCAGTCGCAATGGGCAGGTTCAAGCATGGTGGAGAGAATGTTCGCGTGGACATGGGATGCAAGGCCGTTTCCTTATTGGCCGGAGTTAACTAATGTGTGGAATGATGGGGTGGTATGGAAAACAGGGCACTGGCTGCAAGGCAAATTAGGGGTTTCTAATTTAGCAGCCATTGTAAAAGATTTGTCACTGCGTTCCGGATTGCAGGAAAGCGATATTGATGTAAGTAAAATTAGTGAAATGCTTGATGGCTATGTTATAAACAGCCAGCAAACTATCCGTGAAGCGATTGAGGTTTTACGCAAAGCTTATTTCTTTGATACGGTGGAAAGTGATTATATTCTGCGCCATGTGCCACGTGGTGAGGACGTTGCACTTGATATTGATGAGGCGGATATTATACCGGAAAAGGCAGAAGGGCATAATGCAGATGAATTATGCAAAATTACCAGAACGCAGGAAATTGAATTGCCTAAGCGGGTGAATGTTGTTTACCTGAACCGCCTTTCCAATTACCAAACTTCTACTCAATACTCGCAGCGTGAGGTGACAATCAGCAGGGAAATAGAAACTCTGGATTTCCCATTAGTAATCTCTGACCAGATAGCTAAAAATATAGCCGATATAACATTGTTTTCTGATTGGACAGGGCGGACGCATTATGATTTTGACCTGCCCATAAAATATGCCCAGCTTGACCCCGCTGATATTATAACTCTGAATCTGGACGGTGCTTTACACCGTATGCGTGTTACTTCAACTTATATTGGTGCGCCCGGCATAGTGCGGGTATCTGCCGTTGCGGAGGATGTTACAAACTATGATTTTTATAACTTGGCGGGCAGTGCAGAAATAATTTCACTGCAGGAAAATGTGAATATTCCTGAAACAAAATTAGAATTGCTGGATCTTCCGCTTTTCCCATCAGATGATAGTGATAAAGTGGTGTTGCGTGTAGCAGCTTGTGGTCTTGCCAGCGGCTGGGGTGGAGCGGTGGTTTATCGTTCTGATGATAACGGCGCAAATTATTCCCGTTTTTCTTCACTGGAAAACTCAGCGATAATAGGTGTGACTTCGACGATTTTAGCTTCTGCATCCAGCGCAGTATTTGATGAAAAAAATACTGTGACAGTAATATTGCTGGGACAGGCAGAGTTACAAAGCGTAAGCGAGCTGGCAATATTAAATGGCACAAATGCAGCACTTCTGGGTGATGAGATTATCCAGTTCAAAACTGCGACTTTGGTAAGCGAAGGAAAATATGTTTTAAGCGGTTTGCTACGTGGAAGACTTGGCACAGAATGGGCAATTTCTGGACATAGTGCAGGAGAAAGATTTATATTGCTTGATGGTGCGCTGGATAAACAAATTATGGCAAGTAATGTAATTGGGCTTACGCGCCAATATAAAGCTGTAACGATAGGAAGTAGCATTGCTTCGGCTAATTCACAGAATTTTTTCTATAGTGGAGTTGCATTGAAGCCATATAGTCCCGTTCATATCACAGGAACTCGTGACGGTGGCGGTAATTTGACCATAAATTGGGTAAGGCGAACCCGCATAGGTGGTGATTTCCGAGATTATGTGGATATTCCACTTAATGAAGTAAGCGAGCTATATGATGTGGAGATAATGAATGGAGCGAGTGTAGTTCGTACGTTTTCAGGATTAGGTAATCCCACCGTCAGCTACAGCGCAGCCCAGCAAATAACTGATTTTGGTAGCATGCAAAGCAGCGTTAATGTGAATATATACCAGATTTCAGGAGCAGTAGGCAGAGGCTACGCTGGTTTAGCTGTGGTTTAATAATATTTTATTATAAAGCCTCTCCCCAAGCTGATTTGGAGCTCATGTTATATTTATCACTTAATGATTCACTTTTTAAGTGATTTTCATGCATACTAACAATTCTGAAAAGTTTTTGTTCAGCATTATCTGCTGATAATATTTCTTGTCGTGCCTGATTTTGCTCATTTGTATCAGGAAAGTGCTTTTTCAAATGCCAATTCAGGGCTTCTTGTTGTTTATCCGTAAGTTCTACTGTCATATTTTTTCTTGGTATTAATATATCTTCATTAATGTATCATATTATTTTCAATATAAAGTTAATATTGCTTTTTTCTTGCTGTTTTTTACAAAAACTTTTATTTTCAAGTATATATGGTTCAGCACGTAATAAATTTAGCATCTTATGCCTGTCACCAGTCGGCTACGCGGGGAAGGCTGTATCCGGAAAGCGAAAGCAAGGCTCGTTCACCATATCAACGTGATCGGGATCGGATTATTCATTCTACCGCTTTTCGTAGATTGGAGTATAAAACACAGGTTTTTGTCAATCACGAGGGCGATCATTATCGTACCCGTCTCACTCATAGTCTTGAAGTATCTCAATTAGCGCGCTCTATGTGCCGTTCTTTAGGAATGAATGAGGATTTAGCAGAGGCACTGGCACTGGCGCATGATTTAGGGCATACGCCTTTCGGGCATGCAGGGGAAGATGCACTGGGAGAGGTAATGAAGCCTTATGGCGGGTTTGATCATAATGCCCATACTATAAAAATTCTTACCAGCCTTGAGCATCGCTATGCTGAATTTGATGGTCTAAACCTGACATGGGAAACACTGGAAGGGATTGCAAAACATAACGGACCTGTAAAAAAACCGCCACGGGAACTGTCAGAATATAATACGAGGCATGATCTGGAACTTGGCAGTTATGCCAGTGGCGAGGCACAGGTGGCATCGCTCGCTGATGATATTGCTTATAATAACCATGATATTGACGACGGCTTGCGGGCTGGTTTGCTTTCCATTCCGCAATTAGAAGAAGTAGAGCAGGTTGCAAAAATTTTTCATGAGGTACAAAAGAAATATCCTGATATTGGTGAGGCGCGGCTTACGCATGAAGCTATCCGCCGTTTAATAAATAGGATGGTTACGGACTTGATAAAGCAGGTCAGGAGTAACTTAAAGGAATATAATATAAAAACTGTTGATGACATCAGAGCGCAGGGGAAACCCCTTGTGTTTTTCTCGGAAGAAATGCAGGCAACCAATCTGGCGCTTAAAGCGTTTTTGATGAAGAATATGTACCGCCATTATAAAGTAAACCGTATGGCAAGTAAGGCAGGGCGGGTGGTAAAGGATTTATTTGAGTTTTTCCTTGCTGAGCCGGAATGCTTGCCGGATGCTTGGCGTAACCTTACTGATGGTCAGGGGGCACATAAAACTGCTGCGATAGTTGCGGATTTTATTGCAGGTATGACAGACCGTTTTGCCCTTGATGAGTATCGGCGGGTGTTTGATGTGCAAGCGCGCAGTTGGCTTGGGCGGTAAAGTAAATAATTACCTATTTTCCCGTGTTTTTAAAAATTCAATATTAGGGAAATCTTTAGATATACGTTCTAAGTGCCAGGCATTAGGGGCGAGGTAGGCAAGTGCTCCTGAAGAATCCTCAGCGGTGTTATATTTATTTCTATCAGCAAATTCACGGAGTTTTTCTGGGGTTTGTGCTTTGAGCCAGCGGGCAGTGGTATATGGTACGGCTTCAAAACTGCCACGTACACCATACTCGCTGAGTAAGCGTGAGGCGATAACATCAAACTGCAATTGTCCTACCACACCAATAATCCACGAGCTGCCATCCAGTGGTTTGAAAATCTGTGATGCCCCTTCTTCAGCTAATTGTTCAAGAGCGGCTTTTAACTGTTTGGATTTCAAAGGATCTTCCAGCCTTACCCGTTGGAATAGCTCGGGTGCAAAATTAGGAATACCACTGAAATATATTTTTTCACCTTCGGTTAGTGCGTCGCCGATATGCAGGTTGCCATGGTTGGGGATACCAAGAATATCGCCTGCCCATGCTTCTTCCGCCAGTTCCCTTTCGCGCGCAAGGAACAGCACAGGATTATTAAGTGCAAGGGTTTTTCCGCTGCGGATATGTAAAACCTTCATCCCGCGAGTATATTTTCCGGAGCAAATTCTTACAAAAGCGATGCGGTCGCGATGGTTTTTATCCATATTGGCTTGGATTTTGAACACAAAACCTGTGAATTTTTCTTCAAATGGCTCAATCTGGCGTGGTTCAGCAGCTTGTGTGCGTGGGCTGGGCGCAAATTCGCAAAGAGCTTCGAGCAGCTCTCGCACGCCGAAATTATTTACTGCACTACCAAAAAATACTGGGGTTAAGTGTCCTTCCAGATAATGTTCGCGGTTGAATGGCGGATAAATGGCTTTTACCATTGCCACTTCTTCACGGAAAGTAGCAAGTTCTGCGGTTGGAATATGGGAATCAAGGTTCGGGTCATCTGCACCGGTAAATTGCATGGCATCGGCGATTCTGGAACCGCTGCTATTTTCAAATAAATATAATTTATCGGTAACTAAGTTGAAACAGCCGCGGAACCGCTCACCCATGCCGATAGGCCATGTGATCGGGCAAACATCAAGGGCTAGAGTTTTTTCAATTTCATCCAAAAGTGCAAACGGCTCTTTGGTTTCCCTGTCCATTTTATTGATAAAGGTAATAACTGGCGTATCACGCAGGCGGCACACCTCAAATAGTTTGAGCGTTTGTGCTTCAATACCTTTTGCACCGTCCAGAACCATTACAGCGGAGTCAACGGCGGTTAAGGTGCGGTAGGTATCCTCGGAAAAATCTTTATGTCCCGGGGTATCAAGCAGGTTTATAGTATTATTGCCATATTCAAAGGTCATAACCGAGGCGGTTACGGAAATGCCGCGCTGCTGTTCAATCGCCATCCAGTCGGAGCGGGCGGATTGCCCGCCTTTTTTGGCTTTTACAGCACCGGCGAGGTGAATTGCCCCGCCGAAAAGCAATAGCTTTTCAGTAAGCGTGGTTTTACCAGCGTCAGGATGCGAAATAATAGCAAAAGTACGGCGGCTTATGTGTGGTGCTTCAGTCATAGACCAGCGTCTATACAGCCCTAATCACAAAGATTCAATAAATTAAGTTTTTTCCGGTAAAATATATGCTATAATAATCAAAGTTTATAATAATATACGGAAAAACATGAAAAAATATATAGTGATTATTGGCTTAACACTTGCCCTTGGTGGTTGTAAGCCGTTATGGGTGAGCTTAGTTGAGCCTCCAGGATCACCTGAATATAAACTTGGTTGGGAAGATGGTTGTGATAGTGGTCTATCTGCCGAAGGTGGATGGGCAGACAAAATGATGTATGGCTTCAAAAAACGTCCAGAAATGGCAGCCAACGAACAATATAAACAATCATGGAACGAAGGCTTCAGCTATTGCCGCTTCTCTTATGCTGCGTCTAAAGAAAAAGTTAGCTTCGAGGATATTGGCTGGTAGATATAAATTATGAAGTTTTTAGACGAAGCAAAAATATATATTCGCAGTGGCGATGGCGGTAGCGGTTGCGTCAGTTTCCGGCGCGAAAAATTTATTCCAGATGGTGGACCAGATGGCGGCAATGGCGGTGATGGCGGCAGTGTAATCGCTGAATGTGTGGGTGGCCTTAACACCCTGATAGATTTCCGTTACCAGCAACATTTCAAAGCTAAAAAAGGGCAAAATGGTATGGGCAGTAATTGTACTGGCTCATCATCTGATGATTTGGTTATAAAACTTCCAGTTGGAACACAAATTCTTGCCGATGACAAAGAAACAGTTATTGCTGATCTCACCATAGTTGGGCAGAAGGTAAAACTTGCGCAAGGTGGAAAAGGTGGTCTTGGCAACCAATGTTTTAAGTCTTCTACCAATCAGGCTCCGCGTTTTTCCACTCCGGGTGGTGAAGGTGAAGAAAATTGGCTATGGTTGAAATTAAAGCTTATGTCCGATGCTGGTCTGCTTGGGCTTCCTAATGCTGGGAAATCTACATTCCTCGCGGCAGTTTCCCGCGCTAAACCTAAAATTGCTGATTATCCATTTACTACGCTCACCCCGCAGCTTGGCGTTGTATATATTGATAACCGTGAATTTGTTCTGGCTGATATTCCGGGGCTTATAGAGGGAGCAAGTGATGGGGTCGGTCTTGGGCTTAAATTCCTTGGCCATGTGGAGCGCGCCGGTATTTTATTGCATTTAATAGATGGCACACAGGATGATGTTGCAACTGCCTATAAGACTATCCGTCGTGAACTAAAAAAATATAGCAAAGAGCTTTATGCTAAGGATGAGATAGTTGCTCTTAACAAGTGCGATTCACTGACACCAGAGGAAATAAAAGAAAAATCCGCTGCCCTGAAAAAAGCCAGTAAAAAGAAAATCTGGCAAATTTCAGGGTTTACAGGCGAAGGTGTAAAGCCGGTTTTGCGTGAAATGCTTAAGGTGGTTGAGGAGAAAAGAGATGAGGAGAGTAGGTAATGCTCACCGTTGCGAAACGCATTGTAATTAAAATCGGATCATCTCTGATTATTGGTGAAGATGGGCATGTACGCAAGGAATGGCTGTCAAGCTTAGCGCAGGATATTGCAGAGTTAAAGCGGTGCGGTAAAGAAATTATTGTGGTTACTTCCGGTGCTGTTGGGCTTGGAAGGCATGTTCTGGCTTACGGTATGCGTAAATTAGAATTAGAAGAAAAACAGGCAGCAGCAGCAGCAGGGCAAATTCCATTATTCATACAATGGTATAAAGCTATTGAATCATGCCGTGAGAATGGGGATTATTTATATCCAGCGCAAATTCTTCTTACTGCTGATGATAGTATCAACCGCAGGCGGTATTTAAATGCCCGCAATACCTTGGAAACATTATTAGAAAACCCTTCTATAATTCCTATTATCAATGAAAATGATACAGTGGCAACTGCCGAATTGCGCTTTGGTGACAATGACCGTTTGGCAGCCCGTGTAGCACAGATGGTTGGCGCGGATTTGTTGATTTTATTTTCGGATATTGATGGATTATATAGTGCAGATCCACGTACTAATCCCAATGCTGTTTTACAGAGAAAAATAGATGAAATAACGCCAGAAACTGAAGCTATGGCAGGTGGTGCAGGAAGTTCTGTCGGCACTGGTGGTATGGCAACTAAAATATCTGCTGCTAAGATTGCAATGGCTGCTGGCTGCAATATGATAATTGCCAAGGGCATAGAAAATCATCCACTGCAAAAATTACTTGATGGTGTCAAACATTCATTATTTATCGCTAAAGGAAGCCCTCTTTCTGCACGTAAACATTGGATTGCTGGCTCTTTACATCCGGCTGGCACTATTACTATTGATGCAGGTGCGGTGCGTGCTTTACAAACCGGAAAAAGTTTATTGCCGGCGGGAGTAACAGCCATTTCCGGTGAGTTTGAGCGTGGTGATACGGTTCTTATTTGTGATGCGAATGGTTTTAAGTTGGGGCGTGGTTTAATTTCATATAACGCAGCCGATGCAAAGCGGATTATCGGTAAAAAAAGTGTAGAGATAGAACAAATTCTTGGTTTTAAGCGGCGTGATGTGCTAATTCACCGTGATGATATGGTGTTGGAATAATTAATTTTATGACTGGCTTTACAATAGTATCTATGATACTATATATAGTATCATCCGTTGCATTGACACGGTATTCAACAAAGATTGCTGCGGAATGAGCCAGATTGATAAGCTACGTAAGAAAATGGGAAACAATCCGCAAGGTGATTGGCGGATAGAAGATGTTGATAGGATTGCTAAAGCTTATGGGTTTTATTGGGATGAAGGAAAGGGGAGTCATAAAAATTTTTATCATGAAAAATTGCGTGAAATTTTTACTGTGCCATGCAAAAGACCAATTAAAGCTTTTTATATAAAACGACTATTGGAATTAATAGAAGAAATTGAGGAATAAAATGAAAGATGTAGAATACCAATTCTCTATAAGGCCTCTTTCATTAGAGGAAGGCGGCGGATTTATTATAGAATACCCAGATCTGCCAGGGTGTATATCAGATGGAGATACCATTGAAGAAGTAATTGCTAATGGTAAAGATGCAGTTAAAGGCTGGCTTGATACTTGCAGGAAACTGGGCAGAGAAATTCCAAAACCTAATAAACAATCTGCTTACAGTGGTAAAATTCTATCCCGTTTGCCCAAATACTTGCATGAAAAATTAGCAAATAGAGCAAAACTTGAGAATGTTAGCATAAATTCCCTTATACAAACTTTTGTAGCAGAAGGATTAGGGAGAAAGGGTGCAATTGAGGAAAATTCTATTACTGCGCCTAAATCTTATGAATTAGAAGATATAATGCCTTCCAAGGTAGCTGATTCAGCAAGAGCTAATTTTGTAGGTATCATAAGTTCTGCTAAACATACCACACATTAAAGAGATACTTTATGAAAAATACTAAGGTAGCATCCTGTATAATATGTGATATTGCTCGCAAGGAATCTGGAGGAAAAGACATTTTAATTGGGGTTTACTCTACTTATATGAAAATCAAATCCCTGCCAGTAGTTTTACCAAATTTTGCTGTGTGGATAGAATTGCAAACTGAGGAAACTCAATTTGACTCATTAGAAATTTCTATATTAGATCCAGATAATAAGCCTCTTGTTAATGCAAAAGGAAAATTAGAAATAACTTCAGAAACTGGTTACGTTGGAATACCAATGCAATTTGCGAATATGCCTTTTCAAAAAACTGGAAAATATAAAATACAAATTGGAATTGATAGTCCTATAAAAACAGTAAAAGAGTTTTTTGTTTTAGAAGATGTTAAAGCCGGAACTAAAAAACGCATAAAGAAAATTGCTGCTGGCAAATAGTGGTAAATATGAAACTAAGACTTGGAATAAATATTGACCATGTGGCAACACTTCGTAATGCGCGTGGTGGTGATAATCCTTCACCGATTCGTGCAGCACTAATTGCAAGGGAAGCAGGCGCAGACGGTATTACTGCGCATTTGCGAGAAGATAGAAGGCATATTAAAGATCATGATATTGAACAGCTAAAAAATGAGGTGCCGTTGCCCCTTAACCTTGAAATGGCGGCAACAGGGGAAATGCTCAATATTGCCCTTAGGATAAAACCCCATGCTGTTTGCCTTGTTCCAGAAAAGCGTGCCGAACTTACCACTGAAGGCGGGCTTAATGTTCTTGCGATTGAAAAAGATTTAACGCCATACATTAAAAAGCTACAGGATAATGGCAGTCGTGTATCGCTGTTTATCGATCCTGATATAGCACAAATTAATGCGGCAAAAAATACAGGCGCGAAGGTGGTTGAATTACACACAGGGACTTATGCGCACAACCCATCAGAAGATAATTGCGGTTTGATAAAAAAAGCGGCAAAACATGCCGCAGATTTGGGATTAGAGGTTCATGCTGGGCATGGGCTTAATTATAAAAACGTAGCAGCAATTGCCGCAATCCCAGAAATTGTAGAGCTTAATATCGGACATTTCTTAATAGGCGAGGCCGTGTTTGTTGGTCTGAAAGAAGTTATCGCACAAATGCGGAAAATTATGGATAATTCTAGAAAATGATACCAATAAAGCTATGACAAAAGCGATTATTTTTGACTTGGATAATACGCTTCTTGATAGAGATGCATCGTTGAAATCTTTTATAAAATCACAATATAATAAATTTCATACAGAATTAAAAAATATAACATCTGATGACTATAGTACAAAATTTATCAAAGTTTCCCAATCTATATATATTGGTGATAATCCAACTAGTGATATTGAAGCTGCACAAAAAGCTGGTATGAAAGCTATATGGAAACGAAATAAAAATTATAATGATTGCCAATGGGCAGATGCAGCATTTGAAGATTTTGATGCGTTGCCAGAAATTATAGAAAAGTTATATTAGCATAGCAGGGCTATGTCTGTTGTGACATGCTGAATTGATGCATCATCATTGCAATGCGGGTGTTACGGGCTTTAAGCGCGTCTAATTCTGCCTTATTCATAATGCTTTGCAGTGATATTTGAATAAATTCAAAGAATATGGCAACCACCGTATCTAACTGATCCTGAATTTTTTTAATTATAGGGGTCGTGATGCTGCCCGCGATGCTGGTAGTTTTATGGGAAAGCTGCTTAATATTCTGGTTATATTCATTAAGCGTCATAAAAATTCTACGAAGTGCTGCTTCAATACGCTTTTTGCTAAATTTAGATGTCCGTGTTTTTTTACTTTCTGCAATCAGCAAAAATTCTTCAGATAAAATATCGGAAGCATCAGCAATCTCGTTTACTAATGGTTCTACCAACTCAAGATGGGTTTGCGGATCGGCAATTGCAGAATTTTCCACAGTAGATAACAATTCTTCAGCATGATCACATAATACAGCAATATTATCATATCCTGCCTTGTAATCGTCCATTGTGTATTCTTTTGGTTGTGGCGTAGCCATAGTAGTAAACCTGTTATCTTAGATTATTTGTACTTTTTAATTATAGATAAGTTATTAAGTATTTGTGTTACAATTTGATGACATTTTTATGTCTGTTGTTCTTAATTAAAGGCAATAAAAAAGCCCAGCAAATGTAATATTTGTTGGGCTTTTATTATATATAACAGTATGTTATGCTGCTACCTTTTCTTCTTTATTTACATTGCGAGAAGCAGGGCGAGCATTTGAAGCGGTTGCGCCGGTCATTTTAATCTCACCGGTTAATTCGCCGCCACGTTCAATTTCAATTTCTCCATAAGAGATTTTGCCGCGTACTTTACCGGTTGCGTATATAACCAAGCGACCACGAACAATAAGTTCTCCTTCAAAAAGACCGCTGATTTCAGCATCTTCAATTTGCGCAGCACCTTTGAAAGAACCGCATTCAGCAATTTCTACAGTGTGAACATCGTTAAGCGTAGCGTCAACTTTACCCTCAATAACCAAACGGTCGCAGGTTGCAATTTCACCTTTTAGCAAAATATCGTTACCAACGGTAAGAACACGTTGACCGGGTTTTGCTTTATCAGCCGCAGCGCTGATAGGGTTAGCAATTGGCTTTGCTTCTGAAGCGCGAGCGCGAGCCATATCTGCCGAAGTTGAGGACAGAGAGCTTGAGGCAGGAGTTGCAGCTGCTGGGCGGAAAGAATTTGCTGATGGTGCAGGAGCACTTGGTCTTGCCGGTGCTTGTGATGCCGCTGGTTGCTGGCTAGGGGCAGAAGAAGTAAATGTACTACCTGTAGAAGATGATGATGAACCAAAGCTGGAAGTTGTTTGGTTGGCAGATTTTTCTTCTTGAGAGTTTTCTTCTAACATTTGATTTTGGTCAGTATCGGTATCAAATAACCCTTCTTCTTTGCGACGGAACATAGTTCACTCTCCTGATAAATTTTTGATTATGTTTAATTGCGTTATTGCTGGGAAAACAAAGCACCAGCGAAATTTTTTAGCCAGTGCGTTATTTGAAATAAGATATAAGAAAAACTTATCTCGCGCTACAACAATTTATAATTTTTTAATTTAATTTTGGCGCAATGTTTTTCTTTTGAAAAATACGTCGCTTGCTAATTTTTTGAATAATGGATTAGTGAGAATTGTGTTCATTATCCAATCTGGAGCAAGGCGTTCATATACGATTCGCATTCCTTGTTTGAGATAAAAACGCGGATAGATTTTTGCCATGACATTAGCCGGATGTTCACCATTTTCCCGCAGGTTTTTTGCGATAGTTTCTCCCAGTATTTTGCCATAATGCAAAGCAGTGTGGATGCCGCCGGCTGTAAGAGGGGAAACAATTCCTGCTGAATCACCAAGCAAAATTACATTGCCGCGTGCAAATGGTGAAACCAAGCCACCAACAGGAATCAGCCCGCCACGCCTAGCAACCACTTTCGCACCAGAAAAATCAATGATGTTTTTCATGTTGGCGGTGAATGCGTCAATATCTGGCTTTTGTGGCATACGGCAGGCAACGCCAACTTGCGTAACACCAACGCTGGGAATCACCCAGCCGAGATAGCCGTAAGCAAGGGTTTGGTCTAAAAAGCAGTAAAAACTATTTTGCGGCAGATTCAGCCCTTCATATTCTGCCTCGGCACCGAGCAGAAATTTTGTGTTCTGCCCGAGATTAAAATTATCCGCCACCTTTGAGCGAGGACCATCCGCCCCAATCAAAAATTTACAGGAAAATGCACCATCATTCACCAAAATCTCGCCATCTTTTTCCACTGCATTTTCATAAGCTGTGTCATAAAAAATCGTCGCTCCCGCCTTCTGCGCTTTATCCGATAAATACTGCATTAATGCAGGAGTATCTGTGGTCAGGAAAAAATAATCAGGAGCGTGCAGGTCTATATATTTTAGATTGGGAGCGAATAGGCGCACATCAGTGACTTTGCGAGTGAGGCGTTCGGGCAGCGCAAACTCCTCAGCACATTCACCAACGATAATACCCGTAGTGTGCATGCCCACACCCGCCGCTTTTTTACGCTCAAGAAGCGTCACAGAAACACCAGCCGCAGCGAGAGCGCGAGCGCACTCCAACCCCGCAAACCCACCACCTGCTATGAGAACTTCAGTTTTTTTGGTCATATTTTCCTAGAGCGATGGGTTTGATTATATACAATAGTATGGTCGTTTGATTTTAGGAAACGAATAAACTCTGTCTCCTTTTTTCCAACTTCTTTTTTATCTTTTGATTCAAATAAAATTTCCTTACGAATAATAAAATTTAGGAGTTTCTCTTTAGTAAATCCTTCTCTACGCTTTCATTATTCCATTATCCAAAATAACGCAAAGAATGTCCATTTCCGCCTATATCTTTCCCAACATATATTTTCCCATTTGGGAAAGTTAATTTATATACGACATAATCAAAATGCACATTAGGCTCTTATCTTTACGTTTTTCTTAAATGTTAGCCCACCTTCTGGTAAAGTTCTCCGCCTGATTCTTTGAATTTTTCTGCCATTTCTTTTAGTCCTTTATCTATTTCCTCCTGCAAAATCTCCTGATTTTGCAATGAGGATTTGTTCAAGGCTGACTCGGTCTGCTGACCTCGTTCCCGTTCAGCTTGTGAAAACTCCCGCACGTCTTGGCTGATTTTCATACTGCAGAATTTAGGGCCGCACATAGAGCAGAAATGAGCAACTTTTGCGCCTTCAGCGGGCAGGGTTTCATCATGGAAATCCTTAGCGGTTTCCGGGTCAAGGGAGAGATTGAACTGATCCTGCCAACGGAAATCAAAACGAGCCTGCGACAGTGCATCATCACGTATGTAAGCAGAAGGATGTCCTTTGGCAAGGTCAGCCGCATGTGCTGCGATTTTATAAGTGATTACGCCAGTTTTTACGTCATTGCGGTCAGGCAATCCCAAATGTTCTTTTGGTGTTACGTAGCAGAGCATGGCTGTGCCGAACCAGCCAATCATCGCAGCCCCTATGCCGCTGGTGATATGGTCATAGCCGGGTGCAATATCGGTAGTTAGTGGCCCAAGGGTATAGAATGGTGCTTCATGGCAAAGCTCAAGCTGCTTGTCCATATTTTCTTTAATCAGGTGCATTGGCACATGCCCAGGACCTTCCACCATTACTTGGCAATCATATTCCCATGCGCGCTTGGTAAGCTCGCCAAGGGTTTTCAGTTCTGAGAATTGTGCTTCATCATTGGCGTCATGGATAGAGCCTGGGCGGAGTCCATCACCCAGTGAGAAGCTCACATCATACATGCGCATGATTTCGCAGATTTCATCATAATTAGTGTAAAGGAAGCTTTCTTTATGGTGGCTCATGCACCATTTCGCCATAATGCTGCCGCCGCGTGATACAATACCGGTTTTGCGATGTTCGGTCATCGGGATATAAGGCAGGCGCACGCCAGCGTGGATGGTAAAATAATCCACACCTTGTTCGCATTGTTCAATAAGCGTGTCGCGGTAAACTTCCCAAGTTAGTTCTTCGGCGATGCCTCCAACTTTTTCCAGTGCCTGATAAATCGGCACGGTACCGATTGGCACAGGTGAATTGCGGATAATCCATTCGCGGATATTGTGGATATTACGTCCGGTGGAAAGATCCATCACATTATCTGCACCCCAACGGATTGCCCACACCATTTTTTCAACTTCTTCAGCAACAGAGCTGGTTACCGCGGAATTGCCGATATTAGCGTTGATTTTTACCTTGAAGTTGCGACCGATAATCATTGGTTCAGCCTCGGGGTGGTTAATGTTGGCAGGGATAATTGCCCGCCCGGCTGATATTTCTTGCCGTACAAATTCAGGGGTAATGAGTTGCGGAATTTTTGCCCCGAAGCTTTCACCTTTTTGGTATGGCTTTAGGTTTTTAGCTTCACTGGCTTGGGCGCGTCCTTCATTTTCGCGAGTGGCAATATATTCCATTTCCTTGGTTATTATTCCTGCGCGGGCATAAGTTAGTTGGGTAACTGATTTGCCGGCTTTAGCACGAATCGGGGATTTGCTGACATTCGGGAATTCTTCTACGCTTGCACCGCGGGCTGCGCCAGTCAGGCCGTTATCTTCCGGTTTTACTTCACGCCCTACATATTCCTCCACATCACTACGGGCTTTTATCCACTCAGCGCGCAGTTTTGGCAATCCCTTATAAATATCAATTTTGGCGTTAGGGTCGGTATACGCACCTGAGGTGTCATACACAGTAACTGGTTTATTGTCGCCTGAAAGCGCGATTTCACGCATGGCAACGCCATCTACATATATTTTACGGGAAGCAGGTAGCGATCCTGTAGTTACGCTGAATTTATTATTGCTCATAATATTTATCCGATCAGAGATTTAATTTTTTCTATTGCTTTAGGCAATGCGGCTGCGTCTGTGCCGCCACCTTGTGCCATATCAGGGCGGCCACCGCCACCTTTTCCACCTAGTTCAGCCACTGCTGCCTGCACCAATTTTACGGCACTTATTTTTGCTGAGGTTTCTTTTTCCACCGCTACTACTAATGAAATCTTACCATCAACCACAGTGGAAACCACAGCGATTTGTGCTTGTTTGATGAATCCTTCGGCAACTGAACGCAATTCTTTAGGGTCTAAACCATCAAAATTTTTAGCGATGAAATTTATATTGCCTATTTTTTCTGGCTGTGTCTCTGCGTTGTCGCCACTACCGCCAAGAGCTAGTTGTTTTTTAGCATCGGCTAAGTCTTTTTCTAACTTTTTACGCTCTGTTACAATTTGTTCTACCCGCGCTGGAACTTCTGAAACCGCTACTTTTAATGAACCTGCCAGCTCACGTAGGGTATTTTCCTGCTCACTTAAATATTTGAAAGCTTCATCGCGGGTTACGGCTTCCAGACGACGAACACCAGCCGCCACCGCACCTTCGGAGATGATTTTTAACAAGCCGATATCACCGGTAGCGCGAACATGGGTGCCGCCGCATAGTTCGACTGAGTAGTTATTACGTCCCATAGAGAGTACCCGTACGCTATCACCATATTTTTCACCAAATAGAGCCATTGCCCCTGCATTTATAGCTTCATCCGGTGACATAATTTTAGTGGATACAGCCGTATTCTGCCAGATAATTTCGTTAACTTTACGCTCTGCTTCGGCAATTTCTGCGCGACTTACTGGTTTGTTATGGCTGATG
>CAUJIB010000052.1 GCA_963205245.1 Pseudomonadota bacterium
CATCAATGACCATTTCCGGTGCAAAAATACCTATCATTCGTGATCTTTTATTCCACCTTCCTATTGGTCTGCTGGATAGGCGTTTTACCTGCCCTTTATCTTCTGCTCCTGATGCAGTGATTGCTACTTTTGTGGTACGGGTGGAAATTCACCAGCCGCCGCCAGCATCAGCAAGGCGGTATAGTAAAAAGCCGTATAAAGTCATTTGTTCTAATCAAACAGGTACTATTGCATTGGTGTTTTTTAATGCTCGTGAAGATTATCTGAAGCAAACCCTGCCGGTTGGACAGATGCGGGTGATAAGCGGGCGTACCGAGAAGTTTGATTACCAGTTGCAGATGACGCATCCTGATATAATAACAACCGTTGATAAGCTTGCCGATGTCCAGAAGCCAGAGCCGGTTTATCCGCTGACTTTAGGGCTTACCAGCAGGCGTATATCTAAACTACTGGCAGAAGCACTTGCCAAAACATCTGATTTACCTGAATGGCTTACACCGGAAATGCTCAGCAGCAAAAACTGGCAAGGCTGGAAACAGTCACTAAGCATCGCGCATAATCCGCAGTCACAGGAAGATTTACAGCCAATTTCAGCAACACGGATGCGCCTTGCTTATGATGAGATGCTGGCCAACCAACTCCATCTTTCCATTCTCCGCCGTAACCGCCAGCAACAGGTGGGAGAAAAAATAACCGGCACGGGAGAGCTTACAGAAAAATTGATGCCTGATTTACCCTATAGGCTGACAGCAGGGCAGGTAGCCGTATTGAAAGAAATCACTGATGATATGGCATCCGGCAACCGAATGGGCAGATTGCTACAAGGTGATGTAGGCAGCGGAAAAACTATAGTAGCCCTGCTTTCTATGCTTAAGGCAGTGGAGCAGGGGCTGCAATGCGCACTTATGGTGCCTACTGAAATTGTTGCCAGCCAGCATTTTGAGGTGATTTCTAATCTCACTAAAAATTTGCCTGTATCAGTCGCGCTGCTTTCTGGGCGGGTAAAAGGCAGGGAGCGAAAAACAGTATTAGATGATTTAGTAAGCGGTAAAACCCAGATTATAGTTGGTACACATGCACTATTTCAAGAGCAGGTGGAGTTTGCTAATTTAGCCTTTATAGTGATTGATGAGCAGCACCGTTTTGGCGTAAACCAGCGTATGGCGCTTTCAGCCAAGGGTAATATGCCGCATATATTGCATATGACGGCAACGCCAATTCCACGCTCGCTGACCATGACCTTATATGGTGATATGGAATGTTCTCTGCTTAAGGAAAAACCCGCTCAGCGCCAGCCTATCGCTACCCGCCTTATTCCCTCATCACGTTATGAGGAAATTATGGATAGGCTGAAAGCAGCTTTAGAGCGCGGTGAAAAAGCCTATTGGATATGCCCCCTTATTGAGGATAATTTCAATCAGGATAACTTAGACATTACCCCAGAAGCAGATATAGCAGCTGCAAAATTACGTTATACAGAATTCAAAGCCCGTTTTGGCGATGTGGTGGGGTTGGTTCATGGGCAGATGAAAGGCGAGCAGCGCGATGAGATAATGCAGGAATTCGCCACAGGAAAAACCCGCCTGCTTGTTGCAACAACAGTGGTGGAAGTAGGGGTGGATGTGCGTGATGCTACCATTATAGTAATTGAAAAAGCTGAGCGTTTTGGATTGTCGCAATTGCACCAATTGCGTGGCCGTGTCGGGCGTGGTGATAAAGCCAGTGCCTGCGTGTTGTTGTTTTCAGATAAAGCTGGTGAGGTTTCCAGATCGCGCCTTTCAATCCTGCGTGAGAGTGATGACGGCTTCCGCATTGCCGAAGCTGACCTTGCTATTCGCGGCAGCGGTGATTTACTGGGTACCCGCCAAAGCGGGCTGCCACGCTTTATTTTTACTGATTTATTAGAGCATCAGGAACTTTTAGAGGAAGCGCGCGCTGATATAAATCAGTTCCTGAAAAAAGATGGTGAAATGCAAAGCAAACGTGGTAAAGCTTTGGAGGTTTTACTTCAGTTATTTAGGTATCAGTGAGTTATTTGCTTATAGAATTTGATTGGTGTATTCCCAGCCTTTTCTCATATGCGCTGCTATTTTTTTCCATGTCCAAACGGAGTTCATCAACAAGGTCAGCCACTGTAGATATTTGCGTATCTCCATAGGTGTTGGTAACAATTTTTCTTTTTAAATTAAGCTTTTCATCAGCTACGCTGCCAAAAAAATCTGTAATAATTCTACTTTCTTTTACTTCGCTAAGTAATGAAGATTTTTCTACTTTATTAGCAATATCTATTATTGGTGTGCTGCATGCTTTAATTGAAGATTGTAATTCTTCTAATTGGTTTGGCAGTCTTCTATAAATATAAGGAGGGATGTCTGAAGCTCTCTCCTCAGGATAATGCTCATCCGTAAGCTTTTTTAGGGTTTGGTTATTTAGTAATAGAGGTTTTACATCTTCAATTTGAAGATGTAAATTATGTATAGACTTTTTATCATCTTTATTGATTATAAACTGAAGTACTTGGTTGAATTGTAAGATCTTCATAACCTTATCATAATCATCGATAAATAGCTTAGGTTCTTCTTTCCCATTTTCTAAGGTAGTGGAGGATTTTGTTGAATCCAAAGATTCGGAAGGTGATTTTGTAGTCATTTTAATTTGCCTTATATTTATAACAATAACATAGTTTGTATTATTAATATTTTTTAATTTAATGCAAGTGATTTTATATTATTTATCACTACCAATTATCATTTGATTGCCATCCACACGGAAACTGCCGAGTTTTTTAAGGGCACTCATGCCAAGCAGGGATTCTCCCATTTCTCCTTTATTCACACTGGCAGGAAAGTCATCCAGCACAAAATCACCGATTTGCAGCCGGTTTAGAGTTATAGCTGCACCACCTGTTGCGCCATTAGCTGTTTGATAAGTTCGGGTATAGGAAAGTGTTTCAGGGTTTATCCCGATACGCTCGGCATCTAGCCTGCTTAAAACAACGTCACTTGCTCCGGTATCAATCATAAAGTTTACTGCTACGCCATTAACTTTAGCTTCTACATAAAAATGCCCATTTTCCCTAGCGCGTAGTGCAATAGAACCATCTTGCATAATTATAGCACGGTTGGGCAGAAGTTCTGCGGCTATTCTTGATTTCAGGAATTCGTCTTTATAGCTATATGCAAATATTATTGCCATAATCACTGCCAGCCATATCAGTGAGTATTTTACAGTTTGGTTTAGCGGCAGATTTCTAGAAAATAGCGCGATAACAGAAAGTATTAGTGTGGAATAAACCAGCTGTATTTTATCATCGGTTTTGCTAATTGCATAAGGAAATTGGAAAGTAAGAAACGCAAGTAAAATAGCTATGGCTATGAGGAAAAAAATGCGATTCATTTTTGGTAATTTCCTTAATTCCTATTTATTCTGATTTCGTCCAGTTCTCGTTTGAAGAGGTACGCATATTTGCTGAGCAGTGTTGGAATATCACGAGTTTGACGGATAAATGCAACAATAACTATCTGCTGGTTATTCAATGGTACGTATATGATGTAATGCTCTCGCACAGGGTAAACACTTAATCCACTTTTTCCAGAAAGATCTTGCCTATTTGCAGATTGATTATGAGAGGTAAGGTAGAATGCCGCTTTTTCTAAATTATAAAAACACTGGGCAGTAAGTTTTTCACTCCATCTAGTACGTGACCAGATTTTTGCCGCACGCAAATTTTTCCTTGCGGTTGTAGTGAGGATATAGGGTGGGGCGGAGGGCTTAGGCTTAATCTTCATTCAAAATATCAGTGATAGATTCAGGAACAAATTCGCCACGCTTCATTTCTTTCAAGCTCTGCGTTATATCCGATACAATAGCCCAATCCTCCATATCACGCCGTACTAAATCGCGGATATATTCGCTGGGTGTGGAATATACGTCATCATCACTTGCCCGCATGTCAATATAACGGCGAAGCTCGTTTGTAAGTTGGACATTAAGACTACTGCTCATATTTTCTATTTCTCTCATTAGCGATGTACACTTTGTATTCTATCGCTAATGGCAATAAATATCAATAACCGCCAGTAAATAATTTCAGGGGTTATCTAACTATCCATGCGGTAGTTCGGGGATTCGCGGGTGATGGAGATATTATGGGCGTGGGATTCACGCAAACCAGCACCGGTTATCCGTACAAATTCACAATTTTTCTGCATATCAGGAATGGTACGGCTGCCTGTGTATCCCATGGCAGCTTTAAGACCACCCACCAGCTGATGCACTACGCCGGATACAGAGCCTTTGAATGGTACTCGCCCTTCCACGCCTTCCGGTACAAGTTTCAGCTTGTCGCCGATTTCTTGCTGGAAATACCTATCGGCAGAACCGCGTGCCATTGCACCTACGCTGCCCATACCGCGGTAAGATTTATAAGATCGGCCTTGATATAAAATTACTTCGCCGGGGCTTTCTTCCGTTCCGGCAAATAGTGAGCCAAGCATCACGCAGTTTGCTCCGGCAGCAATGGCTTTGGCAAGGTCGCCGGAATATTTTATGCCGCCGTCAGCAATTGCAGGAATTCCGTATTTCTGGGTGATTTTCACTACATCCATAATCGCTGATAATTGTGGCACTCCGACACCGGCCACAATACGGGTCGTGCATATTGAGCCGGGACCAATCCCGACCTTAACAGCATCAGCCCCTGCTTTTATCAATGCTTCCGCACCTTCAGCGGTTGCGATATTGCCAGCAATAATTTGCACATCTTTATATATTTCTTTTATCTTACGAACACTGTCCAGTACGCCTTTGGAATGTCCATGCGCCGTATCCACCACTATAACGTCAGCACCGGCAGCAATTAGCATTTCTGCACGTTTTATCCCGTCTGCACCTGTGCCGGTGGCCGCTGCCACTCGCAGCCTTCCGCGTTCATCCTTGCTTGCATTCGGATAGGCTTGGGCTTTTTCAATATCTTTAACGGTAATAAGCCCAATGCAGCGGTAAGCATCGTCAACCACCAGTAACTTTTCAATCCGGTGTTTATGCAACAAGCGTTTAGCATCATCCCGACTGGTATTCTTTTGTGCAGTTATCAGATTTTCCCGCGTCATCAGTTCATGTACAAGTTGTTTGCGGTCAGAGGCAAAGCGTACGTCACGGTTGGTCAGGATTCCAACTAATTTACCGCTGTGTTTTTCTACTACCGGAACACCGGAAATATGGTTATTGCTCATAAGCGATAAAGCATCAGCCAGTGTGGCTTCCGGTGTAATAGTAAGCGGGTCGACCACCATGCCGGATTCAAATTTCTTCACCGTCTGCACTTCAGTTGCTTGCTCAGTAATGCTAAGGTTTTTATGAATACATCCCATGCCGCCTTGCTGTGCCATAGCGATTGCTAGGCCTGATTCCGTTACGGTATCCATTGCCGCCGATATGATAGGTATAGCGAGTGAAATATTCTTGGTTATCTGGGTGCTGGTATCTGCTTCGGACGGAATAAAATCAGAAGCGCGGGGCTTCAGCAGAACATCATCAAAAGTAAGTGCTTCTACTATCTCAATATTTTTCATTTATGCAAAACCTTATTCTATAGTTATTTCAGCTTTGCTGGAAAGGCATAGCCTTTTTTATGGGTATTGTCATTAGTATTTTTGCGGTTTTTAAGGTGTTATAAAATTTTGAAAAAAATTATATATTTTTGCAAATTTTGCTTTATTATAAATATGATTTCATATATAGAAATCGCTTCGTTAACAACAAATGGGTCTTTTGTGATAAATTCTGTGAAAAAACAACGCACTAGCAGGCGGTTTATCGGCATAATGCTTGGTGAACCATAACTACTTTAACCTTTTAGATATATGGTATTAAGTTAGATGAACAAAACCACTGGCAGCCTTCAGGCTCGCAACACAAATATAAAATTAGCTAGACGTTCTAGCGTTATTCCCTTCCAAAAACTTCCAACACCACAGTTGCCTCCGCGGAAAAGCGGGGTGTACAGCTCTGTTGCCGCTATGGTAAGCGCAATGCGTCCGACTGCGCCTGTGAATTGCCTGCGTCCTGAGGTGATTGCTAATATCAGCAAGTGGTTTGTGCAGAATTTCCCAGGGGAAGTGATGTTCGCGGTAAAAACCAATCCTGATCCGCGTGTGTTGCGTACCATCTCCCGTGCTGGGATTAAGCGTTTTGATGTCGCTTCTCTGGCTGAGATTGTAACGGTGGCGAATAATGTACCAAATGCAAAAATGTATTTCATGCATCCGGTTAAAAACCGCGAGGCGATTTTTGCTGCCTATTTTACTTATGGGATTCGTGATTTTTCCTTGGATTCGCATGAAGAATTGCAAAAAATACTTGAAGTTACCAATCACGCTGATGATTTGAACCTATATGTCCGTCTGTCTATGGCCAGCGATAAAGCGGCTTACAGTCTTGCCGGTAAGTTTGGCGTGAAGTTGGAACAAGCTTCATCACTGCTTATGGCAACGCGTAAGGCCAGCCGTAAGCTTGGCTTGTGCTTCCATGTGGGGTCGCAATGCCTTAACCCTCAGGCTTATGACGATGCTATCCAGATAGTGGTGGATTTGCTTACCCAAACCGACGTACGTCTTGATGTTCTGGATGTGGGCGGCGGTTTCCCGTCTGTTTATCCAAGCATGACCCCGCCGCCGCTTATGGATTATATGCAGGCAATTAAAGATTCTTTGGCAAAACAGCCAATGCTCTCAGGTTGCGAAGTAATGTGCGAACCAGGGCGGGCGCTGGTTGCCGAAGGCGGCTCTGTGGTAGTTCGGGTTGAGCTGCGCAAGGGCAATATGTTGTATATTAATGACGGCACTTATGGCAGTTTGTTTGATGCCGGAATTCCTAATTTTACCTATCCGGTAAAAGCCATTCGTCCTGCTGGCGAAATGTCATCTGAACTGATGGAATTCGGTTTTTATGGTCCGACTTGCGATAGTATGGACACCATGAAAGGGCCTTTCTATTTGCCAGCTGATATTAATGAAGGCGACTGGATAGAGATTGGCCAGCTCGGTGCGTATGGCGCAACGATGCGTACCAATTTCAACGGTTTTTACTCTGATACCACTGTAGAAGTAGGTGATAAGCCTTTGCTTAGTATTTTTGGCGTTAACTAATTATAAATATTAATTGAAATTAATAAAAGAGGTGGTATATTTACCACCTCTTTTTTATAATATTTTATTGATAAGGTTTAATATATGGGATTTACAGATAATCTGGATTACAAAGTAAATAAATTAATAAGTCCTAAAAAAGTCTTGTTGATTGATGATCAGAAGGTAATTGAAACACTCCAGTCAATACAGGTAGCTATTGCTAATTTAGCTAATAATTCAGAACTGAAAAAAGATAATCCGTTAGATAACATTAAAAATGTGATGTCACAATTCATTATTAAAAGTGGTGTTCACGATAATAAGGGAACAGTTGGTGGGTATAAAACTGCTGATAAAAAAGGCCGCCCATTTAATGCAAGTCAAATAGTGGAAAATGGGATTAATTATAGAAATACCATAATAAAAGAATTAGGTACAGCTGAGCACCAAATGGGTCGGTTGCATGACATGGTAAGAAAAAATTGGGACATATTATTAGCTTCTTCTTGTAAATTAAATGAAAGCAATGTGCCATCTCTTGTGGATAAGAAAATCATTTCTGAAATTTTTGATGATAAAGAAAAGACCCTTGATGTTTTACGTTCATTGCACATTGATATTCGTGATAACAAAAATGAATATGCCAAAAGGCTAGGCATAGGTACGGATCTTGTACGCAGCTAGTTATTAACTATTTGTCCTGCCATACGTGCTTTGTTTCGTTTGGGAAGATCATCAGCTTTAACAATATTCTCAACACCTTTTTTGCTGCCCATAATATGGGTTTGGTATGTGGCTTTGGGATCAAAAGCTTCTTCTGCGTAGGAAACCAGTAATTTTGCATCAATGTTACGGAAAGCCGGCATTGGTTTTTCGGGCGGCTGTACGATATATAATAAACCACCCAATACTTCAGTTTGTGCACCGTTTTTATTTTCTAAAACAGTACAGTTGCGCTCGGTCTTTATGCCAAGAACCCAAAGCGGTGCTCCATCATTTACAATTCTGGCTCTGCCTCCTTCCGTGTTCAGCTGCCTTGCCCAGATGCCGTTTTTTCCGGCAAAATCAAGCAGCCCGCAGCATGTATTTTCCAAAAACGCTTCCCCGCCTGTAGCGGTACGTTTCAAAGTAGTAACCCCTGCGCCAACTACATCACGTAGTATCAAGCTGCGTTTACCTGATAATTCTACTCCAACCTGATCGCCAAGATAACTATTGTCAAAAGCCAGATGTTCTATGGTAAGCGGATTTCCACCACCGGTAACACGTAGAAAACCAAGTTCACGGCTAAATTTAGGAGAACGCTGTTTTACTGCTCGGATTGTTGAACCCATGCCTATAATACGCTGAACACTGGCTGGAATAATAATATTATCGCTGATGTCATAATTGCCGTATGGAAAATAAATACTGCTTGCTCCGCTGTTAAAAGCTTTACGAACCGCACCTGTTGCATCTTCATCTGTTTGGGAGAGATTTACCGCTACCCAGTTTTTCATCGGTTCTTTTATTGTTTCTGGCGATTGTTTAACAGGCAGTGACCAATCCTGCGCGGAGGCGGAAAGCATATTGTTTTTTTCATATACGCCATCTATCGCTTTGCCGTTTGCTATTGAATTCCTGATATTCATTGTACCTTTGTTAATATACGCTTCAGCTTTCTTTTCAGAGCTTTCCAATTCGCTTCCTACCAGCACCACCAGCCCATCTTCTGCTTGGTTGATTAATGGTTGAGGTGAACCGCTAATCTGTAAATTATTAGCAGAAACTACATTATGGTTATTAAGCAGGCCTATTTTTCTCTGATTTTTTAGTATCAAGCTATCTATAGTTATTCCGTATTCGGTATTGTCTGTTTCTATACCTGTGTCAAAACCTTCTATAGTTACATTGCTAAGCAGGGCAGGGCCTGCCCATTTTCTTTTTAGTGAAATTCCTATTGCGCCGCTTTGTGCGCTGGATTTAATTGCTACGTTGCGTACAGCACCAAAATTATTTGCCAGATAATCAATCCCGATTGCTCCCGCATTTCCTTCACCAACATCAATTGTCATATTTTCTACAAAATTATTGTAAGAATCGTTACCTTCACCTTTGTTTATATAGTCTTTATTGCCGCTGGTAGGGCTGCCGTCTAATAGCTTTGAGCTTGTAAAAATCACAGCTTTGGGAGAGGAAGGGTTATCATAGCCGCTGGCATTATCTTTTAATTTAATAATGGTTTCTTTTGATGATTTTCCAATCATTACAGCACCGCTGGCAAAGTTACCATTTTTGTATTTTTTACTTATAGTTTCAGAAACCAAATAAGTCCCTGCCGGAAAATAGACTATTTTATCCTGCCAGAATAAAGATCCGGTATCGTCACCACTAGTAGCAAGTGCCGCATTGATAGAATCAGTATCATCAGTTATGCCGTCACCGGTGGCACCAAAGTCGCGCACGTTAATAAATCCAGCATCTTTAGGGAATTCTATGCAATCAGGAGCAACGCAAGGAGTTTCTTTTGCCTGTAACGGGCTAATAAAGATTATGACAGAACACAAAAATAGAAAAATTGCAGATGATGCTATTTTTTTCATAAATATACCTTATTAGAGTGTAGACAAACTATTATTCATCTTCTATAAACCATAACTCTTTTGCGGTATATATAATTTATGCCTGTGCCTCGATAGCTCAGTTGGTAGAGCAAGGGACTGAAAATCCCTGTGTCGCTGGTTCGATTCCGGCTCGAGGCACCACTCTTTTCTTATAATTAAGTTCGGTTACTGCTCTAAATCCCTGTGGCGCAAGGTGATATTGTACCCTGATTTATCTAAAAATTCTCCAAGTTTTTTAGATATATATACAGAGCGATGCTTGCCGCCGGTGCAGCCAATGGCAATAGTCAGGTAGCATTTCCCCTCTTCAAGGTAACGGGGGAGAAGTGGGGTTATTAAATTAGTCAGGTTTTGGAAAAAATTGGCAAACCCTGCGTCTGATTCAATATATTTCCCGACTTCAGTATCAAGACCAGAAAGGGGGCGCAAATGCAGGTCGTAATGTGGGTTTTTAAGGAAGCGGACATCAAACACCATATCAGCTTCTCGCGGAATACCGTATTTGAAAGAAAATGAAGTAAGAACCACAGAAAGTGCACGTTCTTCTTGGGCAAAATTGCTGATTACGATTTTGCGTAAATCTGCGGCTTCGGTTTCGCTGGTATCAATCAGGACATCAGAAACATCGCGGATTTTTCCTATCAGGTCGCGTTCATGATGGATACCATCTAATACAGGCCTGTCTAATGCCAAGGGGTGACGACGACGGGTTTCGGTAAAACGGCGGCGCAGTGTTTCATCATCACAGTCCAGAAATAAAATTTTGAAGTCAATATTGGGATCGTTTTTAAGCTCAGCGATTACATTCAAAAAATATTCAATGGAAAAATCGCGGCTGCGAATATCATTGCCAATAGCAAGGTGACGTGTTGGTGTGCTGGAGTTAATAATATTAGGGAAAAAGGCCAGCGGCAGGTTATCAATTGCCTCAAATCCAGAATCTTCCAGTGTTTTCAAGGCGATGCTTTTACCAGCACCTGACATACCTGTTACTAATACCAGCTTCATATTATATTCTTAATAATTGAGGATAATTGATAAAAACCAATATAATTATCCTCAAAAATCATTAATAAAATGTAAAATTAATAAGCTCCGCTGCGTTTGAAAACCGCTGGAACAGTTTTTAGGATTATAGCAATATCATGCCATAGTGACCAGTTGCGTACATACCAGCTGTCCATCTGTACACGTTGTTCATAGCTTACATCGTTACGACCGCTTACCTGCCATAGACCTGTAACACCCGGACGGACACGATAATAATAATCTATATTATGATTATAATGGGCAATTTCATCTTTTACAATAGGACGAGGACCAACTAGACTCATATCACCACGCAATACATTGATAAGTTGTGGCAGCTCATCAAGGCTGCTGGCACGTAGGAATTTCCCTAGCTTAGTTACGCGCGGGTCATTTTGTAGTTTTTGAGTTGCTTTCCATTCTGCTGCCGCTTCTGGATTTTCAGCCAGATGCTTTTTAAGTATTACATCACCACCCATAACCATGGAACGGAATTTCAGGCATGGGAATATTTTGCCGTTACGACCAAGGCGTTTATGACCAAAGAAAGCAGCTCCACCATCCAATTTTACCAAACCGGCCAGCACCAACATAACCGGAGATAGCATAATAAGAGCACTGCCAGATACCATAACGTCAAGGGTGCGTTTGGCAAACATAGGAATATTTTGTTTCAACGCACTGTTATATCTAAATAAAGCGGTATTATGATTTAGGAAATATTGCGGAACCATTCCAGTTACAGGAAGATTATGGAAAGGATTTACAACGGAAAATTCTATAGATTCCCTAGTTAGTTTAGCAATAATTTTTTCCGCTCCTGCCAGTTCTTGAGCGTCAAGCGCAATTACTATATTCTGTACCCCGTATTTTTGGCATAGCCTTACCCATGAGCTTCCTGATTGTAAAAATACTTCTGGCAGATTTTTTATCTGTGCTACTATTTTATAGCCCATTTCTGGAGCTGATTCTATAGCAGAGCGTGCCTGCTGGGCTATTATACCTGTTCCAATAATTAAAGTTGGGATTTGGAATGAATCGCGTTTTGCAGAGATTTTTCTTACGACACTACGCAAAGCTATCATAGTAAAGGCGGAAATAATCCAAGCTGGGATAACCATTAATCTTGAACCGTTAAGGTCAGAGGCAAATTGTAAAAATCCATCAGCAAGTAAAGCAAATGCTAGGGTGCTGACAATTTTTTTTGTCTCCATCCAAAAAGGCATTCTTAAGCGGTAATGACCGGAATTAGCAAGCCAGAATATAACCCCTGATGCTACTATTAAAGATGAAGATATTTGACCGATATTTATTAGCTGGCTTACTAAATCTGTGCTGCTTTGCACAAATGGAAACAGCCAATTAATAGTTATTGCACTGACTAGCGAAATGGAGAATCCTAACAAAATTGCAAATATATCGGAAAAAACGTATAATCTGGAATTTTTAGTATTTGAGTAATTTTCAGATGAATTAGTTTCAGATATGTAAATAGATGACGTGTTGCTTTTCATAGCGAGATTATTATCTACTCTATTAAACTGAGAATTTTTATTTGTTTTTGAAGGTATTACGTTATCATTCTGTGACATAAATAATTCCGAAATAAATATTAATTTTAATTAACTAATATGGTTAAAGGAAAGTATACATAACACAAAATTTATAAATTATCAATTATTTTAATTCAATTTTTAAGGTAATTTATTATAAAGTTAGTGACTAACTAAATAAATACCATGTGTAGCGTGCAATCTGTCCGGCAACAGCTAGGGAAACAGCTAATCTGGCGCTAATACCAAATATTCCGGCTAAAAATATTAAAAAATCTAGCATAGGAAGCCATGAAAAAGGTAGTAATACAATGAAATAACGGGAAAAAACCCCTAAAAACTTATTATAAGTGGCAAGCGGCATAACTTTCTTCCCACTCTTGCTTCTATATAACTCTAAACCTAATCTTCCAATCAGGTAATTAAATATAATACCAGCGGATGAGCCTAATACAGCAATGATAGATGGTATAAGCATATCATGTCCGCCAAAAGAGCGCATAGCAAAATAGGTTGGATCGCTATTAAAAGGGATAATGCTGGCAACCAATGCCGATTCTATAAAAATATCGCTATATAAACTCATAATTCACCCCATAACTTTGACTAATTTAATAAAAAAATAGCAGGGTGTCATTATATTTATATAACAAGAAATGCTATTATTATGCTAATTCTTCAGTTTCTTTATATTTATCGCTTACAGCGGCTATAATATTCCCGCCAATATCTTTTCCGGTAGTGCTGCTTACTATTTCATTTAACAGGGCTATGGCAAAACCAACAGGGCCTCCAATTAAAGCTCCACCAATCAGGCGTGAACCGCTTGAAATAGTATCTCCACTTATTTCGCGGTAAGCTGTGGATATAACCGGTAATTGTTGCAGTGGGTTTATGCTATCTAAAATAGATTTGAAGCTGAAACCACCATCCCCTAAAAAATCATCATTAACAATATCTGGGGCTTTTTCCTGCTGTAATTGATATGGTGAGAGATTTCGTTCCGGTCTAGCATAAACATTAATTTCCATAGCACTCGTGCCCATTATATATTCCTTTTTCTAATTAAAAAAAATAGAAGCAAGAGCTATGCCATTTCATTATCTCTAAATATACATAAAATAATGACAGGTAAACATGCTTAAAAATAAGCATGTTTACCTGTCATTATTAAGAATTATAACTAAGCAGCCCTTATTTTTACAAGGAAGTGATCAACTTTGCTGTTAAGGTTTTCTGCCTGTTTAGATAGCTCTTGAGAAGCTTGCAGCATCTGCTCTGCAGAAGCACTGGCATGGGTAGATGAAGCACTTACATTGTCAAGGTTTTTAGATACTGACTGAGTACCTGTAGAAGCCGTTTGCATATTTCGTGCAATCTCATTAGTGGTAGCTGATTGTTCTTCAACAGCCGAAGCAACACTTGATGATGCTTCAGAAATTGAATTTACTGAGCTCTTAATTTCATTAAGGGCACTAATAATAGCATGTGAGGCAGTACGCATTTCTTCTACAACTTCCTTAATTTCAGCAACAGATTTATCGGTTTGACCGGCAAGATTTTTAACTTCGCTGGCAACAACTGCGAAACCTTTTCCTGCTTCACCAGCTCTTGCTGATTCAATAGTTGCATTAAGGGCTAATAGATTGATCTGTCCAGAGATGCTTGAAATCATTTCCATAGCTTCTGCTACTTTATCAGTAGATTGAGTTAGTGCATTGGCTAAATTATCAGCATTGGTTGTTTTTTCTCCGGATTGTATAACCAAGTCAGTTGTTTTTTGAAACTGATTTGATATTTCTTTTATGGAAGCTGATAGTTCTTCAGATGCGGATGCTACAGTTTGTACATTGGTCATGGTTGAATTTGCAGCATTTGTAGCATCATTAATTTTATTAGAGCTTTCCTTTATTGTTTCTGTCATATTCTGCGCAGTTTGAGAAAGTTCAGTAGCTGCTGATGCAACAACATTTACAATTTCTTTTATGCCTTGCTCAAAATCATTAGCCAGTTTTTCTTGCAGTTTCTTTTTTTCTTCTACTGTTTGAATATCTTTTGTGCGTATATTTTCTTCCATCGCCAAAGTATTAATTGCATTTTCTCGGAAAGATTCTACACACCGCGCAAGATCACCAATCTCGTCGGAGCGTTCTTTATATTCAACGTTAAATTTAGTATTACCTCTTTCTAACATCCCTATTTTTTCAAGAAGTACTTGTATAGGCTTGGTAATTCCACGTGCTATCATCATAGTGGAGGCTATAATTATGAACATTACCGCAAGAGAAAAACCTAGGGATTTAGACAATAACTGGTCAAGTGGCTTCATAACTTCGGCGGTATCCTGTTCTCCGATTATAGCATATTTTGTTCCAAGGAATTCAAGAGGAGAATACGCGGAAAACACAGATACATCTCTGTAATCATTTATTTGTGTTATACCATTTTTGCCTTCCAATGCCATTTTTACAGTTTCTGTATCAACTTTTTGTTTTAGCAAAGTTGAGTCTTGGGAAAATCTTGAATCACTTCTCATTAACATATCGCTGCCGACTATATAAGTTTCACCGGTTTCTCCCATACCTGTAGAATCTTTCATTATACCATTTATTTTTTCAATCGGCATTTGGAAAACAAGAACACCTGCAATTTTACCTTCAGAATTTTTTATTGATTTTGCTATAAATGATGCGGGTGCGTTGGCACTTACTTTATAAGGTTTGAAATCTGTAAATTTAGCATTTTCAGCGTCTTTAATGGACATTTTATACACAGTGGACAAATCTGTATCTTTTATGCTGCCATTTATGACATTGCCAGCAAAGTCAGGCTCTTTGAATACCGTATAAACCACATCGCCATGGTTGTTTATTAAAAACACATCATAATATCCACGTTTCTTTAAGAATGTACGAAACCAAGGATGATACATAGCATGTGTAGTAGAATATTGAGAGCCGTCTGATGCAGCGTCTAATCGATCTTTTTGTCCAGCGGAATTGGGGTTTTCCTGAATATATAATTTCTGGAGAAAATTTTCTTTATTGTCAGAAGGAACATTTTTCCATGCTTCATTAAAGGCTTCAAGTGCCTGTAGGGTCATATTATTGGAGCTTACAGTCTCAATATCTGTTTTAATGGAATCAAGATATTCACTCATCCCTTTTGTTCTGGCAGTCACTAGGGATGCAAGTTTATCTTCAGACATCTCAACTATAGATGATTTGGATTCATATATTCCAATATACAGAACAGAAGCACTTGTGATTAATGATGAACCAACTACTAACGAAAGAATCTTATGGGATATTTTTAGTTTCATTATTATTTGTCCTTATAATTTTATTTATGACTGTACTATTTTGGGAATCCAAAACTCATAAAGAATTTACAGGGGATAATTAATTTTAAGTTAACAAATAATAGAAAAAAGAAAAAAAAGAAAAAAATTGTATTTTTACAACAGCAAAGTGCGGCGCATCATCTTGAAGATTAAGCATTATACAAACTATATTTGTACAGGTTATAGTTAAGATTTTGACAAAAAACTATGCAGGGACTTCAACCAGTAAAGTTACGTTATTATCATTAATTTCAGCAACTCCACTCACCACATGAAATTCCTTAGTATCTCCCCCAGCAAGATTGATGGAAATATTTCCTTCGCGTAAAGTAGAAATAAAAGGCGCGTGATTAGGAAGAATTCCAAATTCACCTTGTGCGCCGCAAACCTGTACATAAGAAGCATCGCCTTCAAACAGGATTTTTTCCGGTGTAATTAGTTTTACTTGCATGTTTTATCCCTATTAGTCATGAGTCACTAGTCATGAGTCATGGGAAAGATTTTACTCGTGACCCATGACTCATGACCAAGGACTAAGTTACGCTACTTCCGCAGCCATTTTCTTAGCTTTTGCCACTGCTTCTTCAATATTACCAACCATGTAGAAAGCTGATTCCGGAAGGTCATCATATTTACCTTCTACAATGCCTTTGAAGCCAGAGATAGTATCAGCAAGTGATACTAATTTACCAGGTGATCCGGTAAATATTTCAGCAACGTGGAATGGTTGTGACAAGAAACGCTGAATTTTACGGGCGCGGGCAACAACTTGCTTATCTTCTTCAGAAAGCTCGTCCATACCAAGAATCGCGATAATATCCTGTAAAGATTTATAGGTTTGCAATACGCGCTGCACCTCGCGTGCTACCGCATAATGTTCTTCACCGATAACTTGCGGGTCAAGAACGCGGCTGGTTGAATCCAACGGATCTACCGCAGGGTAAATACCAAGCTCGGCAATCTGGCGGGAAAGTACGGTTGTTGCGTCCAAGTGCGCGAAAGAGGTAGCAGGCGCAGGATCGGTAAGATCGTCCGCAGGTACATAAACCGCTTGTACAGAAGTAATAGAACCTTTTTTGGTAGAGGTAATACGTTCTTGCATTTGACCCATGTCAGTTGAAAGAGTTGGCTGATAACCTACCGCTGAAGGGATACGGCCTAGTAGCGCAGATACTTCAGAACCGGCTTGGGTAAAGCGGAAAATATTATCTACGAAGAAAAGTACGTCTTGTCCTTCCTGGTCACGGAAATATTCAGCTTGGGTAAGACCGGTAAGTGCCACACGCGCACGCGCTCCTGGGGGTTCATTCATTTGACCGTAAACCAGAGCCACTTTTGATTTTGATTGGTCTTCAAGATTGATAACGCCTGATTCCATCATCTCATGGTAAAGGTCGTTACCTTCACGGGTACGCTCACCCACACCGGCAAATACTGAGAAACCGCCATGCGCTTTAGCGATGTTATTGATAAGTTCCATGATAAGTACGGTTTTGCCTACACCGGCACCACCGAACAGACCGATTTTTCCACCTTTTACATAAGGGGCAAGAAGGTCAATAACTTTAATACCTGTAACTAGAATTTCAGTTTTGGTAGATTGTTCGCTGAAAGCAGGGGCAGCAGCATGGATAGGAGCGGTTTGTTTATTGCTGATTTTGCCGCGCTCATCGATTGGCTCGCCAATTACATTCATGATGCGACCTAAAGTTTCACGGCCTACAGGCACAGAAATTGGAGCGCCGGTATCAACTACGCCTTGACCACGGGTAAGCCCTTCAGTTGCATCCATAGCGATAGTACGGACTTCAGATTCACCCAGATGCTGTGCTACTTCCAATACCAAAGTTTTATTGTTATTTTGCGTGGTAAGAGCATTCAAAATCGCAGGCAATTTACCTGACGGGAATTTAACGTCAATTACCGCCCCGATTATCTGTGTTATAATACCATCATTTGTTGCAGTCATTTTTTCTTTCTCCTTTAATAATAACTATACGGCTTCAGCACCGGAAATAATCTCAATAAGTTCTTTGGTGATGGCAGCTTGACGAGTGCGGTTGTATTTAAGTGATAGTTTCTTGATCATTTCACCGGCGTTGCGGGTGGCATTATCCATCGCGGTCATGCGCGCGCCCTGTTCGCTGGCAGCATTTTCCAGAAGAGCAGTGTAAACCTGCACGCTTAAATTGCGCGGCAATAAATCATTCAGTATTTCTGCCTCGTTAGGCTCATATTCATAAGTTACGTTCTGAACGCCTGAGGTTTCTTTTATTTCAAGAGGGATTACTTGCTGTAAAGTTACTATTTGCGAAATAGCTGATTTGAATTTGTTGTAAATAACATGGGCAACATCAAATTCACCTGCTTCAAAGCGTTTGGTAAGGTCTTTGGCAATAACTTCCGCATCCGCAAAGCTAAGTTTCTTTTTATTTAATTCTGATTTGCCGATAATAAGCGAACCAAATTCATGATTAAGCTGCTCATAGCCTTTGCGTCCGACACAAAGTAGTTTTACCTTGAACCCTTGTCCTTGTAAGTCGCGCACTTTACGGCGAACAGTGCGTACGATTGTACTGTTAAACCCGCCGCATAAACCACGGTCAGAAGTGGCAACCACGATAAGTTGGGTATCAGTTTTTCCAGTTCCTATAAGTAGTTTTGGAACATCATCCCTTGTCTTAACAGAGTTTGCCAGCGATGATAACACATGTTCCATAGCCTCGGCATAAGGGCGTGAAGCCTCAGCCTGTTCACGCGCACGGCGCAATTTTGCCGCCGCCACCATTTTCATGGCTTTGGTGATTTTCTGCGTTGATTTTACCGATTTGATTCGGTTTTTGAGGTCTTTTAATGATGGCATTGTTAAGCCTTATGCAAATCTTTTAACTAATTGTTCAATAATTGCTTTTAACTTAGCTTCAGTAGTATCCACCAATGCTGACTTAGCGGTGATTTCTTCAACAATTTCTTTATTGCTGTTGCGAAGTTCTTGCAGTAATGCCTGCTCAAAACGGCCTACATCACGGGTGTTAATTTTATCCAGATAGCCTTTTACGCCCGCATAGATAACGCAAACCTGCTCAGCAGTTGAAAGCGGAGAATATTGCGGTTGTTTTAGAAGCTCGGTAAGGCGTTGTCCGCGTGCCAGCAATTTTTGTGTTGCAGGGTCAAGATCAGAACCAAACTGCGCGAAAGATTCCATTTCACGATATTGAGCCAGTTCCAGTTTAATAGAACCCGCAACTTGTTTCATCGCTTTAATTTGTGCGGCAGAACCTACGCGTGATACAGACAAACCAACGTTTACCGCAGGACGCACACCTTTATAGAATAAGTCTGTTTCCAAGAAAATCTGTCCGTCAGTAATAGAAATCACGTTGGTTGGAATATAAGCGGAAACGTCACCGGCTTGAGTTTCAATAATTGGTAATGCAGTCATTGAACCAGCGCCTTGCGCGTCAGACATCTTAGCAGAACGCTCAAGCAGGCGGGAGTGAATATAGAATACGTCACCAGGGTAAGCCTCACGGCCAGGAGGGCGGCGTAGAAGCAGTGACATCTGGCGGTAAGCCACAGCTTGCTTAGATAAATCATCATAAATGATAAGAGCATGCATGCCGTTATCACGGAAAAATTCACCCATCGCTGAGCCAGTATATGGAGCAAGGAATTGAAGAGGGGCAGGTTCAGAAGCGGTAGCTGCAACTACGATGGTGTAAGCTAGAGCACCAGTTTCTTCAAGTTTTTTAACAACTTGCGCAACCGTTGAGCGTTTTTGCCCTATACAAACATAAATACAATATAGTTTTTTGCTTTCGTCAGTGCCGGCATTGATAGCTTTTTGGTTAAGGATCGCATCAACAGCAATTGCGGTTTTGCCGGTTTGGCGATCACCGATGATAAGTTCGCGTTGTCCGCGACCGATCGGAATAAGCGCATCAATCGCTTTAATACCTGTAGACATTGGCTCATGCACTGATTTACGGGCGATAATACCCGGAGCTTTAACTTCCACGCGCGAACGGGTAACATTGGTTAGCGGACCTTTGCCGTCAATAGGGTTGCCAAGACCATCTACTACTCGGCCAAGCAAACCTTTACCAACCGGAGTATCCATAATTGTACCGGTACGTTTTACAGTGTCGCCTTCTTTTACAGTGCGGTCATCGCCGAAAATTACCACGCCCACATTATCAGAAGCTAGGTTCAGAGCCATACCTTTAATGCCGCCGTTAAATTCCACCATTTCACCGGCCTGCACATTTTCCAAACCATAAACAGTTGCAATACCGTCTCCCACTGAAACTACTTGTCCAGTTTCAGAAAGTTCAGCGGAGGCGTTAAAATTAGTGATTTGTTTTTTTAGAATGTCCGAAATTTCAGACGGGCGAATATTCATGTTTTAAGCTCCTTAGTTACTTTGTCATTTTTATTTATGCCGCTTTAAGCACTTGCTTTAAGCGGTTTAATTTTCCGGCAAGCGAACCGTCAAGCTGGACGCTGCCTATATTTATTATAGTCCCGCCAAGCAGAGATGGATCCACGCGCGTGCTTAGATTGATTTTTCTGTTATAAGTCTTGCTTAATGAGTCAGCAATAGCTGATGATTCTTTGGCAGATACAGCTTTGGCGGTAACGAGTTCAGCGGCAATTTCCCCACGCGATAAAGCAGCTTTCTCCAAGAAAATTTCTATTATTTCTGACAATATATCCAAGCGTTTATGACGGGCAAGCAGTGCAACAAACTGGGTGGTAACGGTATGGGCACCAATATTTTTAAGTAATGCCACTGCTATTTCACTCTGTGCGTTGCGTGTAAGCAGGGGATTGTTCAAAAATGCACGAAAATCAGCATTCTCCCTGATTAAAGTTGCGAGTGAGCCCAAGTCTTTTTCAACAACAGCAAGGGAGGAGGCTTGCTCAGCAACGCTAAAAGCAGCATTCACATAACGTTCAGCAATTTTTTTAGAACCAGTTTTTTTCATGGTTAATCTATATTTTTAGAGTGTTTTCCAAGTTAAAGTTTTTATTTTAGTATTTTTTGCGTGCCGAAACTAGGCAATTATATTTATAAACGCAACAAGAAATTTATACGTTTTTAGTGAATATAGGCTTTATTATGGCAATTGGATATTTATTATAATGAAATAGAGCTGTTATTATTATGGCTCAGGCATTCTTTTTTATATTCGCCTACAAATTTTTTATGTAGGTCTTTGCCCAATATTTTTTGAGCTAATGCACTATTTTCAGTTGTTTTTATGGCTATTTCCTGAGTTTGTGGTAAATTGTAATGTGGGAATGGTATAAACGATACAGAGTTATCATTTTCTAGTTTTTGGTGTAATTCTTCAGGAGTTTTTATATCATTAATATTTACATATTCTTTCACTCCTTCAGCAATTCCAGCTAAAGTTATTAGCATATTGATGCTGGGGGGCATATCAGAATTGCCAAGCCGGTTTTCTATGTAATAATAATATTTTTCTCCCTCATTGCTATGATCCCTTAATATTACAGAAGGATTTTCTTGTTTTTCAAAAGCAAATTTAATAGATTTTTGTTTTTTATTATAAAACCATTCTGATGCGCGGAATCTATGGAAAGAGTTTGGATTGACTGTAAAAGCGGCAATTAATGCTTTTTGTGTTTCCAATAAATTTTTGGTGCATAATTTGCTGAGGTCATTGGGGTGATATGAGCCATTGTCACATGCATCCTGTAGTAATGGCTTTTTATTTTGATTATCCCACAGACTGATATTCACCTGCTGTGACCACATCCTTTCACCTTGTTCAGTTGGGTCAAAACTTATTCCTGTGGTTTTGTATCTATTTTTGGGATTACTTGCTTTAATAGAAACAAGTTTATTGGCTTTCTCTGCAGCCCTTACCATGGCGTTTGGTTTTAGTGAATCATGAGGATAGGCTTTTTCATTTTTGCCATTACCTTTTCCTAATGAGATTTCAAACCCATTATGCCAGCTATGCTCCCTGACCATTTGTTCTACAAATGGGGAGTTTTTGAAATAGATGGTTTTATCTGTCTGATAGGGTAAGGTTTTTATATCTGGCCTAATGCTTTTATCTTTTGTAGTAATGTAAAATTCCTGTTCTATGCCGGTTTGGGCAGTAATGCCCCATTTTTCTAAGAAATTTTCATAATGTTTGATGCGTTCCATTATTTGCGGACGCAATTCTTCCAGCCAATAGTTTGGGTCTTTGCGCTTTTCTTCTTTTTTTGCCCATTTATTAGGTGGCACAATATTTTTATGGATTGCCATTCTATCTGACTACTGAAAGAGTCGTTGGTTTGTTTGGCCGCAGACATTCTTTTTTATATTTTTCTACAAATTCCCTATGTAAATCTTCGCCAAGTATTGTTTGGGCTAACGTACTGTTTTCTATTACTGATATAGACTCTTTTTGTGTTTTTGGGAGGTCGTATTTTGGTAAATCCGCATACATGTCAAAATAGTATTTATTATTTTCTGCTAGGTGCTGGCTTAATTCATCAGGTGTTTTTATATTATATTTCGTTATATATTCTTCAACTCCTTTGGCGATTCCAGCCAGTGTTATAAGCATGTTTACACTTGGTGGCATATCAGAATTGCCAAGCCTGTTTTCTATTCTCGTGTTAATTTCCCGTCCTCTATCGCCATTTTTTTCCCGGAATAGTACTGAAGGATTTTCGGTTTTACTTGAAGCAATCATGATTCTTTTGCTTCGTTGTTGATAATAATCCTCTGTCGCATTGAATCTATTAAAACTACGGTCATTTACGGTAAGAAAAGCCATCATTGCGTTTTGTGTATTGAGTAAATTTTTGGTACATAGTCTACCTATCTCATTAAAACCATCAAACAAAGATTTAGGATATTCTCTATTTTTATCCCATAGGCTTATGCTGACTTGCTGTGCCTGAAGTCTCCTTGTTTCGTCAACTTCATCAAATGATATGTCTTTTAATTTATAAGGATTCTCCGCCTGTGATTCAGGGTATTGCTTTATTGTTTTATTAAAATTTTCAGCCGCAACCACAATATGGCTGGGGGTTAAAGAATTGTGCGGATATGTTTTTTTGTTTTTTCCATTTCCTGATCCGATTACACCTTCATGCGGTTGGGTAATGCCGTGTTTTAATTTATTCTCGTCATCCCGCTCTTTATTTATAGTGGGATCTTTTTGGTAATCATTATCATGGTATATCTTCTCAACATACGGTGAATCGATAAATTTCTTAGGTGTAGCATTTAATAAGGTTACGGCCTCCTCTATTTTTACGCCATCTTTGGGGATTGGATAGAATTCCTGCTCTATGCCGGCTTGGGCGGTTAATCCCCATTTTTCCAAGAATTTTTCATAATATTTAATGCGTTCCATTATTTGTGGGCGCAAATCCTCTACCCAATGATTGGGGCTTTGACGCTTTCTTTCTTTTTCAACCCAATTATCTGGGAGAATGTTACCGCCGTCAGTCATATCAATAACCATTGATTTCTATAACCAATGATTAACATATATAAGTAAACTATGTCAATTTATTTAAGAAAAAAACTATAAAAAGCTTTGAGGATCTATATCCAGCTTTATCCGCACTGATGATGGGGTTTTTACCGAATCCACCCAGCTGCGCATTATATCAGGCAGATTAACATTCCTTTCTGCTTTAACCATCATCCGGTAGCGGTATTTCCCGCGCAGCATAAAAAGCGGGGCAGGGGCAGGGCCATAGAGATGGAGCTTAGAGTTTTTAGTGCTAAGTGCTGAGGCTAATTGATTGGCGGTCTTTATAACATCTTCTTCCTTTTCTCCTTCAACTATAACGGCCGCAAGGCGAGAAAATGGGGGCATAGCGGCATTCTGGCGGGCGGTAAGCTCAGCAGCAAGGAAAGTATCACGTTCACCGGAAATTAATGCTTTTATTACAGGATGCTCAGGTAAATAGCTTTGTAGGAATACCTGCCCGCGTATGGCTTCGCGTCCCGCCCGTCCGGAAAGCTGGTGGAGCAACTGATAGGTGCGCTCGCTAGCCCGTAAATCACCTCCTGCCAGTCCTAAATCCGCATCCACAACGCCAACCACTGCCAGATCGGCGAAATGGTGGCCTTTGGCAATCATTTGTGTGCCTATCAGTATATCTATTTTTTTTGCGCCCATGTCGGCTATTATTTGTGACATATCATTATAATTGCCCATGCTGTCACTTGCCATCACCGCTACCCGTGCCTGTGGCATAAATTCAGTTACTTCTTCTAGTAATCTCTCTACTCCCGGTCCGCAGGCATGGAGTGTATCTTTTTCCCCGCAAGCAGGGCAGGTGTCAGGAGAAGGGATATTATATCCGCAATGATGGCAGGCGAGCTTTGGTGAATGTTTTGATTTATGTAATACCAGCCATGCAGAACAGTCAGGGCATTGGAAACGATGGCCGCATTTTCGGCAAAGCATTAAAGGGGCATAGCCGCGGCGATTAAGAAACAGCATCGCCTGATGACCATAAGCTATAGCCTGAGCTAGCTTTTCCCGTAATATATTAGAAATAAAATGGCCTGATGTCAGGTTTTCATTTCTCATATTAACAAGGTGTATGTCTGGCATTACCGCTTCAGCGTGGCGGATGGGCAGGGAGAGTTCAGTATATTTCCCCTGTTTGCTGTTGTAATAACTTTCCAGTGATGGGGTGGCGGATACTAAAATTATCGGGAAATTTTCAAAACGGGCACGGGCAACAGCCATATCGCGGGCATGATACATCACCCCTTCTTCCTGCTTATATGAATTATCATGTTCTTCATCTACCACGATTAGTGATAAATTTTTATAGGGCAGGAAAAGGGCAGAGCGTGCGCCAACCACCACACGTGCTTGCCCCGTTGCGATAGCCTGCCAGCTTCCCCGTTTTTTTGCGGGGGTCACTCCTGAATGCCATACCACAGGAGCAAAACCGAAGCGTGATTCAAACCTCTCCAGCCATTGTACCGACAGCCCGATTTCAGGCAGGAGAATAAGGATTTGGGAATTTTGAATATTTAGAACCCTAGCAATAGTATCAAAATAAACCTCAGTCTTTCCCGATCCTGTCACACCATCTAACAGCGTTACTGAAAATCGTTTGACTAGTTTTGCATTTAAATTATCGGCTGCATTTTGCTGGATTTCAGAAAGTGGGGTAAGGTTTATTTTGTTTATTTCTATCTGGGTATTGATATGAACGCGCCCTTGTTTTTCTATATCATCAATTGGTAGTAACATTTTAAGCATCGCACCCTTTGCTGCACAATTATACCACGCCGCCCAATCTATAAATTTGCGTACAGATTCCGAAATTGGCGGAAACTCAGTATGTTTGGTTTTTACGTTTTTAATTTTACCCGCAGGCAGAACTGCTTTGCCTTTGCCCCAGACTACGCCCAACGATTCGCTTTTGCCAAACGGTACGGTTACAATATCACCGGCACTAAGCTCCATCCCCTCCAGCGCAAGGTAATCAAACGCCTGCGCAAGAATGCTAGGTAAAACAATTTCAAATTGGTTGGAATCAGGTTTCATGCTTGCAAAAAAATTATTATCTAGTTATCTATGCATCAAGTTATCTAATAATCCAAATGAAGGAAACTAAAATGAAATTTTTTGTAGATACCGCCGATGTAAAAGAAATTCGTGAACTTGCAGATACGGGCTTGCTTGACGGTGTTACCACCAACCCAACCCTTATCGCCAAATCGGGACGTGATTTTATTGAAGTGATTACAGAAATAGCAGGTGTTGTGCCTGGTCCTGTTTCAGCAGAAGTGGCGGCAACTGATTTTGAAGGCATGGTTAAAGAGGGCGAACGCTTAGCTCTCATCGCAGATAACATCGCTATTAAAGTGCCTTTAACATGGGACGGTCTTAAAGCCTGCAAACATTTCACCAGCAAGAATATCATGGTAAATGTTACGCTTTGTTTTTCAGCGGCACAGGCGATTTTGGCAGCCAAAGCTGGTGCTACTTTTATCTCTCCTTTTGTGGGTAGGCTTGATGATGTTGGGCAGCCGGGCATGCAGTTAATCTCAGAGATATGCACTATTTATAATCATTATGAATATTTTAATACAGAAGTATTGGTAGCTTCTGTGCGCAGCCCGATGCACGTTGTGGAAGCGGCGATGATTGGCGCGCATGTGGCAACTATCCCGCCATCTGTGCTTAAACAGTTAGCATCACATCCGCTTACGGATAAAGGTTTGGCTACGTTTCTTTCTGACTGGCAAAAAACTGGTCAAAAAATTGGATAGGCTCTGGTGACAAGAAAAAAAGAATTGGTGAAAGAATCCGAACTTACAGAAAGTCAGGTGCGTGAATATTTAGAAACGCATCCTGAATTTTTGAGTAATATTCCTGCCTCTAAGCGTGATCTGGGTGAGGGGGTAGAGGATTTTCAGTATCATTTGCTAAAAAACTTACAGAATAGTTCAAAGACCCTAAGCCAGCGTTATGATTTACTGGTGGATTACTGCCGTGATAATTTATCTGCGCAGGCACAGGTTCATAATGCAGTGCTAAAGCTTATCCGTGCACGTTCTATAGAGCAATTATTGGAATTGCTTACTATCGATATGTTAAGTGTATTTGATTTAGACGTGGTGCGTATTGCTATGGAGTCAGATGTCCCGTTTGATACCTCATATGGTGAACAGAATTATTCAGGTATAGTATTCATACAATCCGGTACATCTGATGCTTTATTTGGTAACAATAAAAATGTTTTGCTTTTTGGTGATACAGAAGCAAATCCGCCCATTGGGT
>CAUJIB010000053.1 GCA_963205245.1 Pseudomonadota bacterium
GCGCTGCTCCCGCGGGGATCATTGGGTATACGTTTTCATTCTGGTCAACCACCATATCTACAATCACAGGGCCTTTAGTTGCAATCATTTCTTCAATGGTTGCGTCTACATTTTCCACCTTGTCACAACGCAGACCCTTCATCCCGTAAGCCTCTGCCAGTTTTATAAAATCTGGCAATGAATCCATATAAGATTCGCTGTAGCGGTTACCATGGAACATTTCCTGCCATTGGCGCACCATACCCATATAACGATTATTCAAAATGAATATCTTAAGCGGCAGGCGGTATTGCATAATAGTGGAAAGCTCTTGGATATTCATAAGTACAGATGCTTCACCAGTTACACATACTACCAAATCATCAGGATGCGCCACTTGTACACCAACAGCAGACGGCACTCCATAGCCCATTGTTCCAAGTCCGCCGGAAGTAAGCCAACGAAATGGTTTGTCATGCGTAATAAATTGCGCTGCCCACATTTGATGCTGCCCGACATCAGTTGTTACATAAGTTGAATGCTTTTTGGTAAGTGCATTAAGGCGATCCAGTGCGTATTGCGGTTTTATTATTTTGCTGTCCTGACTATAAGAAAAGCTTTTACGTGTACGCCAACCTTCAATTTTCTTCCACCAGTCTTTAGTTTCAGTTTTATCATGCGCAGGCTTTTGTTTTTTCCAAAGCTCCAGCATTTTTTCAATAATTTTTCCGGCATCACCAACAATCGGTATATGCACCCTCACGTTTTTATTAATAGAAGAAGGGTCAATATCCACATGGATTTTTTTAGAATTTACTGAAAACGCGTCCAGCCTTCCAGTTACACGGTCGTCAAAACGAGCACCGATATTTATCATTACATCACATTCTGCCATACACATATTTGCTTCCAGCGACCCGTGCATTCCCAGCATCCCTACAAATTGTTTATCATCGCCTGAAAATGCACCGATCCCCATAAGTGTGGTAGTGCATGGAAAACCTGTGAGATGTACCAGTTCCGTAAGGTCGGAGCAGGCTTTTGCACCGGAATTTATAACGCCGCCGCCTACATAAAAAATCGGGCGTTTGGCACTGGTCATAAGTATCACAGCTTTTTCTATCAGTGATATGTCACCCTCAACCCGCGGCTTATAAGATGAGCGTTTTATTTCTATTTTTTCGCTATAGCTACCTAACTGGTTCATGATATTTTTTGGAATATCCACCACTACAGGTCCAGGGCGGCCGGTACGTGCGACATAGAAAGCCTCATGTAATATTTGTGCCAGTTCGTCAATGCTACGCACCAGATAATTGTATTTGGTGCAGGAACGGGTAATTCCGGTGGTATCTGCTTCCTGAAATGCATCCGAACCGATAAGATGGGTTGGTACTTGCCCAGTTATACACACTAGCGGGATAGAATCCAGCATGGCATCAGTAAGACCTGTAACTGCGTTAGTAGCCCCCGGACCTGAGGTTACCAATACTACTCCGACTTTGCCGGTAGAACGGGCATAACCTTCTGCAGCATGGGTTGCCGCCTGTTCATGACGTACAAGGATATGGCGTAATTGATTTTGTTTGAATAAAGCATCATAAACTGGCAGAACCGCCCCCCCCGGATAACCGAACATTACATCAACACCCTCATTAATAAGGGTTTTGATAATAATATCTGCCCCCAACATTTCTGAATTCAGAGGTTGTTTGGATTTTATAGTATTTACCTGCGTCATAACTTACTCATATTCTGTAATAAAAAGGTATTAAAATCTAACTTTTTTGACTAGGCAGGTCAATAAGAATTGAGCGTTTATTGCAAGAGATTATCTTATATCAGCGTCAATTTCTTTCTGTAAAGTTAAACGTAATGCCCAGAATATAGCGATTACATCAATAATTTCTTGGAATATTGCCCCAGCGACCGGAGAAAGATTGCCAGTTGCCGCAAAGACCATTCCTATAACGCTAAGTGCCATGCCGCCTATTGCGCTTTGTAGGGCGATGCGGCGCATAGATTCGCTTATATGGATAAGCTCATCCACCTTTGCCATAGTGTTTTCCATAATGACTGCCCCAGCCGCTTCTGATGTGACGCTGTTTGTTTGCCCGAACGCTATACCAACGGTGGCTGCGGTTAAGGCTGGAGCATCATTGATGCCATCCCCCATAAATAAAGTAGGGGCTTTACTGGTTTCAAGACGGACAATGGTAAGTTTTTGTTCTGGCGTTTGCGATGACAGAGTTTCTGTAATTCCCATATGTTTTGCAAGATAGGAAACTTCTGATTCGCGGTCTCCTGAAACTAGCATGATTTTATTAAACTGATGATTGGGTGCAAGATGGCTGATGAAGGAATGACCATCTTCACGGGGAGAATCACGGAAACGAAAAGTAGCGGCATATTTTTTATCTATCAGTACTACGCACTCTAAACCTGTACTTGTTTCTGGCAATTGCGCCTTTGATTCTGGTGCTATTTCTAGTAATTTTCTTCTATTGGTTATAAATATTTCCTTGCCTTCTACCGTTCCCGATAATCCCGCTCCTGCTTTTTCCGATAAGCTTTGTAATTCCAGCAATATTAATTTTTCACGCTCTGCTTTCAGTAAAATAGCATGGGCAAGGGGATGTTTTGAATAACGTTCAAGACTTGCCACCTGTTGTAAAATTGATTCAGCGTTTATAGAATCTGCGGTTATTATCTCTGTCAGTTCAGGTCTGCCGTAAGTTAATGTTCCGGTTTTGTCAAAAATCGCTGTTTTACATGTGGGCAACCGCTCTAAAACAGTTGGGTCTTTAATTATTATACCCCGCCTTGCTGCCATAGAAATAGCACTGATAATAGCAATAGGAATGGCGATGAGCAAAGGGCAGGGGGTTGCGACAACCAGTACTGACAAAAATCTTATAACATCACCGGTAACCAACCATGCCACTATAGCAATAGAAAGGGCAATAGGTGCAAATATTGCACCTATCTGGTCGCCCAGCCTACGCAAATTCGGGCGTTTCTGTTCAGCTTGGCGCATAACTTCCATGATTTTAGCATAGCGGGAATCTATCGGTAATTTATCAGCGCGGATAGTAAGGGCTGATTCACCATTGATTGCACCTGATAATACATTAGCACCTTTAGTTTTAGAAATACGGTATGGTTCACCAGTCAGATATGATTCATCCATGGTGCTGTGCCCTTCTTCAACCGTTCCGTCAACAGGGCAGGTTTCATGCGGTAGGACAATAATTAAATCACCTATTTTAATATCGTCTATGGTAATTTCTTCTATTTTATTGCCTTGTTTACGGTGAAAAATAGATGGCATCCTCCCTGCCAGTGCCGCAAGTACCGATGATGCCTTCCGCATAGCATAATTTTCCAATGCCTGTCCGCCGGCAAGCATAATAATAATCAATGTTGCGGCTAGATATTCTTCAACTATAGCGGCGGTAACAAGGGCAATGGCAGCTAATATATCTGCTCCTAGATCCAACTTAATAATTTTCCTAATTATTTCCCATAACATTGGAATAGAGCCGATAATAGTAATTATCTGCAAGGGAATATTACTCATTTTATCTGGTAATATAAAATGCAGAATAATTGCTGCCAGACAAGCCGCCACCAATATTGATTGTCCTGATAGTTTTTTTATTATTTTATTTGATGATTTTACCATCGTAAGATTACACGCTGAAAGATATTTTTATTCAAGCATTTTATTGCATTACAAAAATTTAATAATGAGCAATACATAGGCAAAAACATGTGGTGGATCACAAAAATAATGGGGGATTTTTGTTTTTAATGATTTCTGCCTAAATAATAAATTATTATTAAGTCACAATATACTAGATTTTCTACTGCGTTACTTTATGATGTGCGGCATGAATTTTATTACCACACAACTAGAATTAGAAAAATTTTGCTCACAGGTTAAAGATGGTGCATATGTTACCGTGGATACAGAGTTTATCCGCGATAAAACTTATTTCCCGAAGCTTTGTCTTGTGCAGATAGCTGGTGGTGAAAACGCCGCAGTCATTGATCCTTTGTCAGCCGATATTAATCTTGAACCAATTTTTTATTTATTAAAAAAACCTGATTTGATTAAGGTTTTTCACGCTTGCCGTCAGGACATAGAAATTTTTTATTTACTTGCCGGTGAAATCCCGGTCAATATTTTTGATACTCAAATAGCTGCTTCCATGTGCGGCTATGGTGAATCTGTATCTTATGAAACATTGGTAAATAAAATAGTTGGTCAGGAACTTGATAAAAGTTCACGTTTTACCGATTGGTCTGCACGCCCTTTATCCGAAAAGCAACTTGCTTATGCACTTTCTGATGTTACACATTTGCAGACAATATATGAATTTCTGAAAGACAAAATAGAGCAGGCGGGGCGTAGCTCATGGGTTTTAGAGGAGCATGTGCAGATTTATAATCCTACGCTTTATCAAATTGAACCGCATAATGCTTGGAAACGTCTTAAATACGGCACGATGCGCCCAAAACATCTAGCTGTGCTCCGTGAACTTGCCGGATGGCGTGAGATAGAGGCAAGAAAAAATGATGTACCGAGAAACAGGATATTGAAAGATGAATTATTAGTAGAGCTGGCATCAGCTATACCGCGTAAAGCTTCGGATTTAACGCGTATGAGGAATGTTGATAAAAATATTCCTAAAAATAAACTGGAAGATATTTTTGCATGTATAGAGCGCGCACTGGCTTTGCCGCAAACTGATTGGCCGCAATTGCCCAAGCACCGTAAAACTTCAGAAAATGTTACCAGCGTGGTAGCTATGTTGCAGCTATTACTTAAAGTAAAATCTGATATTCACGGAGTTGCTGCACCTATAATCGCAGCTAAAGAAGATTTAGAGGCAGTGGCACTGGGGAAAACAGAAACTATTATTTTACAAGGTTGGCGCTATGATGTTTTTGGGCGTAAGGCAAAACTTTTAATAGAAGGAAAACTGAAAATGTCACTTAACACGAAAACTAAACAAGTAATATTTGAAGAATTCTAGTTATTATTTTGTTCTCATATCATTTATAAATTTTATTCTCCAGCGCAGCCCTGTATCTATAAAAGGATAGATAGCATTAACTAGATAATCTACCCCGCGAGAATTAGGGTGCACGTTGTCACCCAGAGTTAAGTTATGATTTCCCTCTATATTTTCTAAAACATATGGATAAAAGGTTGTGTTTTTCTTTAGCAGTCCATAATACTTATCCATGGCTTTTATATATTCTGTTCCATATGTTTCAGGAATTTTATTCCCGACTAAAACAACGTATATATTCTGCTTCTTAAGTTGTTTTATAAGCATCTTAAAATTATCATATATAGCCCTTGCCTGATATTTTCTGTTTATGTCAGCTTCTCCTAGTTGTAATATTACCAAATCAGGGGCTTTACCTATTAATACATCTATATTCTTTATCGCATCTACAGTAGTCATATTAGGATCGCACATTTCTTCTACCACAGCATCAAAACCTGATATTTTTAACTTTTGCTGCAATTGTTGAGAGAAAGAATATTCTCTAGAAATATATGAGCTTGAAAGCATTTCATTGCCATAAACCACTACGCGGAGTTTTGCTGTAGTAGAAAACTCTTGAGCCTGCAACGGCTGAGAAATTAGCAATATCCAGAAACTCAACAATAATTTTAATATTTTCATGCAAATCATTCTAGCATTGCTTACAAATATTTGCAAGTTTTATCAAATATTCTTTGTTCCCATTGCATGAAGCATAAAGATTTTTTTTAAGGATGGCAGTTTTCCCACCGTCCATAACCCCAAATCACGGGCAATTCTAAAAGGCAGTATATTGTTTGAAAATAAGCGATTAAGAAAATCAGTTATGGCGATCATAGATACGTTGTCAAAGTAGCGTAATTGTGCGTAATTTTGAAGAATTATACCGCTTCCTATATCCAATCCTAAATAATGCTGGTTTTTTAGTATTTCTGCCAGCGTTTCAACATCCCTGAATCCAAGATTAACCCCTTGACCGGCAATTGGATGTATTCCATGTGCCGCATCCCCAATTGCAACCACTCGTCCAGATGTGTATTTTTTAGCATGCAGCAGTGATAAAGGATATGAAAAGCGCTTACCAATAGTATTTGTAATTTCTCCAAGATATCCGCCAATACGCTCAGAAATTTCTTGGATAAATTCTTCTTCCGGCAATTCTAAATATATTGCAGCTCTATCATTAGGCTCAACCCATACTAAAGAAGAACAATTGTTCTGCATGGGTAGAACTGCAAAAGGTCCTATCGAGAAAAATTTTTCCTGAGCTAATCCATGATGCGGTAACTCATGTTTAATAGTGCAGACAATAGCCGTTTGGTTATAGTTTAGGGTTCTTACACCAATACCAGCCAGTGTTCTAACCTGAGATATTCTGCCATCTGCTGCTATCAATAAATTAGCATTTAAGATTTTTCCGTTATTTCCAGAAATAGTAACAGAGCAGCTGTCTTGAGATAGCGAATCAACCTTAAAATTATCAATGAAAGTAATATTTTTTAACGGGGCAGAGGCTTTATAAAGCCCATTTCGGATATGGCGGTTTTCTACAATATAGCCAAATGCTTCATTGCCTATTTCATTATGGTCATAATGCAAAAAAAACGGGGTTTCACCATCAGTTACACGAATATCAAAAATCGGTTCAGCATAAGGCTGTATTAATTCCCATGCGCCTATATTATCTAAAATATGTTTTGAACCAATTGCTATTGCACTAACCCTGCCGTCAAATTCCGGTTCAAATTGAGTCTGCATACTGGTTTTCTCCAGTAACGCAATTTTTATTCCAATACGCGCTAAAGCCAAAGCCATGGTCATACCAACCAATCCGGCTCCAACTATTATTACGTCGTATTTTTCTGACATTGCAAGATGCTTAAGAAATTAATTGCTACCTTTTTCCATGAATTGAAGAAATTCATTATTAGGAGAGAGCAACATGGTTGTATCTTTTTTATCCAATGTTTTTTTGTAGGCTTGCATTGACCGGTAAAATTGGAAAAAATCTTGATCTCTGCCAAAAGAATCTGCAAAAATTTTTGTAGCTGCCCCATCGCCTTCACCACGGGTTATTTCAGATTTCTTTTTCGCTTCTGCTAGAATGATAGTGCGTTCTTTATCAGCCTGAGAGCGGATTTTTTGCGCATCTTCTGCACCCTTTGCCCTGAATTCTTTTGCCTCGCGTTCGCGCTCGGTCTGCATACGCTTATAAATACCTTCACTATTGGTAGCTGGTAAGTCTGCCCGTTTGATACGAACATCAACAACTTCAATACCAAAACCACCTTTAGTTATATTTTCTGCACCACCTTCTATTTTTGCTCCCATTGCTTGTAGATTAACAAGGCTGCGGATATTGGACATAATTTCCGCACGCTTTTCCGAGAGGACTGTTGATAGTGGGACACCACCTAAAACCTGACGTAGACTGGATTCTAAAATAGAATTAAGTCGGCTGCGCATAGTGAATTCATTACCCACAGTTTGCTTAAAACGTAAAGGATCAGTTATACGGTAACGGACAAAAGCATCTACAATAAGTCGTTTTTGGTCTGAGGCAATTACCTCATTAGATTCAGCGTTAAATTCCAAAAGTCGTTTGTCAAAATATTCAACATTTTGTACAAATGGTGTTTTGAAATTTAGCCCAGCATCCTTTACCACACGGACTGGTTTTCCAAATTGTAGAATAAGTGCCTGTTCAGTTTGGTTAACGATAAAAACCGAATTCATCAAGACAAACAATACCGTAGCAACCGCTATACCGCCAATGCTTAGAAATTTCATTGTTTGCTCTCCTTTGTTTCTTCAGTTTTCCCTTTTGCTTTTAACTCAGGAAGTGGCAAATATGGAAGCACACCTTGTGAATTTTTACTTTCTATTACTATTTTATTCATGCCTTGTAGAATTTCTTCCATGGTTTCCAGATATATCCGTTTTTTGGTTACATCTTTAGCTTGTCGGAATTCATTGTATACTGCAAGGAAACGGGATGCTTCACCTTCAGCCCTTGCAATAACTTCCTGTTTGTAACCTTCAGCCTCCAATATCATTTGCTGGGCAGCACCGCGCGCTTTTGGTATTATATCGTTACGGTAGGCTTCTGCTTGATTACGCGATGTTTCTAAATCTGCGCGAGCTGTCTGCACATCACGGAAAGCATCAATTACCTGAGATGGAGGATCGGCTTTTAATAAATTTACCGTAATAATTTCTATCCCTGATTTATATGAATCCAGAGTTTCCTGAATGAGTTTTTTAGTACTGCTTTCAACCTGAAGTTTTCCTTCAGCAAGTACAGTTGCAATATTATTTTTACCTATAATTTCACGCATAGCACTTTCTGCAGTTGCTTTTACTGTATCTTCAGGATTGCGTACATTGAATAAAAAATCAGGGGCATCGCTGATTTTCCACTGCACCTCAAAATTTATATCTACAATATTTTCATCCCCCGTAAGCATCAGGCTTTCTGCCGAAACAGATGACTCGGAATTTTTGCTATTCTTCCAGTTACTTCCTGAATGGAATCCGATTTCAACCCTGTTAATAGCTGTAACGCGAGGGGTTACAACGCTTTCAATAGGGTACGGGATATGATAGTTTAATCCGGAAGCTGTAGTACGGTTATATTCCCCAAAACGCAATACAACACCTTGTTCATCAGCTTTTACAAAATAAATACCGGATGATAGCCAGAGCAGGACTATAACAATAGCAATTAATGAGATACCTTTACTGTTGTTACTGCCATCTTCAGGAAACATTTTCTTTAATTTTTCCTGACTTTTCCTTAGCATTTCCTCAAGATCCGGCCCTTGTGGAGAATTTCCGCCAGTTCCTTTGTTTCCGCCGCCGCCAACCTGTGGTCGCCCCCATGGTCCTTGATTATTATCTTTATCGCCCCATACCATATTTATTCCCTTTATTTGTTGTCTTAGGTTATATA
>CAUJIB010000054.1 GCA_963205245.1 Pseudomonadota bacterium
ACGCCCCATTTTTCTTCAAGCATTTTAGAAAGCTCAGCAGCTTCAATAACAGTTAGCGCAGACAATGTATCCACGATTTGTGCAAGATTTGCAGACATAAATATACTCCCAAACAATAAACAATAAAATTAATAAAAAATAAAAAATTCAGTAAAAACTCAACTTCCCGACCTACCTACCCTACTCTTTGCTCGCGTGAGCAGAAACAACCCGCGCAATCTGCCCAGCAGGAGCTTGCAGAACACCCGCGATACGAGTGGCAGGAGTTTGAAGAATACCAACAATTTTAGCACGAAGCTCGTCTAGTGAAGGCAATTTAGCAAAAGCTTCTATCGCTTTAACGTCCAGCTTTTGTGCACCAAAAGCACCACCAACAATAACAAGTTTTTCATTAGTTTTTGCGAAATCAACTAAATTCTTAGCAACAGATACTGGGTCAGCAGAAGTAGCAATCGCGGTTGGCCCTTTAAGAAGATCAGAAACCAGCTCTAAAGAAGTGTCTTTAGCGGCAATTTTAACCAAACGGTTTTTTGCCACCTTAAATTCTGCCCCAACCTCACGAAGCTTGCGGCGAAGCTCAGAAACCTGAGCCACCGTAAGGCCGTTATTATGCACCACTAATGCTATGCCAGCCTTACTAAGCTTAGCACTGGTTACTTCAATCAATTCTTTTTTCTGTGTACGAGTCATTGGCATAATTATTCCCTCCTTACGCAGCTAATAAATCAGAAAGATCCAGCTTAACACCAAGACCCATAGTTGAAGAAATACCAATTTTTTTGATATAGTTAGCTTTTGCACCCGATGGCTTAGCCTTTACAACCGCATCAACAAAAACTTTGATATTTTGAGCAATCGCTTCTTCGCTAAAACTAACTTTACCCACGCCAGCATGAATAATTGCCGCTTTATCCAAACGGAATTCAACCTGACCGGATTTAGCAGCCTTAACAGCATCAGCCACGTTCGGCGTTACAGTGCCAAGCTTAGGATTTGGCATTAAACCTTTAGGCCCAAGCACTTTACCAAGTTTACCGACCACCGCCATCATATCAGGAGTAGCAATTACACGGTCGAAATCAGTAAAGCCAGCTGCTATTTTATCACCCAAATCTTCTGCGCCAACAAAATCAGCCCCAGCTTTTAGAGCATCCGCAGCCTTATCACCACGGGCAAATACAGCCACACGAATAGTTTTACCGGTACCGTTCGGCATAGAAACCATACCTCGCACCAGCTGATCGGTTTGCTTAGGGTCAAGACCGGTATTGATAACCACATCAATAGTTTCATCAAACTTTGAATTTGCTGAAGTCTTAACCAGCTTCACCGCCTCAACAAGGCTATAACGCTTAGCTACATCAACTTTTGCGATTAACGCTTTTCTTCTTTTAGTAATTCTTGGCATGGTAACTACGCCTCCACAATTTCAAGACCCATTGACTGCGCAGAACCACGAATCATTCGTGCCGCACCCTCAACGTCATTAGCATTCAAATCTTTCATTTTCTCTTCCGCGATTTTACGAATCTGAGCCATGGTTATTTTACCGGCAGTAGCTCCCTTACCTGGGGTTTGCGAACCCTTTTGCAAGCCTATAGCCTTTTTGATATAATAAGAAACCGGCGGCAATTTAGTGATAAAAGTAAAGGTGCGATCCTGAAATGCTGTAATAATAACAGGAATGGGAGCACCAGCTTCCATTTTCTGAGTAGCAGCATTGAACGCTTTACAAAATTCCATAATATTCAAACCACGCTGACCAAGAGCGGGACCAACTGGCGGAGAAGGATTCGCCTTACCAGCAGGAATTTCTAATTTAATATAACCAACAACTTTTTTAGCCATTTTATATAACCCTTACGAAGTGGTGTTAACGCTTGCTCACACTAAAATAAAAAACTAGCGGCAAACTCCCAAAAACTAACGCCCCCTACTAAAAATTCCTAGCAAAGGGAGCAGACTTATAATCCCGTATTTTTTTTAATGCAAGCAGTTTTTTATCTTTTTTTAATTATATCCCAAATTACAAGATTTAATTTTAGATAATAATAACATAAATAAATCAAACAACTAAATTAAAGAGAATGATTGACTATTTTTTCTTGCTAGCATAATTTTGAGTCAAATTGATACATTATCTCATACAAATTGAATAAAAATGGAGAAAAAATTATTTATTAAATTTGACGCATGTTTTAATGAATTGACATAACGCATTGAAAATACATTATTATACTTCTTACATTTATGTAAAATGCCACCTTTTTATTAGCGCATTATTAAATGTTTACAGTTGATAATGTCAGATAGGGTGTAAATTAAATCTTTTTAATATTGGAAATGTATTCAGGTTAGGTTGGGTTTATGTCTATAATTGCAAAAAATTTTGATTCTGTTTTATCAAAGGTTAACATCCTAATTGTAAACGGCGATGAAAAAGTTTCTGCCATGCTAAGGGATGTACTTCTTAATCTTGGTTTTGGAACTGTTGCAACAGCAGAAGATGGGTATGAGGCTGTAAAGATCATGAAGGAATTAGATATGGATCTAGTCATCACAGACTGGGAACTATCTCCTAAAGAAGATTTCGGTCTGAAAGAAGATAATTATAATAACGTAATTATCCCGATGAACATGGACATATGGTCACCAATACCTCCTAAAAATGGGGCTGCCTTTACACGCTATTTGCGCAGTTCCAAACATTCTCCTAACCCCTATGTAGCAATTATAATGCTAACTAGTGAAGCTCAGGAAAACAGGGTTCAGTATGCTCGTGATTCTGGAGTTAACGAAATTATGTTAAAGCCCGTGTCAGCCGAAGCATTATGTTATCATATAATACAGGTTATAGACCATCAGAGGGCATTTATAACATCCCAAAATTATAAAGGACCATGTCGTAGAAATACAAATCAGCTACCACCCGGACAAGTTGACCGCCGCAAACAAGACATAAAAATATTTCGCCATACAGAAAGTAAATAAACATGATACCATCAACTGAAGCAAAATCATTTTCACCTACTTCTAATGTACGAAAAAAAATCGGTAATAAAGTGAATATGAACGATGTATTCACGCCAGACAAAATAAAAGAATGCCAGTCTATAATCCAGAAAGCGCATGAAAGCTTTTTCAATGATGTGTTAGAAATTTGGCAGCTAATAATAAATGATTTTGCAGAACTAGCCGAAAATTCTAAATCCAGCAGCCAAATAATTCAAAGAATCGCCAAACATTCTCTTGAAATAAAGGGTAAGCTTGATGCTGTTGGTTATGGATTAGGTATGAAAATAGCAAAATCCCTACATGATTTTGCCTTAAACGACACAACTCCGCAAAAACATATGGTCATTTACGGAAAGCATATAGATGCTATGAACACCGTTATAAGAAGCAACCTAAAAGGTGATGGTGGGGTAATGGGTAATGAAATAATGAAAGCACTAAGCGCGCTTATTAAAAAACTTAATTAATCCAAAATCCAATAAATCTAGGCAACCTTTACCACCTGATTATATTCCAAATCCACAGGTGTTGCCCGACCAAAGATAGATACGGATACTTTGACGCGTGATTTTTCATCATCAACACCTTCAACAAGACCGATGAAAGATTCAAAAGGACCTTCTACGATTTTGACATTTTCGCCAATCTCAAAGCTAATTTTTGATTTAGGATGTTCAATACCTTCACGAACTTGCGCAAAAATAGATTCCGCCTCTTTTTCAGTTATAGGCACAGGACGGCCCTTACCACCACCACCTAAGAAACCGGTTACTTTCGGAGTGTTTTTTATCATATGCCAAGTTTCATCAGTAAGTTCCATCTTTACCATAACATAACCTGGGAAAAATTTACGCTCAGCAGTAATTTTTTTACCGCGACGTACTTCACTCACTTCTTCAACAGGAACAACAACTTCCTCAATTAAATGTGATATATTTTTTTTAACCGCCTGCTCTTTTATTGATTCCGAAATTTTTTTCTCAAATCCGGAATGAGCATGAACAATATACCAACGAAACGCCATATTTTTACTTTCTCTAAATTTACACTAAAATCTTATGATAACTTTATACCCCGATGATTGCACGGACAACCGAACCGGCCAGCATATCCACAACTAAAAATAATATTGAGGCAATCGCAACTAAAACTAAAACCGTAACTGTGGAAACTATCGTTTCTTTTTTAGTCGGCCATGTTACTCTGCGCATTTCCTGCCGCACTTCACGAACAAATTTTGCTGGGTTCATATCGGTTACCGTCTTTCCGACTCTCTAAGTAAATGTTAAATATAAGGGGGAGAAACCACCTATATAAAGTAAAACAAAAAATTTTCAAGCCTTTTTGCAATTTTCTTATTAATTACAACCTAAAAAAGCTCGGATTATTTAATTAAATCTTGCCCTAGCAATAACTTAGCCGCTTCTCTATCGGTTGAATTTTGTGCTTCAATGTAACGATATACCTGTAGATTTTCTAATACGCGCTGCACATAGTTTCGGGTTTCCGTAAATGGGATATTTTCAATCCAATCCACAGCTCCATCTATAGTTTTAGCGGGTTTACCGAATTTTTGTGTCCATTTATAAACATTACCCATACCGGCATTGTAAGCAGCAACCGCCATAACCACAGAACCATCATAATTATCTATCATTCGCCTTAAATAAAGGCTGCCAAGTATCATATTATATTCTGGTTCATATAACCTCCTAATATCATATTCTATATCATTTTTCTGTGCAGTTTCCTTGGCGGTAGACGGCAATAACTGCATTAACCCTAACGCTCCGGCTGGGCTTTTCGCCAAATTATCAAACTCGCTTTCCTGACGGGTAATGGCAAAAGCAAGGGATACCGGCAATGCCAGTTTTTCTGGTGTTGCAATAACCGGATAACCGGCAGAAATAAGTACAACATTGTTTTGTAAAGCCTTCTTTGCCCCCCGAACACTCAGATAGGTTTTTCCTGCGTCTACACCAAGTTCGCTGGCAAGATGAGCCTCGCTTTCATTATCAGCATCCGTCACAATATGATTTACAAGTTTTTCCGCAAGACCTAACTCTTCAAAGCTAATGCAGAGCTTTACCGCACGCACAATGCTGCGGGAAGAAAACTCATCCCGTACCGTATCATCTACAATATGTGGCGCAGGAATCCGCAATGGAGCAGTACCATGGTAAATAACTGAAGCAAGCTGACCATAAAAAGTTGTCGGATAGCTACTTGCGGTATTAAACCATTTTTTAGCCTCTTCAATATCTCCCGCTATCCTTAGTGATTTCCCTGCCCAATAGGCGGCACGAGACTTACTAACCGGATATTTCACAACCGCAAACATCTTTTGAAAAATTTTATAAGCTTCTTGCGGTTGCTTTTTATATTCCAACAACAACCGCCCTTTCAGCCAGCTGGCATCGGCAAATCCTTGGGGAGAATTTTGCTTTTCTTCCTGCCCATGATTGGCAAGCAAACGGCTGGCAAGGGTAATATTCCTTGCATTCATCGCTTCCCTGATCTTCGGCTCCCGTATTTTCCACCATTTTTCTGGATAAGGTACTTTTTTCGGCGCAATTAAAAGCAATTCTATTGCACCTTTATCATCATCTTTTTTAATACGGTAAACAATACGGTCATAAAGAAGCCCAACATCTTTTTTTATCTCAGGAGCGAGTTTGGCAATGAGTTTAGCTGCATCTTTTTTACCTGCCTGTAATGCCATACGGGTTTTATACAAATCCCTGTGATTTTCATCCAACCGAGAAAACATACGCTCTACAGCATTGTATTTATTTTCCCACAACAAACGATCTGTACGGGCAATATCATCTTCCTTGCGGATTATATTGCCATAATTTTCTAGTAATGATTTTTCTTGTGCTTCACTAAAATCCCCGTCTTTCCACGCTTCATGAATCAGTGTTTCTATTTTTAGTGCAGTATCGGATTTGCCACTCTGGCGCAATGCATTTGCCAAAGCTAATTTCCCTACGCCTGTAATTGGCTCTTTACCGCTAAACCAAGCTTCTATTTCATCCGGTTTCAAATCCGCTTCTAAGAGAGCCACCTCCGCGCGGATACGCAATTTTTTCTGCTCCGGCCAATCAGGATGTGCAGAAATAAACCCGCTAATTTCTAGAAAGCTTGCGCCGGAATCTGCATCTAGAAGATATTGCCATTCTATCAAGGTTTGCAAGACTGCATTATTACTATTTTTTGCATATAAAATTGCATCCTGCCATTGCTTGCTATCAGAAAATACGAATGCAGATTTTGTGTATTCCGCTTCTTCCTGAGTCATAGCATTTACGTTATTAGTAAAAACAAGGAAGAAAAATGATATCAAACAATAGATTATAAATATTCGTAAAAAATCAGGCATATTTAGATATTGATTCTGTAATATTATTAGGGTTATCCTTGTTATAGAACATATATTTTAAGTCAAGCAAAGCCAATGTATACACCTGATATAATAAATTTGCGTAATTTTTACGCAACGGGCTTTGGTGAATCAGTCCGCTCTCTAATTGCAGACGCAGTGTTACAATTTTGGCCAACAACTGGTAGTGATATTGTTCTGGGAATGGGTTATGCCACACCTTATATAGAACCATATATGGAGCAATCAGCAAATTTGGTTGCCTGCATGCCCGCCCAGCAAGGCGCGATTTACTGGCCGCATGGGGGCGATAATTTGGTTTTGATTGCCCATGAAAGCGAATTGCCCTTTGCCGAAAGCAGCATAAATCGGGTTTTATTAATTCATGGAATGGAAAATAGCGAGCAATTATCATGGATGATTAATGAAATCTGGCGCGTCTTAACCCCAAACGGAAAATTACTAGCGATTGCGCCTAACCGTCACAGCTTATGGTCACGCTCATCCCGTAGCCCCTTTGGTTATGGCAGGCCATTTAGCATCAGCCAGATGCGTGACCTTTTAACCGAACAGCATTTTACTATAACCAATACCAGCTCGGCTTTGTTTATGCCCCCTACCCGCATCAAATTTCTATGGCGGATAGCAGAAAAATTAGAGAAAGTCGGAAGATTTGTTTGTCGTTTTCTAGGTGGTTTCTTGGGCGGAGTGGTGCTGGTTGAGGCCGAAAAACAAATCTATTCCAGCATTCGCCAGCCTGTGGTAGAAGCCAAGAAATACCGAGGGGCTATTATAGGCACACGCCCAGCTATGACAAAATTTTTAAGATAGCTTATTGCATTATTACCCAACTATTGTATTAAATAAAATTATGAGCAAAGCAAGAATTTACCAACCAGATAAAAATCCCATGCAGTCCGGAATGGGAAAAGCCGATACATGGGTTCTGGAATTTACTCCGGAAACCTCCTATTTTACTGATGGCTTGATGGGATGGAATGGAATGGAAGACACTGTACGTGAAATTTCCTTGCGCTTTCCAAATAAAGAAACTGCAATCGCTTACGCGAAAAAACAAAATCTCAAATTTGAGATAACAAACCCCAATAAACGTAACCAACGTCCTAAAGCCTATGCGGACAATTTTTTGTTTGATAAAGTAAGGGCTTGATTGAAAAATCCGCCTATTTCATATAGCTTATAATCAGATATACGGGTTATATAAATATCTATATTAAATTATATATTGCCAACAAAGCAAATGTTCCGTTGATAGCAGATTATTATAAAGCTGATTCTGATACATACATTGGCGGAAGTGGCAACGATAAGTTTATTCTAAACACCGGCGAAGGGATTGACACCATAACTGACCCAGAGGCAGGTGACAGGGTTGTTTATGATGGGATAGAGATTGCAGGCAGAGCCAACTGTTTAGAAAATGGGGTTTATAAGCTGGGCGGGTTTGTACTTGAGAAACAAGGGCAGAATCTATACGTAACCTCCAACGGCATTGACTCCGGCGTTACTATACAGAATTTCTTTACCACGCCATTTGATGGAAAAACCGACTATACCAATATGGGGATTAGCAAAGCAGCTAATGATAATTGTGCAACCATAAGCCTAGCAGCGTGAAAAAATCTATTAATTGACAGCCATAAAAACAAATGATTTATTAATGTACATAAATAAATAAACATTAAATCAATAGTATAAAAACATGAATCAAATTAAATTAAAAACTCTTGAAGAAATAGTTGCAGATCTGCGAGCCAAAGGCGAGTTAGATGAGGAGGCTTTGGCAAAGTTTGAGAAATGGGATAAAAAACTGGTTAAAGTTTTAATATTTCTCTATTCTTCACTTGTATTGGCTACATTACCAGATTTTGGTTTTTTTAGTGTAATAATCCTTATCGTTGCAGGCTACTATTTTTACTTTGAAATATTCTTTCCTAGTAAGGCAAGTAAGATATTATTATTAAAAATATTTTCCCTAGGAAAAATTACTGATGGCATAATAACCAAATATGAGGAAAAACAAGCGATTTATTGGCCTAGAAGTTTTTTAATAGACGTTATGTTCAAATATGATGAAAATCCATATAAAAACAAACAAAAAATCCAAGGTGGTATAAATGCCAGTTTAGACGAACCTCTCAAACAAGGTATGACCATAAAAATAATTTATTTAAAAGAATCACCAGAGCTTTGCTGGATATACACAGAGAAACTGAACAATATTTATAATATAAGGAAAAAGTAATATGCCAGTAACGCAGCAATATTATAACTTCAAAGATTTCCCTATTGTTTCTCCAACAGAGTTATATTCTGTGTCTTCAGTGGGGGCTGCTGCCATATCTTCTTGGAGCGCATTTTTAGTAGATAAGTTAATGTCAAAACTTCCTCCACTAGGACAAACCACAAAGTTAGTGGTCAGTGGACTTATTGGTAGCACACTTGAGGAAGCACAAACTAAAAGCATAGAAGTTGTAGTGAATTGGAAGGGGGAGGTTAGCATTGCAGGTTCTGCCTTTAATATTTATAGCAATGTGGCTTTGACTGTAGCGGTTACAACAGGATTGTTAGGAATAGGATTTGCTGGTGCGGGAACATTCTTTGGGGGGATAGTTATAGGTGGCGTAGTTAGTTTCGCATGGTCACAATTCATCAATTTTTCTACATCTTCACTACAATCCCTAATAGAATTTGGCTTTAATCAAAATGTTGATGTTGATCTTAAGTTTTTTGATAAAACAGGAGCGCATGTATCTGGCGTACTTTACCGTGATGGGTTGGATGGTACGGTAAATAAATATGCAAATGCTATTGGCAACTTCATTGCACAAGCTGGTTCAGAAATTACGAATGGTGGAAATTTAGAATTTGAGGAATTTGGGTTAAATACAAAGTACACCCTTTATAATGGTAATTTTACAGATATGCTTGTTGGTGCGACTACCGCAGCCAGTATAGATGAATTTTTAACTGCCGGTGATGGCAAGAATCTTAAAGCCCATGCTTATAAGGGTGTTAGCGATGATTATTATTTCTTTAAGGATAATGTTGTTGCGCTTGATATCCCCGTTTCAGTAGCAGGCGTTAAAAAGATTATCACAGTTAATAATATTTATGATGGGACAGTTGATTCTTCTCACCTTCTGGTCGGCGATGGTTCAGGGATGAACCTTGTTATGAATACCCATGCTGATTATGTATTAATTGGCGGCAATAATAGTGATTTGCTTTTAAGCGGCGTAACTAATGACAGTCTTTTTGGTAATGATGGCGATGACATTCTCATTGGCGGCAAAGGCATTGATCGCCTAAATGGTGGAATTGGAAAAGATACATTGGATGGCGGCGATGATGATGACACGCTAATTGGTGGCCTGGGTGCGGATATAATTGATGGTGGGACTGGGAGTGACACAGTTTCATATGCAGATTCAGCGAGTTTGGTAAATGTTAGCCTTGCCCGTACCACTGCACAGTTTGGCGGTTCGGCAGCTGGTGACATTTTGTCAAATGTTGAGAATATTATCGGTTCAAAATCCAATGATGTATTAACCGGCAATGCAGTCGGTAATAAACTCACGGGAGGCGGTGGTAGTGATACTCTCACTGGAGGTGCAGGGGCTGACCAGTTTGTTATTAACACCGGCGAAGGGATTGACACCATAACTGACCCAGAGGCGGGTGACATGGTGGTATATGATGGCACTACCCTTGAAGGCAGGGCAAACGGTTTAGAAAACGGGGTTTATAAGCTGGGCGGGTTTGTACTTGAGAAACAAGGACAGAATTTATACATAACCTCAAATGGCAAAGATTCAGGTGTTACTATACAGAATTTCTTCCCAGCAGGATATGATGGAAAAACCGACTATACCTATATGGGGATTACCATTCCTAAAGAAAAACATGACCCAGATTATGTCCCTCCCCAAACACCACCTTCACCCATTGTGCTAGACCTAAACGGTGATGGTTTGAAATATATTGCATATAATAATGACGGGTATAATGCCCATTTCGATATTGATAATGACGGATTTGCCGAGGGAATGGAGTGGCTGGATAAGAATGATGGTTTTTTGGTGCGCGACCTTAATGGCAATGGCGTAATAGATAACCAGAAAGAAATGTTTGGTGATGATAGTGGTACAACCGCTTATTATAAGCTGGCGCAATTAGATACTAATAACAATAGCAAAATTGATGCAGGTGATGCAGGTTTTAATAATTTGCGGATATGGCAGGACTTGAATAGTGACGGCAGAACCCAAGCTGGAGAACTTAAAACCCTTGCTGGGCTTAATATAGCCAATCTCTCGTTACAACTTACTAATGACACATTATTAAATGGCCACGCGGTGGCAGGTACATCAAATTTTACCAGAACCAACGGAACTACTGGTATTGCAGCTGACGTGCTGTTAGATACGCGCCAGACTGATACCATATATGTTGGCACTGATACTTCGGTAAAACCTGCCCTTGATTTGTCAAATCTGTTTTTGCCACTTTTGCGTGGTTCTGGAACACTGCCAGCCCTGCATTATGCAATGACACAGAATCCTGTATTAAAAACCATGGTTACTGATTTAGCCAATCTTGATATATCAACCCAAATGCAAGAGGTTTATGACCGTGTCCATGCGATTATATTTGAATGGGCTGGGGCAACCAATATAGCCCCTACAGGAGCTGATATAAATAAAAATGCTACTAAATTAGCGGTGATACAACATTATCTTGATGCAAACACCACTAGTGTATATGCAGATCAAGATTACAGTTCAATATTTAATGATATGGTAAGTAAATTCCTGATTCAAGGACCGCTTCATGATGTGTTTCCAGATTCCTATTATGATTACGAAACTGATTCATTGGTTCTAGGGCAGTCTCCTGACCAAATTCTTGCACAGGCAAAGATTCTTGCTCCAACCAATACAGTGGATAAACAAATATACTGGAATGAAATATTGCGTATTTTTCAGGCCGCAGGAAATAATATAACAGCGTCAGTTGAGGCGGCAGCTGGTTTCCCCTTGAATACCACTTCTATGATAGGCACTTCAGGGAATGACATATTAACCGGTAATTTCTTGGGCAACCATTTTCAGGGGCTAGCGGGTGATGACACTTTCTATGCTGATTATACAAGTGAGATATATTATAATATTGGTGATGGAAATGATACTATCAAGCTTATTCCATCTCCCGAAAATGATGGCGTAATAAATTTTGGTCATGGAATTACATTTGATTCTCTCTCATTCCAATATTCAAATGTTGGTAATACTGAAGAACTTCTTATTAGCCTCCAAGGAGGCGGTTCTATAAGAATCAGTGATACAAATTATACATTTTATATGACTTTTGAAGATGGGAGCTTAAAAGGCTTTACAGATATAAATTATAAAATTTTCGGGGGAATGGGTACTGCTGGTGATGATGTACTGTATGGCACTTCCAAAGATGTTTTAATGAATGGATTTGCCGGTAATGATTATATTCGTAGCGACATTGGTAATGATACTATTTACGGTGGAGATGGGGATGATCGTATTTATGCCGGCACTGGAAATGATATAATCTATGGTGGCTCTGGTTATGATGTAATTGAAGGTAATGCCGGTGCAGATAAGATTGATGGTGGAACAGAGAGTGATTGGGCTTCTTATACTGAATCTACAACCGGTGTTAATGTAAATCTTGCCCTGACCACCGCACAATCTGGCGGTGATGCGGCTGGGGATATACTCTCTAATATTGAGAACATTTCTGGCTCTACTTATAATGATACATTAACCGGAAATTCCGGTGATAATATTATAGGAGGCATGAAAGGCGCAGATATAATTGATGGAGGCGCAGGAAATGATACTGCTTATTATTTATCCAGTAATGAAGGGGTGAATGTAAATCTTGCCCTGACCACCGCACAATCTGGCGGTGATGCGGCCGGTGATATTTTAATCAGCATAGAAAATATTGTAGGTTCATATAATAATGATACATTAACCGGAAATTCCGGTGATAACATTATAAATGGCAGTGTAGGCGCAGATATAATTGATGGCGGCACAGGTAATGATACAGTTTCTTATGACGATTTTTTTGGTGGAATAGTAAAAGTAAATCTGTCCTTAACTACCGCACAAACAGGTGGCAATGCGCAAGGCGATATTTTAATTAGCATAGAAAATATTATCGGCTCACCTTACTATGACACCTTAACAGGAAATAGTGCCAATAATGCCCTTAGTGGTGGTGCTGGCAACGATACTTTAATTGGTGGGCTTGGTGCTGACAAACTTGATGGCGGCACTGGTACGGATACAGTTTCTTATGCTGATTCTAGTGCTGCAGTTACAGTTAATATTGCACTGATCACAGCACAATCTGGCGGTGATGCGGCCGGTGATATACTCTCTAATATAGAGAATCTAACTGGTTCTGCTTTCAATGATATTTTAACAGGAAATAGTGCCAATAATGTTCTTACTGGCGGTGCTGGCAATGATATCTTAACGGGTGGATTAGGGGCTGATAAGCTTGATGGTAATGCTGGTGTGGATACGGCTTCTTATTCTACTTCTTCCGCTGGTGTTACAGTGAATCTTGCGCTGACTACAGCACAAAAAGGCGGTGACGCTGCTGGGGATATTCTTACTGGTATTGAAAATATTACAGGCTCTGCCTTTAACGATATACTAACCGGCAGTTCTGCTGCCAATATAATAAATGGCCTAGCTGGTAATGATAATATAAATGGCGGAGCGGGAGCAGATATTATAAGTGGTGACGATGGTGATGATACAATCACTGGTGGAGTCGGTGCTGATAGGCTTGATGGAGGTATTGGTACAGATACAGCCTCTTACACTGCTTCTGGTTCTGCCGTAACTGTGAATCTTGCGCTGACCACTGCGCAATCTGGAGGTGACGCTGCTGGTGACATCCTCACTAATATCGAAAACCTTACAGGATCGGCTTTTAACGATACTCTGACCGGCAATAGTAGCAATAATATAATTACCGGAGGTGCTGGAAACGATACTTTAATGGGTGGCTTGGGTGTTGATAAGCTTGATGGCGGTCTTGGTACAGATACAGCGTCCTATACTGCTTCTAACGCTGCTGTAACTGTGAATCTTGGGCTCACCACTGCACAATCGGGTGGTGACGCTGCTGGGGATATTCTTACTGGTATCGAAAATATTACAGGTTCTGCTTTTAATGACATACTTACTGGCAATAATATCACCAACATAATTAACGGTGGTACTGGTGATGATATAATTAAGGGTGGAGCTGGTGCTGATTCTATAAATGGCGCTGCTGGCATTGATACTGCTTCTTATGATGGTTCAAATGCAGCTGTAACCGTAAATCTTAGTCTTACTACTGCCCAATCTGGCGGCGATGCTGCAGGCGATTTACTTTCCAATATTGAAAATATTACCGGCTCATCATTTGCAGATACATTGACTGGAAGCGGCATAGCTAATATCTTAACTGGCGGTGCTGGCAATGATACAATTAACGCTGGAACTGGTAATGATATTATAAACGGCGGCACAGGTAAAGACTCCCTTACTGGTGGCACTGGTGCGGATATATTCAAATATAGCGCGGTTGCTGATTCTGGCGCGGCTTCTGGTGTGCGTGATATTATTACGGATTTTAACAAAACACAGGCTGATAAAATTGACCTTAGCTCCTTTACCGGTGATTTTGTGTTTAAAGGAACAGGAGCATTTACTGGCGCAGCTCATGAGGTTAATTACGCACAGGTTGGTGGTAATACTATCGTTGGTGTTGATGCAGACGGTAATGGTATCCTTGACTTTCAGATAGAACTTACAGGGCTACATACACTCGCAGCAGGAGATTTCTTGCTGTAACAATAAGTAATATTTAGCTTCAACATAACCCTGTTATAGCTAATTAATTCTAGATCTAATTTAAGAAGCTGCAACGTCACCAGTGTGAATCCCATAAAATAATAATGCTCTACTGTGTTCGCCATAGTTCGCACATGTTCGTATTTGTTCGCCCATCCTACGGAATCCACACTGGCTATATATTGGTTGATATAAAACAATAATTTTTGTCAAGAAAAAAAATGCTACTACTTGTGCAACCGAAAAGCTCGGTTGTAGGCGGTCAGTGGCGGTTTGCGATGAATAGATGAGGATATTGCACATAGAATATATACTATCTAATCGGATCAGTATCCTTTGATAAAATCTGCAAATAAGCTGTATATCCAAACAAGCGATCACGCTTATTTTCTGTTAGTGGGCTTACGATACCAAGTTCCTGCAAATGCTTTAATGAGGCTGTAACAGTTGGCTGGCTTACGCCCAGCACCTTCGATGCTTGTGGAATTGAACAAATTGCCTTTGTTTGCAGGTAATTAAATACCTTCATTGCGGATTCTTTCGGACGCTTTAATTGCTCAATTTTCTGCTTATCATTAGCAAATAGAGTGGCAATCTGTTTCATGCTACTGAGCGATTCACTGGCTATTTCAATAACACCTTCCAGAAAGAAAATGACCCACTCCTCCCAAACACCTTTGGTTCTAACCTGATTTAACAGGTCATAGTAGTGACTGCGGTGCTTTTTTAAATAAAGGCTTAGATAAAGCACTGGTTCTTGCAGCATTCCTTCGGCACATAACAACAGCGTAATTAATAATCTACCCAACCGACCATTACCATCCAGAAACGGATGAATAGTTTCAAATTGCACATGAGTAATGGCTGCTTTTAAAAGCGTCGGCACTTTTCCGTAATGATCGTGCATGTAAAGTTCCATATTGCCCAGCAAGTCCATTAATTGATTGGGAGGGGGTGGAACAAAAGCAGCATTACCAGGGCGTGTACCGCCAATCCAATTCTGCGAACGGCGGAATTCTCCAGGTTGCTTGCTACTACCTCTTCCACCACGCAGCAAAATCGCATGTATTTCTTTGATTAGGCGCAGCGATAGCGGCATGCCTTCCTGCATACGCTTTAACCCTAATTGCAACCCTGCAACATAATGCGATACTTCTTCCACATCATCTACTGGTACAGACGCTATGGACTGATTTTCATAAAGCAACAAATCATCAAATGATGATTGTGTACCTTCTATCTGTGAAGAAAGCAGAGCCTCCTTGCGAACATAGAAATAGATAAACAATGATATATCAGGCAGTAAAGAGGTGGCACTATCTAACTGACCTAATACATGGTTGGCCTTTTCAAGAAGTGGGGCAATATTTTTTAGATCCAATACAGGGGAAAATGGCAATTCAGAGGGTACAAACGCCTTGACCTTCTCACCTGCTACACTTGTAACGACATAATGTCCCGTCCGATTATTTTTAGTCATATTTATCCTTTAATAGCAAAATCATATATTAAAGTATAAGACATTATCCTTTAATAGTAAAATCGTTTATTAAAGGATGTTTTTTGGCATTATATATAGATATACTACTGTTATTACTGCAAAATAATGGTTCTGAATGTCAGCGATATGCGTCTACCACGAGCGATTTTTTGACCATTTACAATATCAGTTTTGCGCTGGGGGATTGCGTGTTGCCATTTATAGCGTGCCTCCCCAGACAATACCACCAAACTTCTTGGCTCAAGCAGTTGAGAAATTTTTTCACCAGTTTCAATAGGCGTAAATTCCATAACACAGGGGGTATATACGCTTATACTAGCGATTGTTTCGCCAAAACACGGTACACAATCAATATGTGGGGTTATTCCCTGCCCTGCCTGATATTCGTTAATAATAACTTGGTCAGGAATTTTGGCAAAAATTTTATTGACGTAAAGCATATTGCATAAACCAGCAAGCCAGTCAGGAATTGATCCGATTTGCAAATCTTGCGTTATTCTCCTAGCCTTATAATCATATTTATAGCCATAATGCTGCACCCGCCTTTTCATGTCAGAAAGCCACGGCTCACCATCAATTTTCTGAAGCAAAAAATCTTCTGTTTTTTTATCAATATAATCAGGCAAATAACGCAGCCCAGAAATATCTGGCTTTTTATCATCATCAAACAGTGACATCTGCGATAAAATAGCCGACATATTTTTTCTGCTTCCTATTATTCCAAATGAAAAACCCATGTGCTGAATTTATCATGGTTTTCTAGCGCACTTCCACTTTGATGCGTCATAGTATGTTCATAACCAATAAAATCACTTGGTTCAAATGGATATATTGTTGGATTAGCAAAACCAGCCTCTTTCGCAACATCTTCAAATTGAAACGCTCCGTGATAATGCGGGCTATCCACCGCCGATATTAACACAGCACCACCATTGGTGAGCAATTTCCCCGCATTCGCTAGAAAATTACGCACCAAAATAAAGTTAGGGTTATGACAATTTATCGGCTCTGTGCTACCGGCATGAGGAAATTGGAAAACTATAGTTTTAAAGCTTATGCCAGAGAAAATATCCGCTATTCTATTCGCATTTATGCCATGTAACACTTCTGCACCTAGCAGTTGTAGTTTTTTAGCATTGTCTTTCGTTTCATCAGAAACCTCACTCGCATTTTCAAAAGTGGTTGCCGTTATGCTTGCTGGATTAATTGATTGTTTGCGAGCAAGGCTCAATGCAAAACTAAAATTACCCTCACCAACCAATAGAGTTTTTCCTTTTGCGACTTGACCGACCAAATCAAACTTTAGAGTTTTGCGTAATAAATAGCGTAAATAACCATCAATGCATTTTAATTCTCTTGCTTGCTCTATCAGTCCAAAATCTAGGCTAACGGAAATAAGATCTTGGCTTTTTAAGCCAAGATCGCAGATAGTTTGTATATATTGCGCTTCATAGCATCGGTGTAAATTTGTCATTCTCCAATTTTATGACTTCGCAAATGTTCAGGAAGAGGGAAAAAACTGGATATTTATAATGCAGTATCAATGGAATTTGAATTGGTCAGATAACTAGTTGGTATTTAAGGATAACTCATTTAACTATACATAAATGTGCTGCTATTTTATCTATAAATTCTCTGGTTGTAGACGGTCAGTCTTGACCATCTACGGACAAGAAATTTCAAACCAACCGCATTTTTAGCATTTTTGTATGATTTTTTACTATTCCGCAAATGTTCATAGATGTTCACCATTGTTCGTAATTGTTCGCGGTCCTACGGAATCCATACTAGCCAAATATACCTTTGAAACAAAATAATATTTTATCTCTAGCAAGTGATTGTGCTGTCATCTGCACTGCCGAAAATCACGGTTGCTGGCGGTCAATGGCGGGTTACGATGAATACAATATATTTTAAATCGGAATATTATTGACGTTTTCCTCACTACGGATTCTAATTTAAACAATCGTGATGCCGTCCATCGGCTAATATTTGCTTAAATACGCTAATATCACAACCGCCACTTATCATTGTACGGTGTATAAAAAGAGGGTTTCCGCCCATATTATTTAACCCATCATCAATCGTAAGCAAAGCACGGTAACCAGCTTTTTGTGCTAGTTTTATTAAAATATCATTATATAAACCACGTGGCCACGCAAGATAGGGCATCTGGCGACCAAGTTTTTCTTCAAGCAACCGCTTCGATTCAGTCAATTCCCAACTGGCTTGCTTAATTCCCTTTTCTTTAGTGCGACTATCCGTCCAATCGAGCAATGTATCACCGTTTTTCCATGGATGGGTCATGGTATGTGGATAAATATCAATATTATAATTTTTAGCCAGTTCGTGAATCACATTCCAATCCATATGTGGCCAACCAGTATCACCAGTTCCCGCAATAATCCAAAAACTGGCTTTAAAACCAAAACGCTTCAACACAGGCAGAGCGTCAAGTGCGGACTGCCAGCCATCGTCAAAATGAATAGCCACTATTTTAGTTGGGAACAAGTCACCTTGTAGATAACTGATAACCTCATCCATACTAAGTGTTTTATAATCCTGCTCATGAAGGTAACGCATTTGTGCTTCAAATTCAGCGAGTGTAATAGAAGTTGATTTATCGGCTTTTTCATCTTTTTTGGTCAAAATCTGATGGTAAACAAGAATAGGCAAACCAGAAATACGTGAGCGTAATTTTGCCACTTCTTCAAAATTATCTTTTCTATATTCCGCACGAGATTGCTTTTGTTTATCCAGAACTGAGTCAATATTTTTTGCGGTTAATTCAACACCGAAATCTGTGGGCATTTTTTTATCCGAGATATTAAACAAACGATTCAAAACATAATCGCCCACCACTTGCTTAAAATGCGATGAATCCCAATAATAACGCATCTCTTCCCTGCTACCGACAGGTGGAAGTGGCTCAGTAGTTATTTCAGAATAACCACTAAAATCAAATAACGGAATTGCTGCTTTATCATGATAAGCAGCGGCATCATTTGCTAAGAGTTTTACTAGTTCCCGCTTGCCGCTGGTTAAAGAATCTTCTCCCCATAATGCCGCAGAAGTTTCTGATTGGTGAGCATGAGAAGGCGTAATAAAAATACGCAAATCTATATTCCTGTTACGACAAAACTCAATAATACGCCGCACATAAGAAATAGAATTTTCTTCTGAATTAACAGGTGTCTCAACATTTTTTTTAGTGGCTGCAGGCACTATCTGGTCCCGTATCTCCTGCTGGTCTATCTCATCAAAATAAGTACGCGCACCTTCTTTTACAAAGGTTGGTTGCACCTGCCTGAAAAACACTTCTCCTAAACGCTGCCCATCAGGTGAAAACCAGCTTGATTCTATTTTTGATTGTGAACGAAGGGTTTGGATACTGGCACGCAGCATATCAAAACTGGTAAGTAAGCGCAGGTCAGCGGTGATAAATCTGAGCCAATGCGGTAAATTATCAGAATAAAGCAAAAATTCATCAAAATCAGGACGGATTATAGCTGGCGAATTAGAAGCATGATATAAATCCAACCCCAACACTACATGTTTCAATGGACGGACAGCATCGGCATGATGCAGATAATAATACATCTCTTTTGCCGTTGCTCCATCAAAGGCAAGGTTATAACAAGGAGCTTCCAACCTTGCCAGTGCCTCATGCGAACAGCTTATTCCTAAATGGGTACGCGAGCTGCCAAGTATAATAGTTTGCGGCTGCACTCGCTCCACTTCAAAAGCTTTATACAAACGCATACGGCTATAAACAGTGGGTTTATTAATATTTATTCCCTCAATTTTTACCTTACCGTACATATTGAAAGGGTCAATAATAGCATTAAAACAAGCTATAAAACCCAGCAACGCTATAAATGCCGCCAACGTAAGAAGACAATAACGATAAGAACTGATATGTTTAATTTTGCGAGCCATAAAACACTAAAACTGAAAATAAATAAATTCTGATATTCTGGATAAAAACATAACCGCCATCGCAAAAATCATCCCTATAATAATCGCCCAGCGTAATGTCGGTTGCCATTTAAAATCTTGTGAAATTGTTAAATTATTTACCGTATCTGTAGCATAAGCTCCTGCTGGTTCAATATATCCTGTAATTTCTTGTGTATTAGGTGCTAACCACGCAACCATTAATAAAATTATAGAAATAAATAACCCCATATAATTATCAGAAATAAGCACCAGCTCATTTAGCCCAACCATTGATTGTAATATATTCAAAGCAACATCAATATTATCAGCACGAAAAAATACCCATGCAATTACAACAGCAATAAAAGTCACTGCTCTTCCAAATAAAATTTCCGCGGAACTAACTTTTTTATTCGAACCAACAATTAATCTGCGTACAACGTGCCAAGCATGATTAAAAACCAGATAAATCCCATGTAATCCGCCCCACACCACGAATGTCCAGTTTGCGCCATGCCAAAATCCACCCAGAAGCATGGTCAGGAGCAGATTAGTATAACGACGGAAACTACCATGACGATTACCACCCAATGAAATATAAACATAATCCCGCAAAAATCGTGATAGGGTAATATGCCATCGTCGCCAAAAATCGATAATATTTCTGGCTTTGTAAGGCGAAGCAAAATTGACAGGTAACCTGATACCAAAAAGTAGTGCTGCGCCAATCGCCATATCTGAATAACCAGAAAAATCAAAATAAAGTTGTGTAGTGTATGCTAAGGCAGCACTCCATGCGCCCAACAGGCTTAATTCAGTGCCTGCGGCAACAGCGGCAAATTGTGGTGTGGCATATAGGGAAATTGTATCAGCAAACAAAACTTTCTTAGCAAGTCCAATGGTAAAAATGCTTACCCCCATGGTAATATACTGGCTGGAAATACCGCCCTTATGTCTAAATTGCGGCAAGACTTCACTATGGTGGACAATAGGTCCTGCTATCAGTTGCGGGAAAAAACTAACGAACAACGAAAAATCCAGTAAATTGAGATGCTCTAATTTTCCACGATACGCATCCACTAAAAAAGCTATTTTCTGGAAAGTAAAAAAAGAAATCCCTAGCGGCAGTACAATCCGCGCTAAAAATAAATCCAGACCAAATAACTGATTAATATTATCAACAAAAAAATTAGCGTATTTAAAATAACCAAGTACAGATAGATTTCCAATAAGACCCAAGATAAAAATAAATTTTGTGATATGTGGATTACGCCTACTATTATCAACGATCAATTTAGCAAAGGCAAAATTTAAAAAAGTCAGAGGAATCAACAAAAGAAGATATATAGGATTCCACCAGCCATAAAAGAAAAGTGATAATAATGTGAGGGCAAAAGTAGAGCTGCGCTGATACCCGATACAGCGCAATCCGTGATAGATTAGCAATGATAGCGGCAAAAAGACGAAAATAAAGCTATAGGAACTGAAAAGCATATTAATCCTTAAAAATTATGCTTAACGGACATACCTACAATCCGCTGCTCATATTCGCTGCTGGTAAGACCTCCGCTACGGATAAGATCCGCATGCATATTAAGATCCAACACCTCATTTATCTTAAAATCAGCTTCTGCCCGAGCGTCACCAGCAAGTTTAAAATTCTTAATATTATTATCTTTATACATACCTGGAGCTATCGACAGAATGGCATTATGCTCACCAAATTTCTGAGAATAAATAAGAGGAATATTATAAGACTGGTAGCGTTCTGGAGAATAATAGCCATTACCTAAATGTTCCGAGGATCCATACCAGTTGAAGCGCAAACCAGCACCAAAAATAGTATTCACATTATGGACGATTCTATAACTAGGTGATATTGTAATACCCATCTTTTCATTATTATCAGAAAATTCTGAATATGAACCGCTACCTTCAATAGAAATTTTTTTGCTTGCCTGCCAATTCATTTGAAGAAGTCCCTCAGTTTTTACAACATCAAGAGAAATAGCCCGAGGGGAAACAGCATAAGTTTTCTGTGAAAAAGTTATGGAGGTTCGCAATTCATCAATCGGCCGCCAATCAGCCTTTATTTCAAATGATGGCGTACTCGTATCCACAGAACTTTTTTCAGCCCCTGCAAGCAGCTTGAATGCCAAATCATCACTATAACTCCGCTTGATTCCCAGCAACAAGCCCTGCATTGATAGATCTTCTTTACCACTAATAACGGTAAGTCCTGATTTCCTATCAGCCTCCATATTCAGATTTTCCAGCTGGGCGTTGAACGATAAGTTTTCAGAAAATTTATATTCCGATTTCAATGACTCATAGCCAGAAGAAATAGTATCTGAATCATTAGAATAATTAGCCGTGGCAGAAACTATCCAATCTTGCTTACTTATGTCTGAATAACCAGATGCTACTGAAACAGCTGGAGCAGAAAAAATCATAAGGCAGAATATTAATTTATCTGCCCCTATTCTTGCCATACTATCAAGCCACACGGATATTTTTTGGGTCTGGTTCTTCATTTATATATGATAAACTAGATTCCTGACCAGAAACAGATGAAATCTGACTCAACTTCTTACTGCGGAACTTTCCACCAAACAAATCATGCAGCATTTCTTTCATCCCAATCAAGTAAAAAAGTCCATACATAAATAATGCACCATTGATAAAAGTAAAAGCAGCATGTGACCAACGCCCGTGCCATAAATCCACAGCGAAAGCCGCCATACAAAATAACGGTATGGCAATTTCCGCTGCGCAGTATAACGCAGGGATACTGGTTCTACCAGAAATTTTTGGGGTACGACCAAAAGGTATTTTATGCCCTGCTATCCCCTGATGGATAGATTTTAAAACTCCCCCCATATTTACAGGAATTAAAAGTAAATTCAGCGCATAAACAGCTATCAAATCACGCATGCTGTATCCGTTATAACGCAAATCACGAGCATAAAGAACAAAGTAAGGAAGTGCCGTAAGCGGCAGCCACGCGCCAGAGATACTATTTTCAAAAGAATGCACAAACACGATAAGCAGCCCAACATTTACCATGGCAATAGAACTAAGATAATGAATACGGAAAAATCCTTCTTTCATTTTTGCCAAACGCCAAGAGCGACCTGCAAGATATCCCATCAACTTAGGCAGGATAATTAGCCCGCCATTTGCCCAACGCCTGCGCTGAATCAGCAAAGAACCAAAATCAGGTGGTGTGGCACTATATGCCAACCTTTCAGGATAATTGAAAAGTTTCCAGCCTTTGACGATAAGGTCAATACTAGACTCCGTGTCTTCAATTACCGTACGGTCTTGAACAAACACAGGCATATCAAATCCGCGTTCAGGGGTGGTCGTCATAATATCTGGCAGTGCCGTAGTTCTAATTAAAGCGTTAGCACCTACCCAATAAGTTGCATTATAATAAGTAAATCCCTGATGGATTAAATATTGAATATCTGTGGTAGCTCCAGCAATACGCTCCAAATTTCCCTGAGGGTTAGGTATAGTGTTGTATGGAGTCTGAGCGACAGCAACACGTTCATTGCCATTCTTTAACATTTCATGCACTAACACCAACGCATATTCAGGTACAAGCAAGCTATCTGCATCAAGCGTAATAAGAAAATCAGCAGCAGGAATACAAAGAGTTCCTTTGCTTGCTGATGCTTCCTCCAGATGGTCTCCATCCTCTTTTCTTACTACCCGCCAAGATTTACCAAGCAGACGAATATAGCTATTTAGATTCATCGCCTTGTTGGATTCATGCGACAAATTTACGTATTGCTTGCGTTCAAAGCTGGTAATCTCAACGGCAAATAATGCCGCAAGACGCTTATATTCTCTTTTTATTCGATCTAATGTCTGTAAATTATCAGGAAGAGCAAGCCAGTGCGCACGCTCAAAATGAGCATGGGCAGCACGCTTAAAAACTCTGTCCAGCAATAACTGATCTCCACTATCTTCTACAGGCATGATCTTAGCAAAAGATTCTATCCAACTTGCTGCATCAGCGTAAAGATTTGCCAGTTTTTTAGTTTCAACGGCTATATCAATATTAGTTTTTTCTAACCGTGAAATAAAATCAGCTTGCGCCCATATAAAAGGAGATGCAGCTTTATTAAACACTGCCTGCAACTGCACGGGCAACGCACGGACTTCTTTCAAACTTTGCTTATCCCACGGATTACTAGGTTTTGGTGGATCATCAACTAATAGCACCACCCGCTTACTTGGGTAATCCTGCAAAGCAGCGGTTATAAGCGTACGTTTTACTACTGATAATTCCTCTTTATAAGAAGGCACTAATATAGCGAGCGTTGGGGCTTCACCATCGTAAATAGTCTCCATCTCCTCAGCAGCAGCAGGCTTATTACTCAAACGACGGCGTAAATAACCGATACGAGTAAGTTGATAAACAAAATTTCCATAAACCAATCCCTGTATAATAGCTATGAACAAAACCTGCTCAAAAATCGACCATATTTTTCCACTTTGAATACGATTCCATAAAATCTCCCCAGTTTGCCAAGAAACAGCAAGCCAAGCAACCGTGGTAAACGCCAAAAATAGATAAGTTAAACGAATTTCCCAACTATAATTAACTACAGGACAATGATGTTTAGAACGCTCACCTAATTCAGGATTGCCATTCCAACCAATAAAATTGGTATTTTCTATAGCTTTATTTAACATTAAAATTCTTCTTTAAATTAAAATTTATATAATAAAATTTGTTTGCTTATCTATCACTGCTCAATAGCAAAAAAGCTGCCCTACAGGGTTCCTAATAATATAAGGGGAGGGCTTATACACTTAAAATAGCAAAAAGTCCAGCATTTAATTTCTTCTGTCAGCGACATATAATATGTCCGACTATCGGATTTCTTCCCACTTAGCGTTTAATTATGAATGTTACCAAGCTTCACATGAAACTCTTTAGTGATGCTTATTAATTTGCGAACGGATGCTGACGGCAATGGCACGCCTGACTTCCAGATAGGACTAACAAGGATACATACACTCGCAACAAGAGATTTCTTATTGTAGTTTAAGAAAGGCTAACTGCCTAACCTGACATTGTAATAGCCAGTTGAATTATTTATAATCATTACTGTAACCAGCATCATCACCAGTGTGAATCTGGCAATTTAGCTAAAATCTATGTTTGTCTAGGTTTTTCGGATTGGACGCGACTGTGGCGTTATAATTGTGACTTTAATAGAATTTGAATTGATCAGATAAGGCGTTGGTATTTAAGGGTAACTAATTTGACGATGCATAAATGTGCTGCTATTTTAGCTGCAAATTCTCTGGTTGTAGGCGGCCAGTCACGACCATCCGCGGACAAAAAATTCCTAACCAACCGTCTTTTTAGCATTTTTGCATGATTTTTATGATTCCACACACGTTCATGGATATTCACCACCGTTCGTAATCGTTCGCGTCCTACGGAATCAAAACTGACTAATTATAGATTTAAAATATAACTATATTTCCGTTACAAAGCAATAAAATGCCACCGCTTGTGCGACCGAAAGGCTTGGTTGTAGGCGAACGGCGGCAAACGCCAACTCACAGAAGATTAATCTTGATGACTTTCAAACCACTGCGGTTTTTGCAGCATATATTCCACAACTGTAGACCTTACAACATCTTCCAGATTGCCACTATTTTGGAAAATTTTTCGTTGTCGTTCGGAGCTTGTGCCTTTTTCAATAATATTATTCAGATTATCCAGATATTCTAAATATCCGAGTTTTTCATAATATGGTTTCAGCTTTTCTAACCATTCCCCAATATCATCGCGTAGTAATCTAACTTTTCCATCAGTATTTACCACTAAATCCGCTTCTAACCCATGACGAATCGCGCGCCATTTGTTTTCGCGTGATAGCCAGCGCGGTGGATAGTTTACAGTCTCCAGCCAACTGCCATTCTCGGCGAACCAATGCGCCAGAGTGTGGATAAAAGCAACAATCGCCACGGTTTCATATAAGGTAGCACAGCCATCGCAAACGCGGATTTCCAACGTGCCATAATTCGGGCTGGGGCGCATATCCCACCAGAGATCTTTGATGATTTTGATAGAACCACATCTTTTGAGTGTTTCATATAAATCCTCAAATTCTTTCCAACTCCGCACATGATAGGGTTGCCCTGCAGTTGGCAAAGCCTCATACATAGTAGGGCGACAAGATGAAAGTCCAGTATCTGTTCCTTGCCAGAAAGGAGAACTGGCGGAAAGAGCTAATAAATGTGGTATAAAATTCAGAAAAAAATTATTGAAACGAATACAGTCATCGCCACTTTCCATACCAATATGCACATGCAAACCATAAACCGTCATACGACGGGTAAGCCATTGATTTCTATCAATCAATTCCTGATAACGCTTGGTTGGCGATATTATCGTGTCACTATATTTCGCGAATGGGTGCGAGCCAGTCGTTGAAAAAGCCATACTAAGTTTGTCTGCAACCTTACCAAGCTGTAACATTGTATCTTTAAGATCTTTGTTGACATCATGTACATCGTTACATTTACCAGTGTTTATCTCAACCGTACTCAGATAAAATTCTGGCTTTAATTTATCTATATGGGCAGATTCTTTTAACAATTCTTCAGCTCGTGAAGCTAAATTCATTGTTTCTTTGTCAATAACTTGAAGCTCAATTTCTACACCAAGAGTAAGCACACCGTTACTCTTAAATTCAATTTCGCTTTTTTTAGCTTCGCCAATAAAATTCAAAGCAACATTTCTTAATGTATCTGATAATGTCATTTTGTTTCCTGTGCTATATTATAAGTTATGTTGTTTTAGCCAATATTCCAGCAACCCAATCTGCCAAAGCTGAGAATTCCCAAGATTGGTTATGTATGTATTAGGATTTGCAAACATTATCTCTATACTCTTAAAGTCAAAAATTCCGCGCTCTTTAACATTTTGTTTAGATAGAACTTCGTGCATTAGTTCAAGCGTACTGCCATGGAGGTATTTAAGAGCGGGAACTGGGAAATAGCCTTTTTTACGATCCACCACTTCTATTGGCAGAAGTTTTCTTGCGAGTTTTTTTACTATATATTTGCCGTTATCTGGCAATTTATATTGCAAAGGCATTGTAGTTGCGAGGCTAACTACTTCTTCATCCAAAAAGGGAACTCGTGCTTCTAGGCTGGCTGCCATTGTCATATTATCCACGCGAGGCAGCGGTCCATTTGCAAGAGCAAACCCAGCCTCATATATTTGCAAATTATCAGCAATATTTTTTGAGCTGTTATTTTCGCACATTGCATTCAGGAAACCGAGTGCCTGATTAGTGGTTTTATATTCTGCTGTGACTAGTTTTGCATATTCATTATACGAACGATCTGCCACTAGATTTAATATTAATTTTGCTGATTCTTGAGCATCAATTTGCTCTATAGGCAAATTTTGAAACCAATGATAGCCCGTAAAAAGTTCATCCGCGCCTTGCCCAGAAAGCACAACTTTCACATGCTTGGCTACTTCCTGTGAAAGCAGATAAAAACCTATATTATCGTGGCTAATCATAGGCTCAGACATAGATTTTATACAATCACCAAGAGAATCTACTAATTTCTGATTGGGAATAAACATCTGGTGGTGTTTGGTGTTAAAATGCTTGGCAACAATATCTGAATAATAAAATTCATCGCCTTGTTCGCCATTTACACTTTCAAAACCTATAGAGAAAGTTTCAAGATTTTGTTCACGCTTTTGCGCAGCGAGAGCAACCAATAACGAAGAATCAAGCCCACCAGAAAGTAAGACTCCAACAGGAACGTCAGCAGCAAGTTGGCGATTAGTGGCTAGTGATAACGCTGCTTGTGTTGCCTCTAACCAAGTTTTCTCACTTTGTTTATTATTTGTTTTTCCTTCATTGAACTCCAACTTCCAATATGGTTTTTGTTCTATTTTGCCATTCGCATGAACAGTCATTATATTTGCGGGCGGAAGTTTTCTTACACCTGATAATATTGTAAGTGGCTCAGGCACAGCGTGAAAAGCAAGGTAATAATGCAGCGCTGTTTTATCAATTGACTTATCAATTCCTTCAAACTCTAAAAGCGCAGGCAGTGTGGAGGCAAATTTAAACCCATTAGTGCTATTTGCATAATAAAGAGGTTTTATACCCATACGGTCACGGGCAAGAACCAATTTTCCTGTTTCGCGTTCCCATATAGCAAAAGCAAACATTCCACGAAGCCGTTCAACACAATTATCACCCCAAGCATGATAGGCTTTGAGCAAAACTTCAGTGTCACTGTCAGAAATAAATTTATAACCTTTATTTTCTAATTCTTTGCGAAGTTCTAGAAAATTATATATTGCACCATTGAACACCATGGCTAAACCAAGAACATGATCCACCATTGGCTGGGCTGCGCGATCAGTTAAGTCAAAAATTTTAAGCCGACGATGGAGCAGTGCTAAATTGCCAAGATGATAAACCCCGCTGCTATCTGGTCCTCGCACCTGCTGCTTTAGGTTCACTTGTTCAAGCTGTGATAGAGATATCGTGTCATCGCTATATTCATTGTTAAATAAATATTCTCCTGCTATTCCGCACATAAAATTTCCTTTTTATTTTCCATTCTAAATATCAAGCATTTCTATATGTGCTTTACTACCACGAAGTAATCCACCTTCCTGAAAGGTAGCAAATGAACCTGCGGGCATTTCAATCCAATGCTCCATTGATTGATCCAGCGGTTCAGAAACCACCACCACACTGTTTTTAGGGAAATCATCGCTATTTTCGTTGATAGCTTTCATGCAGTCGGCATGGGTTGAATAATATTGACTGTGAATTCTTTGCGTTGATGAATAGCGAAAACTGTATAGTGATTTTCCATCACTAATCGAACAGGACATAATCAAATCAAAAGTAATATTTTTTGCAACACATAAATCTCGTAATTGTCTGATAGTTTTTTCCCAAGCCAGTTTTGGGTTTTCTTGCATACCATTTGTTAGTGCAAGGAGGAACAGTGTCTCACTATCAGTTGTTCCCTTTAACTGTAAAAAATATTCTGACGCAATTGCGCCTTGCAATTCTTGACGCATAATATCAAAATTTGTCAAATAGCCATTATGCTGGAATATCCAGTTCTTATATTTGAACGGATGCGAGTTGCTGCGTTGGATAGAGCCAGTAGAGGCTGCACGAATATGTGCCATAAAAATCCGTGCCTGCACCTGCGAACAAATTTCATTGATATTGTCATTTGCCCAAGCTGGTTCAGCAGTTTTGAAAACTCCAGCTTCATCTTTGTGCATGTACCAACCAAGCCCAAATCCATCGCCATTAGTGGAAAGCACACTGCCATCTGGCTTAAAAGATGCACGAGAATTCAGGCTTTGCTCAACCAAGGAATATGATGGTGTGGTAACTAACGTATCTATAAAAATAGGTTTCCCAATATACGCTATCCATCTACACATTGTATTTCCTAAATGTTATGTCCTATGTAACTGATAATTTATCCTTAGAAGGGGAAGGAAGGAGAAAAACTTCCCCTTCTAAGCTACACCGTCGCTTTGCTCTTGCTTACTAACAAAGGTAAGTATGAATTTTCTCATAAATAATCGCGCTCTAAACGAATTTATGAACTTGAAAAATCATTTGATAAGGTATAGTTTGAATACAAATCTTTTGTAAAGCAATTTTTAGTTAAAAAAAGTTATGAATGAATTTGTAAATCTCCATTATGACCAAATAACCAAGTTTTTTGAGGAACATAGAGAATGGATGTGGCAATTATTTCTGGTGTGGGTTTTTACTATTCTCACCAATTTCGTTCTGCAAAAACTACTCCGCAAGAAAGCATCGCTTCTTAACGGGCAAGCTTCTAATTGGAAAGAAGCGTTTTTCGCCACAATTTTTACACCATTACGGGTTTTTATTTGGCTGGGGGGAATTTCCATCGCCTGTAACATTATTTATGAAAAATTCCATATCACTATTTTTAAAACCTTTCTTGGCTTCCAGCCCGCTTTACACACTATAATAATCGGCTGGTTTTTACTGCGTGCTATTCACAAATTTTCTAGCGTGGCGATTGTTCAGTACCCAAATTTAAGCATTGCCCAACTTGATATGATAGAAAAACTCTCCACCATCACCATTTCTGCGGTGGTGGTGATGTTGGTACTCCCCAATTTCGGCATTAGTATCAGCGGATTACTGGCATTTGGCGGTATCGGCGGTATAGTGGTCGGTTTGGCAGCAAAAGATATGCTCGCCAATGTTTTTGGTGCGATGATGCTGCATTTTGACCGCCCTTTTGCTATTGGTGATTGGGTGCAGCTTCCTGAAAAAGACATTCAAGGCATAGTGGAGCATATCGGCTGGCGACAAGTGGTGGTACGGACATTTGATAAGAGATTGTTATTTATACCAAACTCTATGTTTGGCAATCTGATACTCGTAAATCCCAGTAAAATGACGCATCGCAGGTTTTTAGAAACTATCGGTGTACGCTATGCCGATATAACCAAAGTTCCTATAATAATTGATGAAATAAGATATTATTTGCAGCAACACCCGAATATAGATAACGAGGCGGGTATTGTTGTGAATCTAGAAAAATTCTCTGCTTATTCGGTGGATATTCTGGTTAGTGCTTTTACTGGAATGACCGAGTGGGCAGAGTTCCGCAAATTAAACGAAGAAATTTTACTAAAAATCAGCAATATAATAAACCAAAATTATGCAGAGATTGCTTTCCCAACACAAGTTTGGCAGCTAGAATCTCTAGAAAATATAAACCCTAATAAAAATTAGTTTAATTATGACCAAAGAAAAAACGCTTGATACTAATGAACTGCCAACCACCTTAAATACTCCGCGCTATGAACGCAGAATAGTTTTTGCCTTGCGCAAGATAATGCAACAGATGGATACTCATTCTCGGCATTTAATGAAAAATTATGATATAACAGTGGCACAGCTGGTTTGTTTATATGAAATTTTTGAAAAAGGCGCACTTACTCTGTCGGTGATTTCCAAAAATGTGCATTTAAGCAATAGCACATTGGTTGGCGTGATTGATAGGTTAGAAGAAAAAGGGCTGGTAAAACGCACACGCAATACTGAAGATCGCCGTGCCATTTTTATTGATATAACAGAAAAAGGGCGAGATTTTTTAGGAAATTCTCCGCACCTATTGCATAATAAGCTAGACGAAAAATTAAAATCCCTGCCCGAAGGCGAGCAGATAATCATCGCCAACTCGCTGGATTTATTGGTGGATATGCTGGGCAACTAGCATTGCTGTTTGCATTTTGCAGAAGGAATTATCATGAATCTATTTCAAATCATTGCAATTATTCTAACCATCACTGCCCTAGGTGGCTATATCAACCACCGTGATTAGCGTATATCCATTTATAATTGCAGTTTCTGCAATTAATGCATCCTTAGAATTATTTGGTTTTTTATTATTTTTCTTATCTAATTTTTCCCAGATCTCTTTAACTAAGGAGGCGCCTCCATATTTGCCTTTCCCATATCTTGAAACATCATATACAGATGATTCCGTGTTTACTACATTGCTGCCCCATTTAGCTTGATCCCATGCCGAAACATCCCAAACCGCACTTTCAGTTGGAATAATGGTTCTAGAAATTTTAGCACTGCCAATTTTTGAAACGCCAATAACACCACTTTCTGTAGGTTTAATTTCTGTAAGAAAATTAAAAAGCTCTAAAAATTTCTTACGCAACGATTCGCCGTCTTCTGTTTTCCATTTATCATCCGTTGCGTTTAATTCATCGTATTGATACATGAGTGGCATAAATTGTTACTTTATCTATCAAAGAATCAATATTTATTTAGTTCTTAATGATATTATCAAAAATATTTGTATCAAACATCACATGCATATTTTTTACTTTTTTCATCGTTCATTTTTCCAAATATTCTAATAAATTCAATAAAGTTGTACATAGCGGTTTTCATACCCATGCCGTTGAATGGATTGAACAAGCTGCTAAAGTGGTGCAATGTGAAGTGAACAGTTCCAGACTATTAAATGGTGGTTATTTCAGAATCTAAACTGATAAAATGATTCATTGATAAGAGTTATCTACCTGTTTTGGTGGATAAAATATACCTACAATCATAAATGGATTGTTGCTGCGCCTGATATGCCAATATTTGCTAGTGCCAAGAAATAGATAAATGTCACGGGTCTTTGGCAATTGGTTCAGATATTTTTCTCGCAAAATATTTGCTATTTTCGCTCTGCGAGCACCATGTATGCGAATAAGTTTACGGCATAGCTGATAGATTTCCCAATCCAGTATTTGTAGCTTGCTACGTTTTCCTAGCTGATCAACGAATGTATAATAAAATTTAAATGGCACAGCCTTAACTAACCGCTCGGCTTGTTCCTTAGATATTTGTTGTTTTAGAATTTTAAGTTTCTGACTACGCACTTTTAGAGAAGTATCGTATTCAACAGAAAAATTTATTAACCGCTTTGGCTTGAATGTGGCAAGCGATGTTGAGTGTTTGGTATCGCGCGCCTCATGTATGAGCGTATCAAGATTATAATATACCTTGCTGAACACGAGTTTTTTGCGTTCTTCCCAAGATTTTTTCGTATCCAGACAATGGAGTAGCTTAATATCTCCTGCAAGTTTATAGCTTTCTGGTCTTGGGTCTTTCGTATCCTTGATTATATCAGCTTCAATCCATTGGTATTTCTTGAATTGTTGATTTTTATCTAAATTGCGAAATGGAACAGGGTAAATACGAATCCATTTTCCTTCCTCACGAAAACCAGCAGTACAAACTGTTTCCGTGTATTTGGAAGAAAGAAGAGGATAGGTTTTGACTGTTACTAGAATTTTCGTGCATTCTGCTTGTGGTTCAAATGTTTGCATGATTGTAGATGTTCAATTTTATAAGTGAATTGTTCCCTAGCCTTTAATGCCTTGGCAACACGGCTGCGGTGGCAATGATATGGATCAGCTTCAAAACAGGTTATTGCTATGCGTTGCTTATCTTCCAATAGCTTTTGTAACTCTTCTAGCTTTGCTTGCCCTTTTAATATTGTGGTTTGGTCATACTCTTTGAATAGCTGCTCGTAATCTTTATCTGTGGTCAAATTTTGGCGTTTTTCAGACTCAATGCCTAACTCCGGCATATGCAGATATTCTATGCCAACACGCGGCAAAATATTTGCTAGCTCTGCTTTTGAAAAACCATATTTCTGGCTGAAGGCATTTTTGCGAACATCAACCAGTAATTTTATACCTTTTTGCCGTAGTAGATTTATATATGCTTCTGGACTGATACCTTCATAACCAATCGTATAAAATATGATTTCGTCAGAAATTTGAGGGGTAGGCTCAGGATAATGCTCGGCTATATAAAGATTAAGTTCTTCATCGCTTTGTGTCAGGCATTTATTTTTCAAATCTTGAATGACGATCTTTTCAAAAAAATCCAGTTCAGTTGCAAAACGCTTGTTCGTTGGCTTCAACACCCAGTCATCAGTTTTTTCAATCACCTTCTTATGTACTAGGGCTGCCTTATCCTCTTTAGCTTGCAGTGAGTATGGTGCACCTCCTAGATGGATAAATTCATAATATTCATCACGCTTAACAAACTCTTTGCAATATAAGAACAGCAATTGTTGAAGCCGTGCATCACTAGCTATGCCACCGATTTCCTGCAACACCGCCAGTAATATTTTCATTCTATGAATAAGCGTCATAAACCAACCTCTATCTTGGCAGGGTATCACTGTATATAGCTGTTATGGAAGGGTAAAAATCCAAGAAATTACCCATGCCGTTGACATGGTTGAACAAGCTGCTGAAGAGGTAGCATCACTTTGTTTTGAGAGTAGTAAAAAAGGTAGCATCTTTTTGCTGCTTTGGGTGCGATGCTGTCAAAGATGCTGCCAAAAAGTGCGGTTGTAGGCGAATGGTGGTGAAAATCAGCGAACTGTCCGTTGTTCCAAGCCGTTGGGGATAAACCGTAAAACGAACAAAAGCGAACAATTACAGACGGTTAAATGGTGACTCCTACGGGATTCGAACCCGTATTCCCGCCGTGAAAGGGCGGTATCCTAACCGTTAGATGAAGGAGTCTAAGAAAAATATTTCTTAAAAAAGGAAAGGTAATATCTTCATATTGTAGCGTTTAGTCAACATAAAATTACATATTTAGATAAAATTTGCAAAACTATACCCGTGTTGCCAGCCAAATAGCCATTTTTGTGTTTATTTTAACTATATTAGTCAAAACATTATAAAATGGAGATTCTTCTGCTCCTTGGGCAAGTGCTGTATCATGATGTTCCATTTCTTCAGCTCGGAATTTACTGATTACCTGTTTTAATTCCTTTTCCTCACCCCCTAATTCTTTTTCCTGAGCAGCATAATGTTCATCAATCACGCTCTCCACCGCCACAGTGCAGGCCATCGCCGCTTTTTCGCCTAAAAGTGCTGTTGCCGCACCGAGAGCAAAGCCTGCCACATGCCAGAAAGGCATCAGCGCAGTGGGGCGTACCCTGCGTCCTACCATCATTTCTGAGAATTTATCGAGATGTTCCTGCTCCTGCTGTGCCATATGGCGCAATACATCGCCACAGCCAGATTTGGCAAGAACCGCCAATTGTCCGGCATAAATACGCTTCGCACCATATTCACCAGCATGGTTTACACGGATCATCCGCGCAATTTTCTCTTCATGGGGCAATTCATTAGGAAGGATTTGCATTTTTATCTTTATCTTTAATTTTACAATTAATCATACTGATAATATAACCAATATATGGACAATCCAATAAGAAATATTGAAATTTCTGATATTAGCTCGCGTGCCTTTATGGACGAGGAGCAGACGGTAAAAATCCTTCTTGAAAATGTAGAACCTTTGGCAGCAATAGAATCCGACATCATGAAGCGTGCTGTGGATTGGACACAGCAGATTCGTGAAACAGGTTTAGGGCATGGGGTTGAGGCATTTTTACATAGTTACAGTCTTAATACCAGTGAGGGCGTAGCCTTAATGTGTTTGGCAGAGGCCTTACTGCGTATCCCTGATAAAAATACCGCTGATATGCTGATAAATGACTGTTTTAAGGGGCATGAATGGACAAAACATACTATTAGTGATGATTGGATGATAAGCCTATCCGGTTGGGGATTATTTCTAACCGGAAAAATAATTGATTTCGGACAAAACCCGCAAGCTAGCATAACCAATACCTTGAAAAAGCTTGTAAACAGGGTTGGGGAACCGCTAATCCGCGAGAGTCTTAAAAAAGCCATGCAGCTTATTGGCGGGCAGTTTGTACTGGGTGAAAATATTGAACAAGCCCTTAAGCACAGCTCTTACTATAAAGCTTACCGCTTCTCTTATGATATTCTGGGAGAAGGAGCGCGCAGCGATGAGCAGGCGAAAAACTATACTAATTCCTATCTGGAAGGTATTTCCCTAATTGCTAAAACTATAAGTAAAGATACGCCGCTTTTTTCTGTGCCGAGTATCTCCGTAAAACTCTCGGCTCTGCATGCCCGCTACCAGCTAACCAAACGCGAACAGGTAATGAATGAATTATTACCGCGCCTTATTGAAATAATATTACACGCGAAACAAGCAGGCATGATGGTAAGTATTGATGCTGAGGAATCATCACGCCTTGATATTGAATTGGAAATATTTGAAAAATTGCTGGAAAATCCTGAATTTGCCGGCTGGAACGGCATTGGATTTGTTTTGCAGGCTTATCAGAAACGAGCTTTTTACATCATTGACTGGCTGGCGCAAAAAGCAAAAAAACATAATATTATTATCCCTGTCAGGCTGGTCAAAGGCGCGTACTGGGATTCGGAAATTAAATGGGCGCAACTATTGGGACTACCCTCCTACCCTGTATTTACCCGTAAAGAGCATACTGATATTTCCTATATGGCCTGTGCAGCTAAAATACTAGCGCAGTGTGAAATATTTTATCCGCAATTTGCCACCCATAATGCCCGCACCATTTCCACAATAATTTCTTTAAGCGAAAAATATGGCTGGGAAAAAGGCAGCTTTGAATTCCAACGCCTGCATGGCATGGGTGAAGCACTGCATAATATTATAGTAAAACACATGCCGTCACGGATTTACGCGCCGATTGGAGCGCATAAAGATTTGCTGGCGTATCTTATTCGCCGCCTACTGGAAAATGGGGCTAACAGCTCATTTGTACATTTATTGCTGGATAGAGGCAAAAGCGTGCAGGAAATCCTAGCTGATCCGGTGGCAACAGCTAAAGCAAATATGAGCTTTTACAATCCTTCTATCCCCCTTCCCCAAAATCTTTATGGAACGCAGCGCAAAAATTCAGCAGGCATAGATTTCGGCAATAAGGCACAACTTAAAGCATTATTAGATGGAACAGCTCCTTTTATTAAACTTCCTCTTCCGGACATAAAGGATACGAGCATGGAAGAGCTGCATAGTGCCATTACCACGGCGAAAAAAGCTTTTCCTAAATGGGAGGCAACAACTGTAGAAGAACGGGCAAAAATATTAGAACGTTGCGGCGATTTAATTGAAGAAAGCGCGCATGAATTGATAGCTCTGTGCGTACGCGAAGCGGGAAAAACTTTGCCCGACAGCATTTCTGAAATACGTGAAGCAGCAGATTTCTGCCGCTTTTATGCCGCAGAAGCACGCATGATTATGAACCCAAATTTGATTTCTGGACCAACTGGGGAAAACAATGTTTTAAGCATGCATCCGCGGGGAATTTTTGCCTGCATATCACCGTGGAATTTTCCGTTGGCGATTTTTATAGGGCAAGTTGTGGCGTCCCTGGTAACAGGTAATTGTGTTATCGCTAAACCAGCCGAACAGACGCCAGTAATTGCTAAACGCGCAGTAGACATTTTATATGAAGCAGGGATCCCTCGTGATGTTTTGCATTTGATTGCCGGCAAAGGCGAAACTATCGGGGCAGAACTTGTAACAAATAAATCTATCAACGGTGTGGTATTTACCGGCTCACTGGAAACTTCTGGGCACATCCAAAAATCTTTAGCTACGCGCGGCGACCTGATCCCCCTTATTGCTGAAACCGGCGGACAAAACTGCATGGTAGTAGACTCCTCTGCCCTAATAGAACAGGCGGTTGACGACATAATCATTTCAGCATTCAACAGTGCTGGACAACGTTGCTCGGCACTGCGCGTGCTATATGTACAGCAGGATATAGCAGATAAACTGCTGACACTCCTTACCGGAGCGATGCAGGAATTAAAAATCGGCGATCCTTATAAACTAGACACCGATATTGGCGCAGTAATAGATGCACAGGCACAAGCAAAGCTTCTTGCGCATATCGCATATATGAAAAAAACTGCAAAATTTATAGCTTCCTCTCCACTGCCGGAAAATTTAGCCGGCTATTTTGTCGCACCGCATATCTTTGAAATCAGTGATATTAGCGAACCGCAACGCGAAATATTCGGCCCCATACTACATATAATCCGTTTCCCTTCTGATGCGCTGGAGCAAGTGGCAGATAATATCAACAGTACAGGTTACGGGCTAACTTTTGGCATTCACAGCCGCATCAATAAAAATATAAATCTGCTTGCTGCCAAAGTACGTGCGGGAAATATTTATGTCAACCGCAACATGATTGGCGCAACGGTCGGCGTACAGCCGTTTGGTGGGGAAGGACTCTCCGGCACTGGCTTTAAGGCAGGCGGCCCTCATTATTTACTGCGTTTTTTAAGTGAACGAACTACTTCTATTAATATTGCTGCTATAGGTGGTAATATTGCCATGCTGACAGAAAAACCTACCTAATCAATGGTGGGGGGAGAGGGATTTGAACCCCCGACCAAGGCGTTATGAGCGCCCTGCTCTAACCGCTGAGCTATCCCCCCAACCTAAGAACAAAGTAATTAGGTTGGATAGGATTAGTAGCTAGCGAATTGCTTTTCAATCTTTTTTCTGCAAAATATACAAAAATTTCTTAAAAAATTACTATTTTACTTGCAAAGCTGCCTTCATTGGGTTAAAGGTCACCCTCCCTAAATTGTTATTTTAAGCAGGATATAGTGTTATGAAGCAAGGAATTCACCCAGATTATCATAAAATTACCGTTGTTATGACCGATGGTTCTAAATATGAAACCTTTTCTACTTGGGGTAAAGAAGGTGATGTATTGCAGCTTGACGTTGATTCAAAAACCCACCCAGCATGGGTTGGCGGGGTGAATTTGCGTAAAACCGGACAAATGGAAAAATTCCAAAACCGCTTTGCAAGCTTTTCGGTAGCTACCACTGGCAACGCCTCTGGTGATGTTAATGCTAAAAAAGAAGATAAAAAAGCTTCTTAATTTACGAAAAATACTCACTTAGAGTGCTTGTCTTCAGTTACCAACGAATCAAAAAAAACCTGCGGCTTGGCGACTGCATCGGCGAGGCTGCGTTTGGCAAGGGTGGATGCAAAAGATTGCATGGCATCCTGAAAAATCGTCCTAAGTCCACAAGCTGATACAATACGGCAAGTATTACTATTGCTATCAAAGCATTCAACAATAGTAAAATCTGGCTCTAATTTTTTTACTAAATCCCATAAATTAATTTCCTCTGGCGGACGGTTTAGCGTAATACCGCCATTTTTTCCCTTCATGCTATTAATAAATCCCAACTGCGATAATTTATGCACCACCTTAACTATATGATTAAGGGAAATATTATATCTTTCAGCTACTTCCCGTGCAGTACACACCCGATCCTGATGTTGTGATAAATACATAAGTGTCCGTAACGAATAGTCTGTAAACATTGTAAGCCGCATTTGGAAACTCCATAAAATTATTGACTATAATATATATTTATAATACATATCTAAATATGTATTATAAATATATATTACTATCTAGGTAAAAAATGGTTATATTTTCAAATATTACAGAAAAAAGCATAAAATATCTGGTTGATCGGTTTTATGATAAAGTACGTAACGATCCTGAACTAGGAATAGTGTTTGCCAAAACCATAGGCGATTCGGATGCGCAGTGGCTACCACACTTGGAAAAAATGTATGATTTCTGGTCATCGCTTATGCTCACCAGCGGTCGTTATCATGGAAATCCTCTAAAAAAACACAAGGACATGCCCGTCTTTAATAAAGAATTATTTGTACGCTGGCTGGAATTATTTTCAGAAACGGCACATGAAATACACCCCCCTGAAATTGCACAAGCTTATATTGATAAAAGCCGCCGTATAGCAGAAAACCTGAAATTTCACTTATATTGCTCCAAACCCAGTGATTTTACATTTGCACCGGCATAATATTATGAAAACATTACCTGATAATCTAACATTATATAAAAGTACGCGCTTATTCACCAACCAAACCGTTCCTCAAGCCCTACTTCATAACCATACCACCAAAGATGGTGTGTGGGCTAAAATAACAGTAGAGAAAGGCTCTCTGGAATATACCATCGCCGGTGACAAAACCTATGTAATTACCACTGAAACACATGGCGTTATTGAGCCACAGGTTCTTCATTACGTACATCTTAATCCTGACACTTCATTTTTTATAGAATTTTACCATAACCCTATAACCAACTTATCATAAACAAGGATTTTATGTTAAACGATGCCAGTAAAATTATTAATATCAGTAACAATGATGTTGATTTGTCTAAACATCATACACCAATTGATTACCGCGATATAATAGCATTGGGCTTTGTCAAATTCTTACGTTTTTTTGCCGATGTATTTTTTGCAAAACGCTATGGACACCGCGCCATAGTTTTAGAAACTGTTGCCGCAGTTCCCGGTATGGTGGGCGGGATGTTACAACATATGAAATGCCTGCGCCGTATGTCCGAAGATAACGGCTGGATACGAACCTTGCTTGATGAAGCAGAGAATGAACGTATGCACCTTATGACCTTTATTGAAATTGCAAAGCCTAACTGGTTTGAACGGTTTCTTGTGCTCGCAGTACAGGGAATTTTCTTCAATTTTTTCTTTCTACTGTACCTATTATCTCCCAAAACTGCGCATCGTGTTGTAGGGTATTTTGAAGAAGAAGCCGTTAAAAGCTATACTGCCTACTTGCAAGAAATAGACAAAGGAACGCATAAAAATGTTGCAGCTCCACAAATTGCTATAACTTACTGGAATTTACCTGCAAAAGCACGTTTACGTGATGTAGTTATCGCCGTACGGGATGATGAAATTAACCATCGTGATGTTAATCATGGATACGCTAATTCTTTAAGTTATAATTAAGCGTCCAGTAGCAAAAAATTAAGTTAAAAAAGCCGAATTCAAGGATTCGGCTTTTTATTTGCTAAATTCAACACATATTTTTTTGAAAAAACCTACAAAATATAGTGGTAAATATTATAAAATTGTTCAATATATAAGAGGTCAAATTTTTTGGCGAAATATTTTGGGGAGCTAAGCCGTGACAATCAACCTTCATATTCCTACAAAAACCGAGCATCTACGCCCAACTATAACAGTAATAGGTGTTGGTGGTGCTGGCGGTAATGCGGTCAATAACATGATTGCCTCAAATCTTGAGGGTGTGAATTTTGTGGTAGCGAATACTGATGCGCAGGCTCTTGACCACTCACTGACTGAACGCACTATCCAATTAGGTGCAGGTATTACCAAGGGGCTTGGTGCTGGTGCAAATCCTAATATCGGGCGAGAATCAGCAGAAGAAGCAAAAGACGAAATAAATGCTTACATTGAAGGCAGCAATATGGTGTTCATTACCGCTGGAATGGGTGGTGGCACAGGTACTGGAGCAGCTTCGGTGGTGGCGCGCATAGCTAAAGAGCAAGGAATTCTTACCGTCGCTGTTGTAACCAAACCTTTCCAGTTTGAAGGTAAGCACCGTATGTGCCTAGCAGAGGAAGGGCTTAAAGAATTACAAAGCTATGTAGACACCCTGATCGTTATCCCTAACCAGAATTTATTCCGTATAGCCAATGAACGTACCACTTTTGCTGATGCATTCAAAATGGCCGACGAGGTACTGCATTCCGGTGTGCGCGGCGTTACTGATTTAATGGTAAAACCAGGGCTTATTAATTTGGATTTTGCAGATATTCGTACAGTAATGCGTGAAATGGGCAAAGCAATGATGGGAACAGGAGAGGCATCAGGTGAACGCCGTGCCATTGAAGCGGCTGAGGCAGCTATTTCAAATCCTTTGCTTGATGATGTTTCGCTAAAAGGTGCAAGGGCTTTACTTGTTAACGTCACTGGCGGATTGGACATGACTCTATTTGAAGTGGACGAGGCTCTAAACCGTGTACGTGAAGAAGTTGACCCAGATGCAAATATTATCTTCGGTTCAACATTCAATGAAGATGTATCAGGGAAAATGCGTGTATCTGTGGTCGCTACAGGTATTGAAGCAATACAAAATAATGCTGGAAACCTGAATAGAATGAATATGGTTAATGATACAAAAAAGCCGTATAGCTTTGGTTCGGTGGCAAAACCAGAGCCTATCAAGGCATCGCCACGCGTTGCGGCACTTGATGGAGTTCGTGAAGCCCCTCGTGATTTTTTACCGGTTTCTACCCGCCCACAAGTTGAACAGCGCGCAGGTGGTGCGGTTCGCTTTGATAGGCAAGAGGAATATACGGCAAATGCTGAATATGAACAGCCTAGCTATATTACTGAAAACGCACCCAATGTTGGTACTGTTATGCGTGAATCTTCCCCTGTAGCTTATAAACAGGAATCTCCAGCTATAATAAAATCTCAGCCCAATATCCGTACTTCTGCACCTATTCAACCCGCAGCAATACGTCGTGAAAACTTAGAACAACCTCGTGAATCCTCAGTTTCTGCACGTAGTATTTTCAAACGCATCGCCGAGGCTGGGCGTGCACTTTCTACTAGATACGACAATGATGTAGATAGAGAAGAATATCAGGAACCACGGGTACAGATCGTACAAAAACCTGCTCAGCAAGGTGGCTCTCCGTCTGAACATCAAGGGAAACTGCCAAATGATGATCAGTATTTGGATATACCGGCTTTCTTGCGTCGTCAGGCAAATTAACCGTTAGCCTGTATAAAAATTATACAAATTATACTTACTTAGCAGCATAAAATCGTGCTTTAGTGTATGATTTTTAACCACAACGACATAACCTCCCCCCTAATAGACCAGAATGATGGGTAGATTATGTTATAAAATCAATTTACGCTGCCCGAATTTTCGTAAGGAATGAGTTGACCTGCACATTAAGATTTTCAGCCTGCTTTGAAAGCTCTTGTGATGCAGTAAACATTTGCTCTGCGGAACCACCTGCCTGAGTCGCTGATGAGCTGACTTCATTAAGGTTATTAGATATTGTCTGCGTACCTGAGGAAGCAGTTTGCATGCTACGGGCAATTTCATTAGTAGTTGCAGACTGCTCTTCAACAGCAGAAGCCACACTTGAAGCCGCTTCGGAAATTGAACCGACAGATCGCTTTATTTCATTAAGTGCACCAATAATAGCATGTGATGCCGCCCTCATTTCTTCTACTACACTCTTAATCTCAACTACAGATTTATCGGTTTGTCCGGCAAGATTTTTTACTTCATTAGCAACTACAGCAAAACCTTTACCTGCTTCTCCAGCACGTGCTGATTCAATCGTTGCATTAAGAGCCAGCAAATTAATTTGCCCAGAAATTTCTGAAATCATCTCCATAGCAGCACTTACTTTATCAGAAGATTGTGTTAAGGCATTTGCTAATATATCCGCATTATTAGCTTTTTCCCCTGATTCAGTAACCAATTGTGTAGTTCTATAGAACTGATTAGATATTTCTTTTACTGATGCAGAAAGCTCTTCGGCAGCGGCAGTAACAGCTTGTACATTAGACATAGTAACTGAAGCAGCATGGGTAGCATCTCCTGTTTTTTTATTACTCCCCTTAATTACTTCCATCATATGCTGAGCAGTTTGAGCGAGCTCTGTTGCTGCTGATGAAACAACATTTACAATACCTTTCACGCTTTGTTCAAAATCATTAGCCAATTTTTCCTGCATCTCTTTTTTATCACGTTCAATCTGGGATTTTTCATAATCAGCATAAGCAAGTTTAGATTGAATGGCTTTTAAGGTAACTAATATATTACCAACTTCATCATCTGTAGCGACAATATCCGTATTGAGGTTTCCGCCTAAAATAGAAGTAAGTCGTGAACCAACATATCCCAATTTATCATTTAGGAATTTATGCAAATATTTTGAAGATTTGAATGAGAATAATATACCAAACAAAACCACCACGAGACTAGTCCATAAACCTATTTTATAATTATGCTGCGCTAATTTATATTTTTCACTGGCGACCCTTAACTGTAATTCTATAAGCTTGCCATTAGTGGATGCAATTTTACTAAATAATGAATGTACTTTTGGCATAAGCTGTAACAGTTCATCACGTTTTCCTGACTTAACTAATTCAAGAGCAGGCATAAGCCCTTGCGTCATAAACTGCCCACGCTCTTCTGCATAATTTTTTGCTAAAATTTCTTCTTCAGGTGTAAGATAGGTTGCCATGTAGGCATTCCATATATCAGAAAACTTACTTATGTTTTTATCAATTTCCTCAAGAGGAGCAGAATCACTTTCTGATATTCCGTCAGATAAATCCATTAAATAGATCATATTCTGGTGTGATATTCTATTAAGCTCAGAAAGTTGTCCGGCAGGTACTGTCCGGTCTTCATAAACAGCACGCAAAGAATCTACTGTTTCATTACCAAAATATAAGCCTGTAGCACCAATACCCAGCATCATAACACATAATGCACCGGTTACAGATGCTATCTTTACACCGACCAATTCAAATTTTCTGGAGAAACGGGCAGAAAAAGCATCACTCAACACTCTGCCATGTTTGATAAAAAATCCTTTAGCTTTTTTCTCTCTAAATAAACGATAAAATTCACTCGCCTTAGCAACTGCTTCACGCTCCGGCTTAGTACGGATAGAGACATAACCTGTGAATTTTCCATTTTCAACAGTTGGAGCAGCATTAGCATATACCCAATAATAATCTCCATTCTTACGGCGGTTCTTAACGTAACCGCCCCACGGTATGCCAGCTTTCAAATCCCGCCATAAATCCTCAAATGCTTCTTGCGGCATATCTGGATGCCGTACAATATTATGAGGCTGACCGATTAACTCTTCTTTGCTAAAACCAGAAATTTCTATGAAAGTTTTATTTACAAAAATAAGCCGACCTTTTTCATCAGTTTTTGATACAATCAAAGGTCATCCGGCAGGGAATATTCATCATTGGTAACTGGTTGATTTGTCCTCATATATATGCTCCTTACATGGAAAAAATATTTACTACTTGTAAGGTCATGATAACGAAATCAGGCCGAATAATAAACAAAAAAATTACTAATAAATATAAATAAAACAGGTATTTATACCGTATCAAAATAATACAACTTATATTATGGCGCTGTTTCTGCGTAAGGATTTTTATTTTTCTTTATCCTGATACGGATAGGAACAGCAGGCAGCTTAAAAGCTTCGCGCATACTATTGGTCAGATAGCGGATATAACTATCGGGAATCTCACTGGTATTAGAAAATAAAATAAAACTAGGCGGGCGGGCGGATTTCTGGGTCATGTAACGAATTTTTATCCGTCTGGAATTAACCAGTGGTGGCGCGTGGATTTCCAAAGCTGATTCCAGCCAGCGGTTCAATACACCTGTCCCAATCTCTTTATTCCAAAGCTCATATACCTGAAAGCAGGTTTTAAGCAGTTTAGGAATCTGGAAACCGGTTTCTGCTGAAATCGGTACAATCGGAATCCCTTTTAGCTGGGGCAAGGTTTTTTCCAATATCTCGGTGATGGCTTTTAGATAAGCTGGTTTATCTTCCACAGTATCCCATTTGTTTACCGCCACTACCATTGCTCGCCCCTCTTGCTCAACTAACGAGGCTATATTATTTTCCTGTTTTTCCATTGGTGATTGCGCGTCTATAACCAGTATCACTACATGCGCATATTGTACTGCCCGCAGCGAATCCGCTACCGCTAGCTTTTCCACCTTTTCCGTGACATTGCTTTTACGGCGCATACCTGCCGTATCCACTAATTTTA
>CAUJIB010000055.1 GCA_963205245.1 Pseudomonadota bacterium
TTATGGCAAAAGCAATTAACGAGCCTAAATATAGTCCGATACTTGCGCAAATAGAAGCAATAAGAGGTTATGCAAAATAAGGCTGGAGCATTTCTGAAGCTGGCTTGAAAAAATATACGGTAACTGCCGCCGCTCCAACCCAGCCGATTAAGGATAAAATTTCTTTTACAAAACCGCGGAAAAAGGCAAAAACGCAGGAAAGCAGCATGATGCCGATTACTGCCATATCAAAATAATTTAATTGCGCATCAATCATAATGATTCCTTATGTAAGCTTGCTTCAAAAGCAATTCTATACGCTAGATCTGGCTGTCTTTCTACAGATTTTATCGCAATCGTCAAATTCTTTGAGCAGATAATTAAAATAATACTAAAAAGAATTATTAACCAGCCACTCAGCGTAAGGCTGCCACAGCTCCCTTTTGGCATGGCTGCCGACAATCATCCCCACATGCCCTGCACTCGGGCGGATGATATGGGCGTTTTTACTGGCCTCAGCAAGCGGCATGGCGCAATCAAACGGCACAACATGGTCATTTTTGGGAATGGCAATAAAAGTTGGAAGATTTGGCGGTGGAGGAGTGATTTTTTTATTGCCGACCAGCCAATTTCCTTCTGCCAGCTTATTTTCCTGTGCCCAGCCAATCAGGCAATCCCGCCCTACATTCGCAGTCATCGGCACGCCATCATTTACCCAATGTTCCAGTGCTACAAAATCCTTTGCTGCCCTGCTACTGGGATCAAGCTCATTATAACGGCGGAATTTCTGTTCAAATATAAAGGGATCAGTCAGGTAGAATAATGATTGTATAAAACTGGCTGGCAGGGTTTCATGGCTTGCTATTTGTTTTGCCATTTCCTTTTGCCATTGTTTTTCAAGTACAAATGGAGAAAATTCAGGACAGTGGAAATCCCATGGTGTGGCAAATAAAGCAAGGGAAGAAATTTTAGAATGCCTTAATTTTGATGCTGCCAGTGCCAGCACCCCGCCCATGCAGTAACCGGCAAGTGCCACGGGATTTGCTGATGTTTTGACAATAAAATCAATAGCTGGCGTTAGTATCTCGGTTATATATTCATCACAGCCAAAGTTTTTTTCTGTTTGGCTAGGTGTGCCCCAATCCAGCACCAACGGGTAAATCCCTTGCCCTGCCAGATAGCGTAAAAAGCTGCGTTCTTCTTCTAAATCAAGTATATAATAGCGGTTAATTAATGAAGGGATAAATAAAACCACTGCTTTGGTCTGAGTAATTTTTTGCCCATAATCAAGGAGTCTTGCGCTGCCTTTTTGCCAGATTGCCGGCACTTCTGCAAGGGGGCGATTATAGGGAGTTTCATAATAACGTAAAATGCCGGAAAGCATTTCAGTGGCGCGGTTTTTTGCCTCGTGCTGGATTTGTTTTTGCATTGCCCCTTGATTTTGCGGCTGGTTTTTTAGATTCAAGGGCAGCAATCCGCTTTTCGCACATTGCCAAGCGAAAGGCAAGCTCAGCAAGTAACCCATGCTCAGTAGCAGGTGCATCGGCAGGGTGGGCAGCTGCGGTTGTTGGTTTTTCATTGGGTTTTGCCTGCGTATTTTTAAGCAATTCAAGCATAGCATGGATAAATTGTTTGTCACCCATAACGGATGTTACTTGTTTTTGCCATAAATCAAGAAATTCCTTGGCAATATCTTGGTAAGGATTGGGGTTCATAAGATACTCGCTTGAATTTATATGATTTTTATTTTAGAATCTTATTTATAGCTATTTTTCATTACTTTGGAATATGTAATATGCAAAAAAAAGATAAAGAAAAAGATCCGGCGATTATTAAAAAATATGCTAATCGTAGGCTATATGACACTGAAACCAGTGCCTATATTACCCTTGAGGATTTATGTGAACGGGTAAAGAAGGGACATGCTTTTATAGTGGTGGATGCGAAATCAGGGCAGGATCTTACCAGACAGATTTTAACCCAGATTATTTTTGAACAGGAAAGCAAAGGCTTCCACCTTCTACCCACGGATTTCCTGCGTTCGGTTATTGGTTTCTATGACCATAATATGCAGGATATTCTGCAACCATATCTCAATGCCAGTATGAAAAGTTTCATGAATAACCAAGAGCGTATGCGTGGAATGTTAGGCGAAACCGTAGGCAAAGCCATGGAAGGAATGTCACCGCTCAATCAATTTGAGGAAGTTACCCGTCACAATATGGCGATTTTTGAAAAAACCATGCAGATGTTTAATCCTTTCGGGAGTTTATTTTCTACTCATTCTGAGCCGGAAAAGGAAAAAGCGGAAGAGGCTAAAAAGCCGAATCCTAAGAAATAACCCAATAATTTTTAGGTAGTTTAAGTGGAACAGGAAGCTTGTCTTGGCAGTAAAACTTATGATGAAATAAATATTGGTGATTCCGCCAGCCTTACGCGTACCCTTACCAAAAAAGATATACAGCTTTTTGCCATAGTGACAGGGGATATGAACCCTGCCCATCTGGATGAAGCTTATGCCAAAACCGATATTTTCCAGCAGATAGTCGGGCACGGTATGTGGACAGGCTCGATGTTTTCTTCTTTGCTGGGGATGCAGCTTCCGGGGTTGGGTACGATATATCTCAGCCAAACCCTAAAATTTCTGCGTCCTGTTCGTTTAGGAGATACTATCACCGCTTCAGTGCGGGTGACAGCAAAGGATGATCAGAAAAAACATATAACACTGGAAACGCTTTGTGCCAATGAAGCCGGTGAGCACGTATTGGAAGGTATTGCTATTGTATTGCCGCCGAAGGAAAGAATTTGCTGGAATGCAACTTCCCTGCCTGAAGTACATATAAAGACTGATGGGCATGATTATCAGCAGTGGCTATTGAATAAGGCGGTGGGATTTAAGCCGTTAAAAACCGCGGTAGTTCATCCTTTAGACATATTATCCCTTGCTGGGGCAGTTCAAGCTGCGCAAGCTGGCATTATTGATCCTATTTTAGTAGGTGATGAGGCAAGAATCCGCAAAATTGCCGAAGATGCCCATATAGATGTAAGTAAATATACAATTTTTCCAACGCCACATAGCCATGCCGCCGCGGCAGCATCAGTAGCAATGGTAAGGAATGGCGAAGTAGAAGCCTTGATGAAAGGAAAAATCCATACAGATGAACTTATGGAAGCAGTGGTAGATAGGGAAAAAGGATTACGCACAGGACGGCGCATGAGCCATGTATTTATGCTTGATGTACCTAGCTATCCCAAGCCTCTTTTTCTTACCGATGCTTCTATTAATATCAACCCGAATCTGATGGAAAAGAAAGATATAGTCCAGAATGCGGTCAACTTGTTCCAATCCTTAGGGCTTGGAATACCAAAAGTTGCTATTTTGGCCGCAGTGGAAACGGTAAATGAAAATATGCAAGCGACACTGGATGCTACGGCTCTATGCAAAATGTCGGAACGGGGACAAATTACCGGCGCGATTTTAGATGGGCCTCTGGCCTTTGATAATGCGATTTCACATGAGGCGGCGGCGATTAAAGGCATAACCTCACCGGTTGCAGGGGATGCGGATATTCTGGTTGTGCCTGATATTGAGTCAGGCAATATGCTTTATAAAGAGCTTCGTTATTTTTCCGGCGTGCAGGGAGTTGGTATTGTGCTGGGGGCGAAAGTGCCGATTATTCTTACCAGCCGCGCTTCTGATGCTGAAAACCGTGTGGTTTCTGCGGCTCTCGCCCTGCTTTATGCGCGCACAGGATTGCAATGAGCAAAATGATAATTACCTGCAATGCGGGTTCTTCTAACACTAAACTTGCGTTATTTGACGTAAATTCCCTTGAGTGTAAGACTCATACACAAACTTATAGTGAAGCGGAAATTTTTGGCTGGCTGGAAAATATTGATAAGCAGGAGATCGCCGCTATCGGGCATAGGGTAGTACATGGTGGTGATAGATTTGTTGAACCAGTTATCATAACGCCAGAGATATTAAGCGAACTGGAAAATTTTATTCCACTTGCGCCACTTCACCAACCTGCCTCTCTAAAATTAATTGCTGAGCTTAGTAAGCTCTATCCCAAAGTGCCACAGGTAGCATGTTTTGACACAGCTTTTCACCATACTATGTCAGTGCAGGAAAAGCGTTTTCCACTACTACAGGATTACTACAATAATGGAATAAAGCGTTATGGTTTTCATGGGCTTTCCTATGAATATATTGCCTCGCAATTGTCTGGATATGCTGGTGAAGCGGTTGCGCAGGGAAGGGTGATTGTTGCACATTTGGGCAATGGTTCAAGCATGTGCGCCATGAAAAACCTGAAAAGCCAAGCCAGTACTATGGGTTTTTCCACTCTGGACGGTTTAATGATGGGAACGCGCTGCGGAGCTCTGGATGCTGGTGTTATTTTATATTTATTACAGCAGCAAAAAATGGATGTAGATGAGGTGGCTAAGCTACTTTACAAAAATTCTGGGTTACTGGGCGTGTCAGCTATTAGTGCTGATATGCGTGAATTGCTTTTAAGCGATAAACCACAGGCCAAAGAAGCTATAGAGCTTTATTGCTATATCGCTGCTAAACAACTTTCTGGGCTTCTTCCTGCCATTGGCGGGATAGATGCTCTGGTATTTACCGGCGGTATCGGTGAACATGCCGAAATTATCCGGAGTAAAATTTGCAGCTATATTGATTGGCTTGGAGAGTTCCCAGTATATGTAATTCCTACTGACGAAGAGATAGTTATTGCCAAGGCTTGTAGCCTATATAGTAATAAAATAATCTACTAACTGTTTTATACACAAAATCATATATAATATTATCCAATAACGACAGGTAGTTAGAAACTTATCCCCAATTTTCACAGGTTAGATTTTTGCTAGAAACCCCATCATCTAGTATGAAAATTGATGTCAAGCACAATATATAGTTGCATTACAGATTTGTAATGTTAGAATCCGTGCGTACCAAATTGCTATAAAAATAACAGAAAGTTCAATCGTGAAAATCCGTTCAAAAATGTATTTTTTTGTTCTGTCTTTTTGCCCTCTAAACTACCAACTGTTAACAAGAAACTAAAAAACAAAGCCTTACATTAAAATTTCAAGGGAGAACAAATAATGCGTATAGAAAGACATTTCACCAAAGCTGGAAAATCCGCTGATGTTAGTAGCGTTTATGATGCTATTGACTTCAGAAAAGTTGACGTGGTTATGAAAAACCCCGACGGCTCTGCGGTATTTGAAGCTCTGGATACAGAAGTGCCGGCATTCTGGTCGCAAGTGGCAACCGATGTTCTTGCCCAAAAATATTTTCGCAAGGCGGGAGTTGCTGCTGCTCTTAAGAAGGTTGAGGAAGAAACCGTACCAAGCTGGTTGTGGCGCAGCATTCCTGATGAAGCTAAACTGGAAAAACTACCTGAAAAAGAACGTATCATAGGCGAAACATCTTCCAAACAGGTGTTTGACCGTCTTGCTGGTGCATGGACTTACTGGGGCTGGAAAGGCGGCTATTTTGACACTGAAGAAGATGCAAAAGCATTTTATGATGAAATGCGTTTTATGCTCGCCTGCCAAATGGCAGCTCCTAATTCCCCGCAATGGTTTAACACCGGTTTGCATTGGGCATATGGCATTGATGGTCCTAGCCAAGGGCATTATTATGTTGACCCTGAAAGCAAAAAACTCACCCGTTCCAAAAGCTCTTATGAACGCCCGCAGCCACATGCCTGTTTTATTCAAAGCGTGTCTGATGACCTTGTAAATGAAGGTGGGATCATGAATCTATGGGAGCGTGAAGCGCGTTTGTTCAAATATGGCTCAGGCACTGGTTCTAACTTCTCTGACCTGCGCGGTATTGGTGAAAAACTCTCTGGCGGTGGTAAATCATCCGGACTTATGAGTTTCCTTAAAATTGGTGACCGTGCGGCTGGCGCAATTAAATCCGGAGGTACCACCCGCCGTGCTGCCAAAATGGTGGTAGTAGATATTGACCATCCCGATATTCAGGAATTCGTGCGCTGGAAAGTAATAGAAGAACAAAAAGTAGCGGCTATTGTTACAGGCTCTAAAACCTGCGCCCGCCACTTGAAAGCGGTTATGGAAGCCTGCAATCTAGGCTCTGGCGATTCCCGCTTTACTCCTTCTGACAATCCAACCCTTAAAAAAGCGATGCGTGAGGCGAAAAAAGCTTTAGTACCTGAAAATTACATTATGCGGGTGGTGGAATTTGCTAAGCAAGGCTATACCCAAATTGAATTCCCAGAATATGATACTGATTGGGACTCGGAAGCATATCTTACTGTTTCCGGACAAAACTCCAATAATTCCGTACGCGTAACCAATGAATTTTTGGAAGCGGTGGAGCATGGTAGGCCTTGGCACCTTACTAACCGTAAGGATAAAAAAATCAGCAAAACTATCCCTGCTAATGAGCTATGGGATGAAATTGCGTACGCTGCTTGGGCATGTGCTGATCCGGGCTTGCAATATGATACCACCATCAATGAATGGCATACCTGCCCTGAATCAGGTCGTATCCGCGCTTCCAACCCTTGCTCGGAATATATGTTCCTTGATGACACGGCTTGTAATCTTGCCTCCATCAATTTGCTGAAATTCAAAAAAGAAAATGGTTCTTTTGATATTAAGGCCTTTGAATATGCCTGCCGCCTATGGACTGTAGTTCTTGAAATTTCTGTGGCAATGGCGCAGTTCCCATCCAAAGAAATTGCAAAACTTTCTTATGAATACCGTACACTTGGTCTTGGTTTTGCCAATATCGGCGGGCTGCTTATGGCAACCGGCATCGCTTATGACAGCGCTGAAGGCCGCGCCATCGCTGGGGCAATATCGGCAATCATGACCGGTATTTCTTATGCTACCTCTGCCGAAATGGCAAAAGAGCTGGGTGCTTTTGATGGCTACGCCGCCAACAAAAAACACATGATGCGGGTAATGAAAAACCATCGCCGTGCTGCGCTGGGTGAAAGCTCCGGATATGAAGATCTTTCTATTTTCCCAGTACATCTTGATATTGACAGTTTGGAAGATAAGAACCTTGCCAAGGCTGCCAAAAAAGCCTGGGATACCGCGATTATGTGGGGTGAAAAATATGGCTTCCGCAATGCGCAGTCAACCTGCATTGCACCAACCGGCACAATTGGTTTGGTTATGGATTGCGACACTACCGGCATTGAACCGGATTTCGCGCTGGTAAAATTTAAGAAACTGGCTGGTGGTGGTTATTTCAAAATCATCAATCAACAAGTACCTCCGGCGCTTAAATATCTGGGATATACTGACAGGCAAATCACCGATATCACCAATTATGCCGTTGGTCGCGGCACGTTGAAGGGCGGCAATGCTATCAGTCATGAAGCTTTACGTTCTAAAGGTTTTAACGATGATGCACTGGCAAAAATTGAAAAATCTTTGGTTTCCGCTTTTGAATTAAAATTTGCTTTCAATAAATATTCACTTGGTGAAGAATTCTGCAAAACCAACCTTGGATTTACAGAAGCACAGCTTAATGATTTCTCATTTGATATGCTTTCTGCCCTTGGCTTCTCCAAAGCCGAAATTGAAGCAGCCAATGAATATTGCTGCGGCACCATGACTTTGGAAGGTGCGCCGCATCTTAAGGAAATTCATCTGCCGGTGTTTGATTGCGCTAACCCATGCGGGAAAAAAGGTAAACGCTTCCTTTCTGCCCAGTCACATATCCACATGATGGCGGCGGTACAGCCATATATCTCTGGCGCGATTTCTAAAACCATCAATATGCCAAATTCGGCAACAGTGGAAGAATGCAAAGAGGCTTATCTTCTTTCATGGAAACTGTGCCTGAAAGCTAACGCTTTGTATCGTGACGGTTCTAAACTTTCGCAACCGCTAAACTCTTCCATCGCGGCCGAACTTGCCGATGAAGAAGATGAAGCAACGCCGGAACAATTGCGGGCTGCCCGCCAGCCGCAAGTAATTGCCGAGCGCATTGTTGAGCGGATTATTTATGAATCACAACGCCGTAAATTGCCTGAACGCCGCAAAGGCTACACACAAAAAGCCTCTGTGGGCGGCCATAAAGTTTATCTGCGTACCGGTGAATATGAAAATGGCAATCTTGGCGAAATTTTTGTGGATATGCACAAAGAAGGTGCGGCTTTCCGCTCACTCATGAATAATTTTGCTATCGCGGTTTCTATTGGCCTGCAATATGGTGTACCGCTGGAAGAATTTGTGGATGCTTTCACCTTCACCCGCTTTGAGCCATCAGGTATGGTTGAAGGTAATGAGGCGATTAAAATGTCCACCTCCATTTTAGATTATATCTTCCGTGAGCTGGCGATATCTTACCTTGGCCGTAACGACCTCGCCCATGTAGATATTAATGACACACGTTCTGATTCTATCGGCCGTGGCGAAGGTGATTCCACCCGTCCCACCGATCAGCCGGATTTATTCAGCAAAGTAACCAGCAATGGTTTCGTGCGCGGTAAACTCTATGTAGTTTCTAATAACCAGAATAATGTTACACAGGCTAATTCCGGCAATGTAGTTTCCGGCAATTTAGCCCTTGCTGAAAATATGCAGACGGTGGCTTACCTACAAACCGAGCATGACAATGTGAACGTTAAGGTTGGTGTTTCTGTACAAAGCAATGCCATGAATGCTGTCAGCGAAAAAATCCGTGAAGCACGCGCCAAAGGCTATGAAGGTGATGCCTGTACTGAGTGCAACAACTTCACCCTTGTGCGCAACGGCACCTGCATGAAATGCGACACTTGCGGAAGTACGAGTGGTTGTAGTTAGGCTTTAGGATTCAGGCTTTAGAAAAAATGATAGGCGGGATGAATTAACATCATCTCGCCTTATCTTTTTATAATATTTTTAAGGTATAATTATGGTAGAGCAAAATTGTCCCATTTGTAATAAAAATGCTATTGTCGGAGAAAGAGATTGTTATAAGATTAATTGCTCTAGATGTGGTGAATATTTGATATCTAGAGTTGCATACAGTGATTTGGTAGATGATCCTAAGACTAATTTTGGGATAGATTCTATAGAGAAAAGATCAGTAATAAGCCATGTTTTATCTAAGAATAATAATCGTATCAAGCTTACATCAGATTTAATAGATGAAATACTAAAAAACAATTCACTTCCTAATGTAGTAGAGCAAGCTAATAATTTAATACTATACCTCGGAGAAAAATTAAATAGCCCAAGTAATAAGTTAATCGTAGAAATCAGTACTGGCATTATTGAATTAGAGAAATCTATAAACTTATACTCAAACATTGGGCTTAATATTCTTACAGCTATTGCTGATTTTAATTATATAAGAAAATATTTAATAGATAATTACATTATATCAAGGGAGGATACTACCTTAGCACCTAAAGTATATGGGTTGCAGTTAACATTCTTAGGTTGGCAAAAATATGAAGAATTAAGACACTCTGTAGAAAATAGCAAAAAGGCCTTTCTTGCTATGGAGTTTTATAGTGAAGAAAAAGAGCAAAAAGGTATTGATTATTATTTCCAGAAAAAAATATATCCTGACTTTCTAAAAAAATCTGTAGAGGACACAGGATATAAACTTGAGAATCCACTACTTGATCCAAAATCTGGGAATATTCATGCTCGTTTAGAAGTCGAAATTCGTAATTCACGGTTTGTAATAGCAGAATTATCACATCATAATAATGGCGCGTACTGGGAAGCTGGTTTTGCCAGAGGATTAGGGAAACCAGTTATTTATATGTATAATAAAGAAATTGGTGGAACAGAAAAACCGCATTTTGATGTTGGCTCTGACCATATAATTTTTTGGGAAAAAGATAAGCCAGAAGAAGCAGCACAAAAACTAAAAGATTGTATACGTGCCACCTTATTTGGTGAAGCAAAAATGGAAGATTAGAGATATTATTCTTATAGCATTTTTTAACCGCGTTTAAGCCTATCTGCTAATTTTAGCCAAGCTTCGGTAAAATTTTGAATTTCGCTTTGGGTGCTGTTCCAGCCAATGCTGACACGGATAGCGCAGGAAGCAAGTTCTGCAGGAACACCCATTGCCAGCAGCACATGTGACTTTTCAATCCGCCCCGAAGAACAAGCTGAACCCGCACTAACCGCGTAGCCTTTCAGATCAAAATCTATCAGCTGCACTTCATTGCCGATATCCGGCATGGCGATACAGCTGGTATTGGGAATACGCTGCGCATTTGCGCCAAACACAATGCCGCCCTTTGCTTGGATTTGTTTTTCCATTTCATCAAGCCACAAGCGCAGATTCTGCATATCTCCTAAATCAATTGCCGCAACCGCTTCGGCAAATGCGGCAATGGCCGCGATATTTTCGGTGCCCGCCCTGCGCCCTAATTCCTGCCCGCCGCCGCTAAGCAGTGGCTTGATAACCAGATTATTTTTTACAACCAGTGCCGCCGCGCCAACTGCCCCGCCGCATTTATGGGCAGAGATGGTAAGCATATCCGCGCCTAGCAAAGAAAAATCAACAGGGATTTTTCCCAATGCCTGCACGGCATCAGTATGTAATAACGCCCCATATTTTTTACATATGGCGGCGATTTCACTAATCGGCTGAATCACCCCTGTTTCATTATTAGCCAGCATAATTGAAACAAGGGCAGGCTGAGGATTTTCAGCTAACCGCGCCTCTAAATCGCTTAAATTAATTATGCCGTTTTCATCTACAGCAATAAGATTATCTGTCGTTACCATCGGATGGCGCAAAACTGAGCTGTGTTCGGCAGCTGATATTAAAAGCCTGCGCTCGGGGAAACCGGAAAGGGCAGTGTTGTTGGCCTCTGTCCCACTGGCGGTAAATATTATCTCATTGGGCCAGGCGCTGAGCGCCTCAGCAATTATTTTGCGGGAGTTTTCTAAATGTTTTTTGGCAGTCCGCCCAAGACTATGCACCGACGAAGGATTGGCAGGAATTACCAGTAATTCCTGCATTCTGGCATAAGCCTGCGGGCGTAGCGGCGCAGTAGCGTTATAATCTAAATATATCGGCATTTATTCAAAGTTTTTCTTATTTTTATTACGTATGTCAGCAAGGGAAATTGCTGATAAATAATCATGTATTTGTTTTTCCAACCCATCCCATAAATCATGGGTCAGGCAGCGTGATTTATTGGTCATACAACCAGCTTTTTCTTTTGCCTCGCAACGTGTTACTTTCATTGATTCATTTACGGCTTCTACAATTTCATAAATACGGATTTCTGCGGCAGGACGAGCCATTATGTAGCCACCGCCTGGGCCGCGGACAGACTTTACCAGATTCGCTAATTTTAATTTCTTAAAAATCTGCTCAAGATATGGTATGGTTATTTCCTGACGGGCAGCCAATTCCGCCAGTTTTACCGCTTGATTTTCTTCACATCCCGCCATTTCTACCATTGCCATTACAGCGTAGCGCGCTTTTGTGCCAAGGATCATTTTATTTCCCATTTTTTTGCGCTGTTAAGTAGCTCGGTATTTTCGCTTTCAAGTTCTTTTACGCGCATGTTTAAGGTTTGGATATCATCTTGCAATTTCAATAATATATCAAGAACCGGATCTGATTCTGCGGTTCTAGGGGAGCCGTAAGCATCAAATATTTTTTTGCTGCTTGCTGATTCTATTTTCTGTTCAGGGACAACCCGCGCAGGAACGCCAACCACCGTGGTTTCGGTTTCTACATCCTTAACCACCACTGCATTAGAGCCAATGCGGGCATTATCCCCAATTCTGATAGGCCCTAGCAGTTGCGCGCCTGCCCCGATAATTACGCCATTGCCGATTTGCGGGTGGCGCAGCCCTTCCGAAAGAGAGGTTCCACCTAAAGTAACATCGTGATATATCGTAACATCGTCGCCAATTTTTGATGTTTCGCCGATTACTACGCCCATTCCATGGTCAATAAACAGCCTAGCTCCTATATTTGCCGCTGGATGAATCTCAATTCCTGTGATAAAACGGGCTATATAAGATATAAACCTTCCGATTAATTTCAGGTGATTTTTCCATAAAAAATGAGAAAATCTATATAAAATAAGAGCATGAATACCTGGATAACATAATAAAACCTCAAAACGGGAGCGCGCAGCGGGGTCACGGGCAAAGATAGAATCAATATCATTAATAATTGTCTTGAACATTAGCTACCATTTTCAATATAAGTATTAGTCAAAAGTCTTAACCTTAATATATAGGGATATAAGAATAATTCAATCAACTTGAAGCGGTAAGGAAAACTAATGCCCGAAATTATTATTAACGGTTCTGAAGGTCGTATTGAAGCACGTTATCACCATAGTGATTTCAAAGGCGCGCCTATTGCTCTGGTTTTGCATCCGCACCCGCTTTATGGCGGCACAATGAATAATAAGATTGTGTACCGGCTTTACCATACCTTTGTACAAAATGGTTTTTCGGTATTGCGTTTTAATTTCCGTGGCATAGGAAAATCACAGGGCAGTTATGATGAAGGGGTAGGGGAGCTGACTGATGCCGCCACAGCGCTGGATTGGTTGCAAGCGCAAAACCCCGATGCACCGACCTGCTGGATTGCAGGATTTTCTTTTGGTGCATGGATTTCATTGCAGCTATTAATGCGTCGTCCGGAAATTGAAGGATTTGTAGCTGTATCTCCACCTGCTAACTTATATGATTTTTCTTTCCTTGCCCCGTGTCCTGCGGCTGGTCTTATAACCCAAGGAGACAAAGATGATGTTGTGCAAGAAGAACTGGTAAGTAAACTGGCAGGGAGGTTAGGAGTCAGTGTTGCCAATCCTGTAGAATATAAAGTGATACATAGTGCGGATCATTATTATCGTGGTGTAGAAGAAGAATTAAGCGGTTCTGTAAATGATTATATCGCTAGGCGTATGGCGGATTTCAAGCAGAAACGTAAAGTTCGTCCTGATCGTAAACGCCGCCAGTTACCGCGTGACTAAGAAACAAAACCCTTGTTTTTTCTGGAATGCAGATCTTCCACTGAATCCATAGAGTTTTTTATTCCTACCCCGCATAGAAATTTATCATGAATGTTAATGGTAGATTGCTTACCAATATCATTCCAATGGCTTTTTAACCAGCTATTGGCAGAATCATAGCCTATAGTGCGTAAATGCTGGAAAAAATCCCAGTCAGCGTTCATTTTACTAGAGGCATTCAGGGATTTCATCTCCTCTGGCGAATAGATCAAATGCATTCGCATATCTTTATATTCTTCGTGTGATAATTTACCTTTTTTGATAAGGTTTGAAATAAAATCAATCGCCCTCATTTCGGCGGTTAGGCTGGAATTAAAAGTTATTTCATTTACACGGTTTATTATTTCGCTTGCGGTACGCGGCATATTAGCCCTGCGTAGTGGATTTATCTGTACCAGAACCACATCTTCTGATTCACAATTATAAATAAGAGGCCATATCGCCGGATTACCCATATAGCCACCATCCCAATACTCTTCCCCTTCAATTTCTACTGCTTTGAATAAAAAAGGAATGCAACTGGATGCCATCAACACGTCCACTGTAATTTCATGGCATTGAAATACGCGTGCCTGACCGCTACCGACATGGGTTGCAGCAATATATAATTTGATAGTGCTGCATGCTTGCAGTGCGTATGGATCAAGCATTTCTTCCAATATTTGGCGCATTGGATTATAATCCAGCGGATTAAGTTCATATGGTGAAAAAACACGGCTAAGCAAATCAAAAAAATGATAGCTTGGCGATAAATCCATGTTCCAACCGGTCAGAATTCTTTCTATAGGGTTTTTATGCAGTGGGCTATAAGCTGCGGCATCACTAATTTTTTTCCAGAATTTTTCCAGCATATCTTTTGCTGCTAGGTTGCCACCTAACATATATCCATTAACCAGCATGGCAGCATTCATAGCACCGGCACTTGTACCGCTTATACCTTCAATAATTAAATTTTCCTCTTCAAGCAGTCTATCCAATACTCCCCAAGTGTATGCCCCATGCGCACCACCACCTTGCAATGCTAGATTGATTTTTTTAGTATCCGTTAGCGCAACCATAAATCGCCTCCTATATTTTACTGATCTCTAAACAGTTTTATTGTAAAATCGTAAACTTACCCTAAGCCCAGGATTATTATCACTCAATATTACTTCTGCATTATGTATACTTGCTATGGCTTCTACAAGGCTAAGTCCTAATCCATTGCCTTTGGTGTTCCTGCTTTGTTCCAAGCGGAAGAATTTTTCAAATACTTTTGCCATATAATCAGAAGGAATTCCAACCCCGTTATCGGCAATTATAATATCAGTGTAGCTATCTCTATATTCACAGGAAATATCAACATGGCCTCCATTAGGAGTAAATTTTATAGCATTATCAATAATATTGGCGAAAGCCTGCGTTAATAAATTTTTCTCACCATTTAATGTAACCCGTGAATTTATATGATTTACTAAAGCTATAGATTTTTCTGCGGCGTAAGGCTCATAAAACTCAACCATATTCTCAATAATTTTTTGTATATCACATAAAGCAAAATCACGAAATCCAGCGTTGGCTTCTAATTCAGAAATTTTTAGAATTGAATTGAAAGTACTTATTAATCCCTGCATATCCTGAATATTTTTTTCTAATAATTTACGTGCTGGGTTTTTGTCATCAATTTGCCTAAGGCCAGCATCCAGACGGTTAATAATACGGTTTAGAGGGCTGCGTAAATCATGGGCGATATTATTAGCGAATTGACCAAGGGACTTAAGAAGCATCTCAATTTTATCAAGCATTTTATTGAGGTTTAGAGATAAATCGTCAAACTCGTCGCCACCTTTAGTAAAAGGGATTCTGGTGCTTAATTCCCCGTGCATAATATTATAGGCGGAGCGGTTTATAATATTGATACGATTCATAACACTTCGGGTAATAACGATTGAGCCAACAAGTGCCATAAGAAGCGTCACAATCAAGCTAGCCCAGAAAGTTTGCACAATAATCTGCTCAATTTTTTCTGTATTCTGCAGAGTTTTTCCAACCAAGATGCTACGCCATTTAGATAATGGAATGGTTATTGCTTTAATTTTTATATTCTTTTGTCCTATCCTTGCGCCCTCTATATAAAAACTTACCCAATTTCCAGATTTTTCAAATCCTGATTCAATAACGGCATTTTCTGGCCATTCATTCAAATTACCCGCTAATTTTTCATTTTTGTTATTAACTAGCAGGTATATTTCTGTTCCATCTTCATCACCTGATATTAATTCTTTAATACGCGATTCTACGCCGGTAGAGCCATTCTGGTGATATTCATTTACCAGATAATTATATTGCATCCGTACGGCATCATTTACCTGTGCTTCTACATACCCCATTGCAAATGTATAAATAAACGCAAAAAGTATAACCACAGACAAGCTGAATAAACCCACATAAACCAGTGCGAGCCGGAAGGTAAAGGTTTTGATAATACGAGAATATTTTGATTCCATAGAATCTGTTATATAACAGATTGAAACCGGAAATGCTTTAATTAAAATTTGAACTGGTCATTAATATTAAGCATGGTGCTTGAAAGGTTGGACTTGCTGCCACCAATTGTTCTTCCCATTTCATATTGTTTGATGGCAAGGCGCAAATTGGCGGGATTGTCAGATTCTGCTATTGCCACCTGTTCGGTAATCAGACCGTCGGTATATAAATCTAATAAGGCCTGCTCAAAGGTTTGCATACCGGAGTCCCTGCCTTTTTCTATATGTTCACGAATTTCTCTTATCCTACCTTCAGCAATTAATTCACGTATAATCCCACTATTAAGCATCACCTCTATAGCTGCACTTCTTGTGCCTTTTTTATTTGTAATTAAACGTTGTGAAAGTATCGCATTCAAATTTAGTGATAAGTTAAGCAGCACTTGTTTATGTTTTGCTTCCGGAAAGAAATTAAGCGCACGTTTAATGGCCTGATTAGCATTATTGGCGTGTAACGTAGCGATACATAAATGTCCGGTTTCAGAAAACATAATCGCATGTTCCATAGTTTCACGATCCCTAATCTCTCCTATAACAATAACATCTGGAGATTGTCTAAGTGCGTTCTTAAGGGCGATACCGAATGAATAGGTATCAATTCCTATGTCACGCTGGGAAAAAATACATCTATTATGATTATGGACAAATTCTATAGGGTCTTCAATAGTTATAACATGACCAGAACCATGAATATTCCTATGTCCCAGCATAGCAGCAAGTGAAGTTGATTTGCCGGAATCGGTTGAGCCGACCAATAACACAAGTCCACGTTTTTCAAGGCTTAGTTCCCCATAAATTTTGGGTAGCAATAGCTTTTCTATAGAGGGTATATTACTGCGGATACGCCGCATCACAATGCCAGTGTTTCTACGTTGCCTGAAAAGATTTACCCGAAAACGGGCATCATTCCATATTATGGCAGTATTATATTCAAGGGCAGATTCAAATTCCATTATAGAATCGGGCGGCAACAATTCGCGTAATATAATTTCTATATCATCTTTGGTAAGTACATCACCCGAAAGATTCTCAATAATTCCTTCAAATCTAAGCACTGGTGGGGAATCAACGGTAAAATAACAATCAGACGCACCTCTATCAACAAATTCTTTCAGAATTGCATTTATATCTATACCCATATACTACCTAAAACCCGCTTGTCCTGTTTCTAGTTATATTATTACCATGTCCTGTATCACTGTGTTTATTTGCACTGGCTACAATATCCTCAGATTCATCAGAAGTGCTAGTGCCAAGTGCTTTTCTGGCAGTTTCTTCTGATATAATATTTTGATTGAGCAGATTAAAAATACTGTCTTTCATCGTTGTCATTCCCAGTTTGCTTCCCATTTGGATTAAGGAATAAAGCTGTGAAATACGGGCTTCACGAATAAGGTTTCTTACTGCTGCTGTTCCCAGCATTATCTCATGTGCCGCAACCCGACCGCCTTCTTTATTTTTCAGCAGGGTTTGGGTTATTACCGCTTCAAGGGAAATTGAAAGCATTGCCCTCACCATTTCCTTATCACCGGCAGGGAATACGTCTATAATACGATCTACAGTTTTAGGAGCAGAATTAGTATGCAGTGTCCCAAGAACCAAATGCCCTGTTTCAGCTGCGGTTAGAGCAAGCTGTATAGTTTCCATATCCCGCAACTCGCCAACCAGAATAACATCGGGGTCTTCACGCAGCGCAGCTCTTAAAGCCCTAGAAAAAGAACGCGTATTCCTTCCAACTTCCCGCTGATTTATAAGTGATTTTCTGGAGGAGTGTATAAATTCCACAGGGTCTTCAATAGTTATAATATGCTTTGATTCATTCCTGTTTATATAATCAATCATTGCAGCAAGAGTTGTTGATTTACCGGATCCAGTTGGCCCTGTAACAAGAATCAAACCTTTATGTAGTCCGCATAGTTTTTTTAGTATTTCTGGTGCACCTAGATTTTCTAAATTCTGTACATCACTAGGTATAATACGCAGTACCGCAGCAGCACCTCCAAGTGTATTAAAAGCATTGACCCTAAAACGCATATTATCGCCAAAAGAAATAGCAAAATCTATATCCAGATCGCGCTCATATTCCGAGCGTTGTTGCTCAGTCATAATAGAATAAATCATTTGCTTTATATCATCTGCCGATAAAGCTGTTCCCTTATATGGAACCATTTCACCATTAATACGTAAAACTGGAGGATTACCAACAGACAAATGTAAATCCGATGCTTTGTTTTTTTGGGTAAAAACTAATAAGTCTGTTATTTCCATTCATGAATCCTTAGAAATTTGTCTATGGTACTTATATTTATCAGAAATTGGCGAACTATTTTCTTGGCATTAACCAGAATCACCGATACTAAGGTCTATTAGAACTAATAAAAGTTAATCTTTGCTGAATGTTTTCAACATTTCCGGGAATTTTTTCTCCCCGCTGTACAGCTTCCAGCAATTGTGTATAAAGTTTTGCAGCTTCTTCATAATTTTTCTGTTTATCAAGCATAATTGCCAGATTATAACGGTAGGTCAGGTTTTCAGGGGCAAGTGCCACAGCGCGGAACATCTTGCCTGTGGCTTTGTCTTGTTCACCTAATTTTTGGTAAATAACAGCAAGTTGAGCTGGAATAGTGCTAAATCCAGGATTTTTTTCTTCCAATTTTTCCAGTTCTTTTAATGCTTCATTTGGAGCTTCATCGGCTAGTAATACTAAGAAATTATTAAAACCATCCCTGTTATTGGGGTCAACTGCTAGGAGGCGACCATATAACGGTCGTGCTTTATCAAGCTGCCTAACTCTATGATAGAGAGTTGCTAGCCCAAACAAAGCTTGGGTATTATTAGGAGCATTGGCGAGTATATTTTTATATATCTCCATTGCTGCTTCGCTTTGCCCCGCATTGATAGCATTATATGCTTTCTCCAGCTCATAGTCAGGATTTAAGTTTTGGTTTTTACGGTCAATTTTTACACCTAGAGATTCGGACAATCCGCCATTATTTACGGTGTCGCTTGCCTTAAATAAATCCTGCATGCTGCGCGTATGGCTAACATCGACAGGTTTAGGGGAGGGGTTTTTTATTTTAGAAGCTACAATTGCCGCAGGGCTGACTTTTTCTAGTAGTTCTTTGCTTTTAGGTGATAATTCCTCTGTTGGTTCGGACGCTGCCGCCATAGGCTTAATTTCATTTGTGCCGCCTTTTTTATCTTCAACAGCAGTTTTTCCACTATCTTCTTTTTTTGCTAAATTTTTAACTGTTGATTTTTTACCAGAAGAATCAGGCTTTTTTACTTCGCTTTTGATTTTCTCAGGTTTTTTTTCAGTAGGGATTTCAGTTTTTGTTTGTGGTTTATCTTCTATCTTCGGCGGTTCAGAAATTTGGCTTTCTGCATTTTTCTCTGAAACCGTTGCTGTGCTTTGTGTTGTTACCGGTTTTTCTTCTACAGCGACTTCTGTTGGTTTTGGGTCAGCAGGAGTTTTAGCATTAGCCTCTGGTATATTAAGTAACGGGACGCTTCCTATTACAGGCGCATCTCCAGTGGAATCTGCTTCACCGGCAGCTGGTTCAAGATTGGATAAAGGTTGCGCTATTGCTGCAATTGCAGTTGGCTGGCTAGGAGAAAAATAAGAAAACATCCGACCAAAAAATGAAGATTTTTCTACTACCGGTGTTTTTTGAAAGGTAAATTGCCGCGCTTTTTTTATTTCGCTCTCAGCTTCTATAAAAGCTTCATTATTTGCAAGCTGTATTTGGAAACTGCGTATCACACTATCCTTGATTTGGGATTTTAATTCCATCTCATTAGCAAAATCTACTTTTCCACTAGAATAAAGGGCGATTACGTTGCCACGGGCTTTCACAATATTATTCAGCTGGTCATATTCAATCATATCAGCATTAACTACAGTATCCCCATTATCAATCTCTACTTTTCCCTTGGCTGTGAGGGTAAAAGAATCCATGTTGTATTCTATTTTTTTAGCACTAAAATATTTAGGCAAAGAAGAAATGTTAGGAACATAAACCTGAAGAGGGACAGGACGGCCATCATCCTCTGCATATGATTCAAAAGATGTGCAGGGAATAAGGCTGCTACAAATGATAAGCAAACTCAAAATTTTATATTTTCTGTGTTTTGACTTATACATCATATAATTTTTAGTAGGGTAAAATATTCATACACACAATATCTTGTATATGATGATTACAAAAAAACAATAAAATAATATTTCTTCTATCTAAAAAAGAATGGCATGGTAATTGCTCCCATAACCAAATAATGCGATTTAACCATGAGAATCAACAATGGAATTAATAATGAAAAAAAAATATATTATTCCTCTTATATTATCTCTCACTGCTAATTCAGCATCGGCAGCAGAATCATCTGATATGCGCTTTATGCCGCTTGCGCCTAGAGCAGCTGGAAAAAATAACATTATCACTCCATCTGCTCAATTTATTCCACTTGCCAAATCACGCTTTCCCATGCCGTTGCGTTCAGCTAACCCTGTACAAAAAAAAATAAGTACCAATAGTGAACCGGAAGAAAAAATTTTATCCACTCATTTTCCTGAAAAAATAAATACGGGCAAAAAAAATGTGATGCCGAAAGAGCAGGCGCAACAAATTCTTTCCATTTTTGCTACGGCACAGTAAGCTGCCTGAATGATTGATATATTCCCTATTGTCCGTCCTTTCCTTTATGCTTTATCTCCTGAGACAGCGCATAATGTGGCTTTGCGAGCGTTGTCTTGTGATTTATTACCGCCACAAAAACTTGTTGTGCACCCCGAGCTATCACAAAATATTTTTGGTCTTAACTTTAAGAACCCCATTGGCTTAGCTGCCGGTTTTGATAAAAATGCAGCGGCGGTTAATCCTCTTCTCAGGCAAGGCTTTGCTTTTGTAGAAGCAGGCACTGTTACCCCGCTGGCGCAAGATGGAAATCCCAAACCTCGCATGTTCCGCTTGAGCGAAGATCGGGCAATAATTAACCGCCTTGGCTTTAATAATAAAGGTTTGGAATATTATATAAAGAATTTCAGCAAGCGCGATAAAAGCATTGGCATTACCGGTGCCAATATCGGCAAAAATAAAGATAGTGAAAGTGCCAGCGATGATTATGTAAAAGGGCTGAACGCAGTCTATCCTTATGCGGATTATATCACCATTAATATTTCCTCACCAAACACCAAAGGACTGCGTGATTTACAGCAGCGCGAAGCCCTATCGCAACTGCTTACCGAAATCATGAAAGCACGCGATCAAGCGAAACAGCAACATAATAAAAACGTGCCGATCCTGCTAAAAATCGCACCTGACATTGACGAAACCCAGCGTGCGGATATAGCAGAAAATGTGATTAAACATGATGTAGATGGCTTGATTATCAGCAACACTACTATCTCCCGCCCGACTTCACTGCGCAGCGAATATAAAAATGAAACAGGTGGTTTAAGTGGCGCACCACTGCTTGAACTTTCTACACCTGTAATATCGGAAATCTATAAACTCACTTCGGGTAAAATCCCGATCATTGGTGTGGGCGGTGTTTCTTCTGCCGAAGATGCTTATGCCAAAATCCGTGCGGGCGCATCACTCGTGCAAATTTATAGTGCGCTTATTTATCAGGGTTTCAAATTAGTGCGCGATATTAACGATAATTTGCCCAAACTTCTTGCCCGCGACGGCTTTTCTCATATCAGTGAAGCAATGGGAACTTTATAGACATTATATTTGTAAAATAATATAACTGAAAAAATGGAATCAGCTGAAGTAATAGAAATTATCCGTGATGCCGTTTATGTGCTGATACTTATTTCAGCACCGCTGATGATTGTTGCCTTGGTGGTTGGTTTAATTATCGCCCTTGTGCAGGCTTTAACCCAGATTCAGGAAGCTACCCTTACCTTTGTGCCGAAGGTGCTGGCGATGCTGCTGGTTTTGATACTCACCCTGCCTTTTATGATTGACCAGCTTACCGCCCTCAATAACCGTCTATTTGAGCGAATTGTGCATATTGAGTAAATTATTTACTCGTTATCTTCATAAATCTGCGCTAGTTTGCAAAATTCTTCAATAGTCAGAACTTCAGCTCGGAGTGTACCATCAATTCCTGCCTGCTCTAGAAGCTGCTCCACTGGCACGCCCAGTGATTTGAGGGCAGAGCGCAGCATTTTGCGGCGCTGGCCAAAAGCGGCTGCCACAACTTTTTCCAATGCCGGTTTTGATACGGGGAATAGGGGTTCAGAGCGCGGAGTGAGGGTAATGACTGCTGAATGCACTTTGGGCGGCGGCGAAAATGCGCTGGGGGGAAGCTGGAAATCATAACGGCACTCGCATAGAAACTGGCTGATTACTGCAAGCCTGCCATATTCGCTGGTATCCGGAGTAGCAATTATGCGCTGCGCCACCTCATCCTGAAACATCAAGGTAAGCGAGCTATAAGCCTGATTTCCCTGCTGGTAAATATCATCAAACCAGTTAAGCAGCAACATCGTTCCCACATTATAAGGCAGGTTAGCGACAATTTTGCGCGGGGCTGGAATGGTTTCCAGTAAATTGGATTTTAACGCGTCGCCATGCAGGATATGAAGACGATCTTTACCATATGCTTCCTGCAATTCTTCCATGATGGCAATACAGCGGTCATCTTTTTCCACTACTGTTACGGTCTTTGCGCCAGCGTTTAACAATGATCGTGTCAGCCCACCCGGCCCCGGTCCAATTTCAATAACATTATGATTTTTTAGATCTTCGGCATAAAGGGCAATCTTATCAGTAATACCCGTATCAAGCAGGAAATGCTGCCCCAGCGACTTGCGGGTGAATAGCTCATGCTTGGTAATTATTTCTTTAATTGAGGGGAGTTTCGATTGCATAAATTTATATATCTAAAATAAGTTAACTGTAGTATAAATCCTAACATGGATAAAGCATTATTAATAGTATTTGCGCTGCTTATCAGCGCGTTGCTCGGTAGTGGTTGGTACTGGGCGAGATGGCTATTAGATTTCTTGCACGCTTCCCATTTATTCAATACTCCGGCTAAATTAATACGGGATATGGAGCGCAAGCTTAACCGAGAAAACCGTCTTGATGAAGAGCTAAAATTCCGCGGTATTCTGCTTACTATAATTGTTTTAGCGTTAAGCTTATTTTCAGGCTGGCTATTTTCCGTAATATTCAGCAATCCGTTTTTTACTCTGGTTTTACTAGCTTTGTGCCTGCCAGTTGGCAGCAGCTGGAGCAGGGTTAATACACTCAAGAAAAACCTGCAGATTGGCAACTTGCCTGCCGCCCGCCAGCAACTGGAAGGAACAGTTTTCCGCCATCATGCTATTTTAGATTCACCTGCCCTTGCCCGTGCTGGGATTGAATATCTGATAGTACAATTATTCAACAAAATCATCACTCCGATATTCTGGTTTATGCTGTTTGGCGTGGCAGGGTTGCTCGCCAGTCTTGCTCTTTGTCTGTTACAGGAAACTTTATCAGGGGCGGTAAGCAAGTCCACAGCTTTTGGCAAGGGAGCAAGTGATGCAATGTGGCTGCTGAATTATTTACCTGTCCGGCTGGCGACATTCCTGTGGGTACTGGCAATGCTTTTTTTGCCAAGTATCAACTTACAATCAGCGACTACTAAAATATCGTCTAGAATTCTAACCGCTTCCCCGCACGAGTTAGCCTTAACTTGCGCCGCTTCCGGCCTAAATCTGGTATTGGGGGGCAAAACCTCCGCTTATTTTAATGATAACTGGGTGGGCACTGGTAGAATTACTCCAACCATAGCGGATATAACCCGCACACAGTTTTTATTTATTATCACCTGCTTGTTGCTTACGGCTGGAATCGGAATTTTTATTTAGAGTTTTTTGCAATCTTATCAAATTCTTTGAGTTGGGTAAGTAGGACTTCCATATCATGGAGCTTCACCATGTTAGGCCCATCGGAAGGAGCATTATCAGGGTCTTGGTGGGTTTCCATAAACACTCCGGCCACTCCAACTGCCACTGCTGCTTTTGCAATGGTTGGCACGAAGCGGCGGTCACCACCAGAAGCCTTACCCTGCCCGCCCGGCTGCTGCACACTATGGGTTGCATCTATCACTACCGGACAGCCGGTTTCTGCCATAATCGGCAGGGCACGCATATCCGTTACCAAAGTGTTATAGCCGAAACTCACGCCCCGCTCGGTAAGTATCACGTTGGGATTGCCCGCATAATCCATTTTGCTTACTACATTTTTCATATCCCATGGCGCAAGGAACTGGCCTTTTTTGATATTGATAGCCCTGCCGGTTTTAGCGGCAGCCAGCAGCATATCGGTCTGGCGGCAAAGGAAAGCAGGGATTTGCAATATATCCACATAAGGCGCAACTATTTCACACTGCTCTTCCGTATGCACGTCAGTAAGCACTGCCACACCTAAATCACGGCGGATTTCTTCAAAAATCGGCAGGGTTTTAACCAGACCAAGCCCGCGCTTGCCGTCAATACTGGTGCGGTTGGCTTTATCATAGGAAGATTTATAAATAAAAGGGATTTCCAGTTTTGCTGTCATAGCAATAAGCTTTTCTGCCATAAACATGGCATGATCGCGGGTTTCCACCTGACAAGGCCCAGCGATAAGCACAAAAGGCAGGTCATTTGCAAAAGTTACGTTATTTACAGTGATGTGGCGGACAGTCATTGGATACTTGATATGAATGGATGATTATAGGGATATAAAATGTAATAACACTTAGTCATCCGCTTATCAAGCAATCTAATACCTAATTTCCAGCATCAACCACTAATGCAATACAATGCTATTTAACTCTGAGGCGCATTCGCAATCGCTCAGTATAGTGCTGCATCTACGTATTTCTGCAAGCATTGCGTCATAATTATCCTTATTTTCCTCATCCAATCTGGTGAGCTCAGGGATAATAAGCTTTATCAAAGCCAGATAGTCACTTCCTGCGGTAATGGAAAAATGCATAGGAATATTTTCTTTTACAATAGAAGCTTTTGTCTTTCCTTGCGCTATATGTTGTAAAGTGCTTTGCCATTTAGACAGTTTTTGTGAAGTTGCTTTAACGAAATCAATGGAATCATCTATAAGGGTGGATTTAGCTTCGGAATTACGGATTCTAGAAATAATCAGGGAATTGCTGCGTAGGCTAGTTGCTGCCTTAGCTATTTGTGGATTTTCCTGTAGAGCTGCCAATATTTTCTGGGCTGTAGAAAATGCCGGCTCAACATCTTCAAGCACCGCCGAAGCACGGCTATCAAGAGGCAGAGGATGATAACGCATCTGCATATCACCAAAATTTTCTATTTTCAGCATCGGAAAGCTTGAAAGCATATTTATCTGTTTGTGCATAATTATACCAATCACCTAACACTAATTAATGATTATCATGCTTTAATTACATCATAGAAATCTTAAGTAATAATGAAAAAAAGAAAGTATTTTTATAAGATTATAGTATAAAATTCAAATACTTAATAACCAAGCACATCTATAATTTGTTCTAATTCTGTCACTACATGGTAATAGGTGGCAACTTCAGCCTTGGCAAATTTATTTTCAATAATATTTTTCATAAGGGCGATAAGCGGATCCCAATAGCCCTGATAATTGAAAATTATAATCGGCTTGTCATGCAGCAGAAGCTGTTTCCAAGTTATGATTTCAAACATTTCATCCATAGTGCCAAAACCACCCGGAAACACCACAAAGGCATCTGAGCGTTCAAACATATTTTGTTTGCGCTCATGCATCGTATCTACAATAGTAATTTCAGTAAGTGATTGATGTTCATTTTCAATATTACGCAGTGAACGTGGGAAAACGCCAATCGCATAACCATCATGTTTCATGGTGGAGTTAGCAACTGCTCCCATCACTCCGCAATCACCACCGCCATAAACTAATGTAATGTTCCTTTTAGCTAGTAAGGCTCCGAATTCCGCTCCAATTTCAAGAAATTTTTGATCAACACTATTAGATGCGCCACAAAAAACACATATAGATTTCTGATTAGTCATTTATTCCTGCTTTATTTTTTTATTGTTGTAATTAATATCCCTATATTTCAAGTTCATTTTAACCATAAATTATTTAACTTTTTATGAAAATCCCCCAAAATATTTTGATAACTGGAGCAAGCAGCGGGCTGGGAGCCGCTCTTGCTCTTGAATATGCGAGTCTGGGAAATACCTTATATCTACAGGGGCGTAATGTTGACAGGCTAAAAGAAGTAGTCGGTAAATGCCAAGGGATGGGGGCAGAAGTCCATAGCAAGATAATTGATGTTACTGACGCAGAGGGAATGGAAAATTGGATCTGGCAAGCAGACGCACAATCACCGCTGGATTTGCTTATTGCTAATGCAGGAATTTCAGCGGGCACAGGTGGAAACGGGGAAAGCAGCAAGCAAGTGCGCAGGATTTTTTCTACCAATATTGATGGTGTAATAAATAGCGTTCAGCCGGTTATACCTTTAATGATTGCGCGGAAATCTGGACAAATTGCTATTATGAGCTCATTGGCTGGTATTCGTGCCCTACCCAGTTCACCAGCCTATAGTGCCAGTAAAGCTTGTGTGCGTTATTATGGCGAGGCTTTACGCGGAAATTTATTAAAACATGGCGTAAGCGTAAGTGTCATTTGCCCCGGCTATATAAAAACAACGATGAATGATGTAAATAATTTCCCGATGCAGTTTCTTATCAATGCAGAAAAAGCTGCAAAGATAATCAGCAGAAATCTGGCAAAAGGTCGCGGACGCATTGCTTTTCCTTTAAGCCTTTACCTACCTTTATGGTGGCTTGCCTGTATTTCACCACGCCTCACCGACCAGCTATTTTCCAGATTGCCTGCAAAACCATCAGAGTAAGTATTGTATTACTAATTTTAGGCATTCCTGCTTGGGGTTTGATGTTCCTGAGTTTTGCCATTTATGCAATAAGGGCAGGTAACATGTTCATCAAAGCTCGGTTGTGCACGATCCTCAGGTAATAGCGCATGACCGCAGGCATTGCACATACTGGCTGTTGTGGTGGGAACAAGGCCGTGACCGACTGCAACGCGCTTATCAAACACATAGCATTCGCCTTCCCAAAGGCTTTTTTCTTCCGGTACTTCTTCCAGATATTTTAAGATCCCGCCTTTAAGGTGATAAACTTCTTCATAGCCTTCTTCAAGCAACCAAGCGGTAAGCCTTTCACAGCGTATGCCACCTGTGCAGTAAGTGGCGATTTTGGCTTTTTTCTTATCTATTTGTTGTGCGTTGATAAAATCCGGCAAGTGCTTAAAGTTAGGGATATTAGGCACAATCGCGCCTTTGAATTTCCCCAGATGGGTTTCATAGCTATTGCGCGAATCAACTAAAATAGTATTCGGGTCAGCAAGCAGCTCATTCCATGCTTTTGAATTAAGATGCGTGCCTGGTTTTAGCGGGTTAGCTGGTTTTCCCATAGAAATTAATTCCTTTTTCAGCCGCACTTTAGTGCGGATAAAAGGTGGGTTCTCACTGCTACTTTCTTTATTCTCAAACGGGCTGTGGGTAATTTCTTTCTCAAGATAGGCAAGCAGTTCATCAATTGCTTCACGGCTTCCAGCTACAGTGCCGTTAATACCCTCATGCGCGATTAATACTGAACCCTTAATATCGCGCTCTTTGAGGAAATTAAGCAGGGGCAGGCGTTTCTGTTCAAAATCAGGAAAATCAAAAAAATGATAAAATGCAGTGATTATAAATTTTTCACCGGAACTTTTATTTTCTAATTCTTCAATCATATTCATCGTTACCTTATCTAAATCCATTCAGGAGGTTTTTTATTCCTTCAGGGTCTTTTATCGCACCTTTTACACCTTTTACAGTTTCTTTTACATTTTTCACTGCTTCTTTTACTTTTTCAGGGTCTTTTATCGCATTTTGCGCTGCCCCCTTCAGGTCTGGGCTGAATTTCAATTTATCAAAGTTGCCCTCAACCAATATAGGAATTTCCAGCCCAGCTTTATCTTCCCCACCTTGTCCTTTTAAGGTTGCAACCAAGTTCGGAAGGAGCCTGTAATTAACATAACGGTTAGGTAAATCAACTGTTCCTTCACCTTTTACGCGTAAAAGAGGGGCTTTTAAGGCTAAATCATTATTTTTTACAATGCCTTGGCTGATGGTGTATGTGCCGCCCAGCTCGGAGAAATTAGTCTTTTCCGAGGATGTATCTGTTCCGGTAACTATAGATTTGGCATTGGAAACCAGCTTGGCAATGTCTATCCCACGGATTGCACCGTCATTTATCAGGATTTTACCATTGCCGCCCAGAGAGGAAATAATAGCACGTTCAGAATCACCCTTTCCTGATACGGAAGCATTTATTTGCGTAATACCGGCAAGACGGTCAAATTTTGCAAAATCTTTTAATAAAGGTTCTATCTGTACATTATCTGCACCTATGTTTAAGGAAATAGCGTTATTTGCGCTGGCAGTTGCTGTAAGCTTTGCTGTCCCGCTGTAAAGTTCAACATGCGGTACATCAACAGATAAGTTACCCTCAGTAAGTTTAATATTAGAAGAAATATTGCTTAGATTAGTTGCCTGATACAATAAATTTTCTATGGAAAGAGCAAGGTTCAGATTTACCAGACGCAATCCAGTAAAATCAATTTTATTGTTACTCCAACCGCTTGGAGTTGCGGCAAAGGCATTGCTTATAAATGAGCTACCCGATAAATTTTCAGCTTGTTTATCAGTTTTAGGTAAATAGTTATTTAAGTCTAATTTAGCTGTTGCAAGCTTTCCGTCAATAGATGGTTTACCAGAAAATCCTATTTTTAGATTACCACTAAAAACAGAGTCATCCAGCC
>CAUJIB010000056.1 GCA_963205245.1 Pseudomonadota bacterium
CCATTGAACAAAGAAACTTATGGAAAAACTATCGCTGGGCTTGATTCAGCAGGAGCAGAATTAGCAAAATCACCACAGCCAAACATATTGAGGGTTGCTGATTGGCGGCAAGGCCGCACCGATGATAAAACACATGGCAAATAATCAATTAAAACAAAGTGTTATTCACATAAAATAACATGTAACAAATATAAACCCTAATTGTAACAGAACTTTCACACTAAATTGAGGTTTTGTAAGGTAAATTAGTATTATTGCAATAAATAAGGGATTTAGGTCAAAATATGTTTTCTGAAGAAAAAGGAACAATGGCGATTGTCGGCGGTGGTATCAGCGGGCTTACACAGGCTCTCGCCGCTGCTGAAGCTGGTTATAAAGTAACCGTCTTTGAAGAAAGCAATAGATTCGGCGGAAAAATACAAAGCGCAGCACTTGACGGAAAAATAATCAATATGGGTGCGGAGTTCATTGATAGTGACCAAAAAGGCCTTATAGAGCTTGCTAAAAAACTTGGTGTAAATTTAATCGATTCCAAAGATCAGGAAAAAGAAACTTTCTTAACTGCTAGCGGTAAACATTTAACCAGCGAAGAATTTCATGAAGCCTATAAACCACTCGCTGAATTGATCATTAAAGATCAAAAGGGGATGGAACTGGCTAAAAAATATGAGCAAAAAGAAACTTTAACAAAAGATGAAACCGATATAGCTCTTGAATATATTCACAAGGATAAAAATGGGAAAATAGAGACATTTGAAGAATATATTAACAACAAATCTCTACCAGAATATTTACAAGGGCTTGCGGAAAAATATAAAAAAGACACGGGAAAAGACATTGACCCCGATATTATAAAAACCGTTGAAGGAGCATATGCTTCAGAAGCAGGACGTGACCCGCATAAAACTTCTGCATTACAATTTATAAATGAAGCAAGCCCTGAGTTAGGCAGTTTTTTAGCTAGTGATTGTGCTCACCGCATTGAAGGCGGAACAGCTGCTTTATTAGACAAATTGAAGGAACATCTGGAAGCAAAAGGCGTAAAATTCCAGACCGGTTCAAAATTAGAAGAGCTTAAAAAGGATGGTGAAAAATTTGACCTTGGTTTTACCGAAGAAAAATTTGATAAGGTCGGGCTCGCTCTTAATGCCCATGCCTTAGGACAAATAAAAGGTTTAGAAAATCTGGGAATGCATCCGGAAGAGCGCGCATTATTGCAAAATATGCAATATACTCATAGCTCTAAAATTTTTATCAAAGTTAAAGATGGCGTGGATGTTGATAGCGCAGCATTATTCACAGGTGGTAATTGGCAATCCTGGGTTCATGATAAGGGCATAGTAACCTTCCTTGTTGGCGGCGAACAATTAAACAATTTAGGCAAAGAAGAACTTACCAAGCTTATTACCGAACAATACGCCAAAGCCTACGGTAAAAAAGCTGAAGATATTTTTGAAAAAGATGAAAATGGAAAGTTCAAAATGGTATTTGGCGCACCTGATACCAAACGTCCATGCTACGCCACACCAGCGCCGGGGCAATTATCACAAATGGAAAAATTACATGGCACCATGGAAAGAATGGCAGGAAATGGTGTGGCTTTAGCTGGCACCTATTTCCCGATGGAAGGTTCAGTTGGTTTTATGGAATGTGGCGTTCAATCTGCCCATAAATCGGTTGAGATGGTTAAAGAATTAAGCAGCTCAATCATTACTTCCATGAAAAAGGAAATAAATGAACTCAAGGAAACTGTTGCTGGAATAGGAAGCTGGGTTTCACGTGTAACAGGGGCAGGGGTAAATGCTCCTCAGCCACAAACCTCTAAAAAAGGTTGGGGTTTAGGATAAACTAAACTTCCCTGCGCTCAAAATCAATCCGCGGGTCTATCCACATATACATCAGGTCACCAATCAGGCTGGTGATAAGCCCAAGCAATGTAAAAATAAATAATGTGCCGAACATTACCGGATAATCACGTCCCACCACCGCTTCATAGCCAAGCAACCCTAAACCGTTCAGGGAAAAAATAATTTCTATAAGCAGGGCGCTGGTAAATAAAATACTTAGTAATGCACTGGGAAAACCGGCAATAATAACCAGCATGGCATTACGGAATACATGTCCGTATAACACCTGATTTTCAGAAAGCCCCTTGGCACGGGCAGTAAGCACATATTGTTTTCTTATTTCTTCCAGAAAATAATTCTTGGTAAGCATGGTAAGGCTGGCAAAACCACTAATTACCATAGCAATAACTGGCAGGGTGATATGCCAGAAATAATCAGTTATTTTGCCAAAAAATGAAAGCTCCGCCCAATTATCCGAAGTGAGGCCTTTAAGCGGAAACCAACTTAAATAAGTCCCGCCAGCAAATATAATGATAAGTAAAATCGCAAATAAAAAGCTGGGAATGGCATAACCAATAATAATTACCCAACTCGTCCAGATGTCAAAATGCGAACCATCAGACACTGCTTTACGAATCCCCAGTGGAATAGAGATAAGATAAACCAGAAGCGTGGTCCACAATCCCAAAGAAATGGTTACAGGCAGGGTTTTCCATATTAAATCCACCACCCGTTCATTGCGAAAAAAACTCTCGCCAAAATCAAAGCGCAGGTAATTTCCCATCATCTGCCAGAAACGTTCCAATGGCGATTTGTCAAAACCATACATTTTTTCAATTTCTTTGATAATTTCTGGGTCTAACCCACGCCCGCCCCGATAGAGGGATTGGCTGCCATTACCCGAACCTGCCTTTGCCGCCATATCGGAACCGCTACCAGAAATCCGGTCTGTACCATGGCCGGAAGTAATGTCAGTGAGTTGCGCTACCATCCGCTCGACTGGGCCACCGGGCGCTACCTGTACAATAGCAAAATTAAGCACCATAATCCCAAACAGGGTAGGGATCATCATCAGCAGGCGGCGGATTATATAATTGAGCATGGACGGAATCGGCTTAGGATTATTAGCTTCATGACTAATATACTAAATTAGCTGATTTTTCAATTCCTATTACCTGCCCATTTGCCGCTTAGTATCAGCAACCGAAGCTTCCACAAATTTACCGACCAGATTCATGCCTTGGGTAGCAAGTTTTTTGAGCATATCTTTTGATTCCTCAAAAATAACAAGCTGGGCGGAAGCAAATTTCAAATGCGCGTTTTCTATGGTTTTTATTGTAGCATCTTTTTGCTTTACCAGATTTTTTAAGTGACCCAGTAATTTTTTCACATCATCTTTATTTTTATGTTTATTTTCTTGGAGGAATTTTACCAAGATTATCCTAAGCTCAGCCTGCTCCAGCTGTTGGGCAAGCCTTGCTGCCATATTCACATCTATGGTTTTCTTTTCAAATTGCTGGATAATAGTTTGAATGTCATGAGCTTCATTATTCAGCTCATCTATCCTGTCCTTATAATCATGGTCAGCCGCTGGTTTCAGTAAAGCCGAAAACATCACCGCGTAATGCTGGTAAAGGTCAGAAATTTGCGTCCGGATTTTTCGGTCAGGACGGGAATCAGTCGCCATCAGATCACCTTCAGTTGTCATTATTTCCTGAGTTGGCGACAGGTTTTCCCCACCTTCGCGAAAAGGCGAAAGCGGCATTTGCTGTATATAACGCAGGCAGCGTAAATCATAAGATAAAAGCTCCACGCTCAAACGCTTATCATTCATATCCCCAGCGGTATAGGCACGAACTGCATCATGGAAATAATCAATGCGCGGGCGCATATCGCCACATCCGGCAAAGAGCTTATATTTTTGTTCTATATCCACAATATCCAAATAGATACGGTTGAGCAGTGAGATAATAGCTTCGCTATCTTTAGAGTGATTTTGCATGAAAATAAGATATGATTAGGTTTTATTACATTTAATCATTATATATTAATTCTTCAAAATCAACAACCTTACTAATAATGTCCAATCTTGCCGTTTATATTCACTGGCCGTTTTGCAAATCCAAATGCCCATATTGCGATTTTAACAGCCATGTCCGTGAACAAATAGAGCAGGACAGGTGGCAGAAGGCATTGCTGCGTGAACTGGAATATATGCACGGGTATACTCCTGATTTCACGGTCAACAGCATCTTCTTTGGCGGCGGTACTCCCTCGCTTATGCCTACTGCTACAGTAGAAGCATTGATTTTTCGCGTACAGCAATTATGGCAAACCACAAATGATATAGAAATCACACTGGAGGCCAATCCCACCTCGGTAGAAATAGAAAAATTTATTGAGTTCAAAGCCGCGGGGGTAAACCGTGTATCACTGGGAGTTCAATCGCTACGTGACACGGAACTAAAATTTCTAGGAAGGGGGCATAGTGCAAAAGAGGCAATAACCGCCATTGAAACTGCGAGAAAAATTTTTGACCGTTATAGTTTTGACTTAATTTATGCCAGACCCAACCAATCGCTGCAAGATTGGGATGAGGAGTTATCCGAAGCATTGCAACTGGCTGGCGGGCATTTATCACTTTATCAACTAACCATCGAGGAAAATACCGCCTTTCACCATGCTTATGCCAAAGGTGGTTTTATTATGCCTAATGACGAATTATCAGAGGCTTTATACCTGCTTACTGAAGAGAAAATGACGAGACAGGGATTTACAGCTTATGAAGTATCCAACTATGCCAAAACAGGGCAGGAAAGCCGCCATAATCTTAGCTACTGGAATGGCACAAGCTATATCGGAATCGGGGCAGGGGCGCATGGGCGGATTCAACTAGGGAAAGAACGTATCGCTACCCAGACCTTAAAAAGTCCGGAAAGATGGCTGGAAAATGTAGAAAAAAACGGCCATGCTTTAGAAATATGGCAGGAAGTCCCGCAGGAAATGGAGATTGAAGAACGGCTGATGATGGGACTGCGCTTGAAAGAGGGAATAAATTATCAAAAATTTATAGAGCGCACCGGCTATGATTTACGGGAATATATCAATCTGGAAAAACGGAATTTTTATATCAAGCAAGGCTTACTCGCAAATGATAGTGATAACCTAAAAACCACCATAAAAGGACGTTTGTTACTTAATAAACTTACAGCAGAACTACTATAAATCTATTCTAAATCATCACTTGCTAACTCGCCGCCTTCTTCTAGCGCGTAACCGGCAGAGCGGACAGTGCGGATAAGATCAGGCTGCTTGCCGTCATAATCAAGGCCTTTACGCAGGCGGCGCACATGCACATCCACCGTACGCAATTCAACATAGATATCATGCCCCCATACAGCGTCCAATAGTTGCTCGCGGGAAAACACACGGGCAGGGTGCTCAAGCAGGTAGCGGAGCAATGAAAATTCAGTAGGGCTTAAATGAACTTCCATATCATTACGGGTAACTTTATGCCCTGAAACATCCATTTTAATTCCAGCAAATGATAGAATTTTTTCAGATAGAGCTGGACGGAAACGCCTAAATACCGCACGGATCCGCGCCACTAATTCCGCTGGGGAAAATGGTTTTACCAGATAGTCATCTGCTCCAGCGTCAAGCCCACGGATACGATCACTCTCTTCACCACGCGCCGAAAGCATAATAATAGGAATTCCCTTGGTTTCCTGATTCCAACGCAACTGTTTACAAATATCTATGCCAGACATAGAAGGTAACATCCAGTCCAGTACGATAATATCCGGCTTACAATCCTTCACCATATTGATAGCTTCTTCACCATCTCCCGTGGAAAATACCCTAAACCCCTCACGTTCCAAATTGTAGCGCAGCAAAGTGACGATAGCTATTTCATCTTCAACTATTAAAACCGACGTTTCCAAAACTAATAATCCCTTATTTAATAACTACTAAATAAATTGCATGAGTGCGCATTGTAACATAGTATTCGTTATAGACAATAGTTCTTAAAAAAAGATAAATGTATGAATCCTAAATTAAAAATGCTTCTGGATATTGCTCCTTTAGCAGTATTTTTTATAGCTTATCGCTTTGCAGGTGTGTTTGCCGCCACTGCAGCAATTATTCTTTCTACACTACTTTCTCTTGCTATAACATATTGTTATGAAAAAAAAATATCTATAATGCCGCTGGTTTCAGGCTTAGTAATTACTGTTTTCGGTACATTAACTTTAATTTTGCATGATGATGTATTCATCAAGATGAAACCAACTTTGGTAAATTTGATTTTTGCCAGCTTATTGCTAGGCGGGTTATATTTTAAAAAATCTTTGCTTAAATATGTGTTGGAAAGCGCACTGGTTTTAAGCGAGGAGGGCTGGCGGATATTATCCCTGCGCTGGGGGCTGTTTTTTATTTTCCTGGCCGGGCTCAATGAGTTTATCTGGCGGAATTTTTCCACGGATTTCTGGGTGAATTTCAAAGTATTTGGAATGTTCAGCCTGACGATTATATTTACTTTCCTGCAAGTGCCATTAATCAAAAAATACTCTCAACAATAGCCAATTAATTATTAGGAAAACCTTTTATCAGCTCTGCTTTGCTAAGCTTATAATCACTTTCTTCCCAGATTTTTTCCAGCTCTTGTAGTTTTTTACCTAACTCCTGCCCTTGCTTAAAACCTAATTTTAGCAAATCAGCTCCATTTACTGGCATTTCCGGTATCTGCCAATTTTGCACTAATTCTAACATCGCATTATAATTTTCTTCCGGTTCTAAAGCCTGTTTTAGCTGGACAAGTGCAGCAAAATTACCTGCGCCTAATTTGCGTAATAGACTTTTCTGCTGGGCAATAGAACTAGCCGATGATATCTTAGGATTGTAAATAATGAGCATGGACAGGAATTTTCTAAGCTCTCCTGATAGCCGCCACCTGTCAGCAATTATAGAAAGCGCACGCTCTGGCACAATCTCTGCTGAAATTAACAACAACGCCAGATTTATAATGCCATTTCCGACAATAAAATTCGGATTGCGAAGAACAGCCTTAAAACCGCAAACTTGCTCTAAAACACCTGCCTTTTGCATAAGCTCAATGGTTTTGAAGATGGCAGGAGCTGCAAGTAATTTAAGCATCTCATTTTGTATCCGTTCCCCAGAAAGAATTGCAATTTGTGAAGACAATTCAGTACAAGCAACCATTCCTTCCTTGTTTATTTCACCTTTGCCGTAATAAGCATAAAACCGGAAAAAACGTAAAATCCGCAAATAATCTTCTTTTATACGCATCCGCGCATCACCAATAAAACGGACATTCCCCGCCTGTGCATCCTCAACTCCGCTGAAATAATCATATAATTCACCATCTGCTGCCAGATACAGAGCATTTATGGTAAAATCGCGCCTAGCTGCGTCTTCCTTCCAATCCGTACTCCAAGTCACTTCTGCGTGACGACCGTCACAAAAAATATCACGGCGCAAGGTCGTTATCTCAAAATTCTTACCTTCAATCAGTGCGGTTACAGTGCCATGTTTTATCCCAGTGGGAATTACTCGGATACCGGTCTTTTCTAATAAAGTTTTGATTAGCTGCGGGGGCAGGGTACTGGCAACATCCACATCCTCAGCTTTTATGCCAAGCAAGCTATCACGCACTGCACCACCAACAAAGCGTAGCTCATCATTTTTTCCTGAATCGGCAAAGGCTTTAACCAGTTTCTGTGTCTGCGGCCAGAAAAGCCAGTCCGGTTGCAATTTCACGGTACTACCTGCGCTGGTACCAATTTATCCCCTTCCATATGGGAAGGCTGGTAAACACCTTTTTTTGAATCATCAACTACAGAAAAACCAAGAACAATAAAGCAGATTATGGCAATGATAAAACTGGACATAAGTAATAAAAATATCGGCGCATCACTAAATTTAGGGGGTTCTTTTCCAGTTTTCAAAGCACGGCTCCGCACCAGATAAAACCATAATAGATATAATATCAGCGGCAACAATACAGGATAAAAACGAAATAAAAACAGTGCCATAATTTTCCTATAATTAATTTTACCATCCTGAACCAAGTTAAAAATCTTTGCAAAATAATTTTTATCCAGAAAATTATTTTATACGCAATATGGTTGATTAAATTTAGAAAACAATTATATTAAGAAATTATTAATAAATTTATTTATTAGATTAGTGTTAAATACTGAAAAATATGTTCTAAAGGCTTATAGCGATGGCCATATTGGCTGGCGAGAGGCTTGCCGTAGGCTGGATTTTAGTAAATATGCTGAATTAGAAAACGCCTTAAAGATAAATGGATTTTCTGATTATTTACCTAAATCAAATGAATATATAAATAATATAAAAAGCGTAGAAACATTTCTTTATGATGATTGGGATATAAACCATGATTCGTAATACAATAAATAAAAGCTCCCAAAACAGCTTATTTGAAGAAGGAAAAACAAAAACCCCCGCAAAGGAAATCTATATAGCGGTTGATGCCTGCGCAGAATTTGGCGGAAAACCTTATGAAATATTGGAAGCATTACAAAAAACTTATAAAATTACTGGTCGCCGTAACTTAAATTTTATTGATACAGAACAAGGGTTTCATGAAAAATCAAACTGTACGATTCCTGACTTTATATCAATACAAAAAAACCGGCAAAATAATTATATTGGATTCTTAAACCGGAATCCCGAATGGACGAATGTAATAGTTACAACAAAATGCAATAAATTTCGTAATGATTTGGCAACAAAAATTATTCCCAAAACAGTATTACCTCTAATAGAACTATCAGAAAAAACCTCGGAGAAAATCCAAGAAGAAACTTTCAAGCTAATGAAAGAATATAGACAAACCCATATTAATGGTAAAAAAATCTATAGCCCTTATGATATAGAGGTGAAAATTAAATTAAATGAAAAGGATAATTACATTTTTGTTGAAAATTTAGTGAGTAAAGCCGCAGATAAAGTCCTGCCATTTTGGAATAATGAAATTAGTAAAATAGAATCACTACATTCAAATAGTCATAATAAACTTGATAATAATAAATATCATAAACGGGTTATGGCCTCAAAAATAAAGGCCAGCCAAGAAATCAAAGCTTTTTCTTATGGTCTTACCAAACTTTATTCTCCTCTGGAATTAAATGAAATCAAAAATTTACCTAAAAAATATACAGATCATGATAACCATATAATAAATGATGCCTATATAGGTAAATTATCAGAATATTCCCATATATTTTCTGATACTAGACTAAGTAAAGATACAAAATGGTGGGAAAAATCTGAAGCCATACAAGCATTACGCATGACAAATCTCTGGCCATGGTCTCTAAAAAACGCATTCTCGGAAGAGACAAAAATAATGATAAATAACTGCCATAAAAATGCTGCGGATATGTCATATCTTAAATTATATACTGATACATTGCCGGAACTCAACGATCCTAAAAATACCCTATTTATATTATTAACTCATGATGCCCCTCTTATTAAACAGTTTCTTGAAACGTCAACAAGCATATCAAAAACTTCTATATCTGAGCAAAAAAATGTAAAAAACAGTAAGAAAATTGAGGTTTTTACAGAATCAAAAATTTATGAACAATTTTCTCTTACTAAAAGAAATTTAGAAGAATACCCCCATCAGGCGGCTTGGGTTGGCTCAGAATTTGTAAGATTTATATACAAGGAAATTCTTGATTCCATAAAAGGTTATATTGGAAAAAATGAACATATTTCCTTGGTAAATATAATTGAACAAAACAACGCTCATAATAATTGGTCACAAAAACCCTATAATGAATTAAAATTATGCCTAAACAAGCATCACATCCAACCGCCACAACTAAAAACCGCCCTCTATGAATTACTAGAAAAAGGACATAGTTTGGAAATATTCTTAAGAGATAAAAAGCACAGCAATATTACTTCACGAAATGGCGAATATCACATTCGTAAGCAATCACTTCTTGATAAGAAACAAGAGATGCAAATTAGGTAATTACAGATTGGAGAATTATCCGCACCTAAATCGGCAAACGTATCAATACCCGCAAACCACCAGCAGGTGATGCTTCCAAAGCAATTATACCGCCATGCGCCATGACTACATCGCGGGCAATAGTAAGACCAAGCCCCACCCCACCAGTCTTACTATTACGTGACGGCTCTAACCGTTTGAACGGTTTGAATACTTCTTCACGTTTTTCTTCAGGAATACCAGCACCTTCATCATCAATCCATATTTCTGTATAACTTCCTATCACTTGCAGCGTCACATGACAATTTTTTCCATAGCGCAAAGCATTATCAATCAAATTATGTAACATCCTACGAATTGAACTGACTCTAAGTTCAATTTCTACTTTGTTTTTAATGGTCACCACTACGGGCTGCTGCATCCTTTCATAATCACTTACCACATCTTTAAGTAACTCATCCAACTGGATTTTAATAGTTTCTTCTCGCCCTTCATCACGGGCAAAATCAAGATATTCCTTAATCATATTCTGCATTTGTGCAACATCATCATTAAGCTCAGCAATTACTTCCTGCATATCATCACGCTTACTTATATCTTCCGGTAACATAGCCAACTGTAACTTCATACGGGTAAGTGGGGTACGTAAATCATGGGAAATACCTGATAACATATCTGTACGTGTACGGATCTGCCGGCGGATACGTTCGCGCATTATTATAAATGCCCGAGCAGCCTTACGCACTTCAGTCGCACCATGCGGACGGAAGTCCGGTGTATCTACCCCCCGCCCGAAATTATCCGCCGCTATAGCAAGCCTCGTAATGGGGCGTATTTGATTACGCAGGAAAATAATCGCTACCATTAAAAATAATAATGATGCACCAAATGTCCAAGTAATAAAAATAGTAGTAGTACGGCTTTCCAAGCGTTTAACGCTGGTTATGATACGCAAAACTTGGCTGGCAAAAGCAATTTTAACCTCTATATATTCACCATCCGTAGTTTTTTGGACTGTAAATTTTTCCTTTATTTTTGCCCGTAATAAAGATTGGAATTCAGGGAAATAATCTGATGATTTTTTCGGATTAAATGATTCCAGATTTTCGAATGAAACATCTATCCCAGTCGCCATTTCAAACTCGCCAACTACAGACGGTTTTTGCTTAGAAGGCACATCTTTCAACTGATTGATAAGAAAGGCAACATCACCGGCAAGAGCCCCTGACATATGGCGGGTAACGTTATCCCAATGCCTTTCAAAAAATATATAAGCTGTAACTATCTGAATAAGCAAGGTTGGCACTACCAAAATAAGTAATGACCTAGTAAAAAGGCTTTTCGGTAAATATTTTTTACTCATAAACCGCCAGATTTTTGTCCATAAAGCACATACCCAGCTCCACGGATAGTTTGAATATAAAGTGGCTTACTATCATTTTCTTCTATTTTTTTACGCAGGCGTAACATTTGCACATCTATACTACGTTCATTACCACCACCGCCAATTAATTTGGCAAGTTCCTCACGTGAAAGAGCTGTTCCCGCTTGTTGGGCAAGGGCTTTTAGTAACGCCGCCTCGTTGGAGGTCAGGTATATAACCTCGTCACCTCGCTTTAATTGTGAATTAGATAAATCAAAACGATACTCGCCAAATTGGACAATTTGTGATTTTTCTTCATGGGTAAAAACCCGCCGTAAAATCGCCCTAATCCGCAACACCAATTCTTTTGGTTCAAACGGCTTGGTCAGATAATCCTCTGCGCCAAGTTCCAAACCTTTTATTCTATCTTCTGTTTCCCCCATAGCAGATAGCATCAGCACAGGAATTTTCCTATCAGGCCAAGAAGATAAAAATTCTAACCCCGTTTCTGTTGGCATCATTACATCCAGAATCAGCAAATCAAAAATAAAAGCTGATAATTTCCCGCGTGCTTCCACAGCACTCGCCACCGAAGTGACCATAAAACCTTGTTCACTTAGATATTTGCTAAGTAAACTACGCAAACGGTCATCATCATCAACTACCAATATATGAGGTTTATCATGTATCATAACTGCGCAACCGCTTCCGTTTTAACAAAATATAATAAGCCCCATCACCGCCATGTTTAGCCTGTGCCTTATCAAAGGCCAGTATCCAACCGCACAGATCAGATACGCTTAGCCAATTAGGTAACTCCGAGCGCAATATACCATTTCCCTTACCGGTAATCACCAATAAACGCCGACTGCCCAGTTTTACATGTTTTTCAATAAAGCTAATTAGCGATTTATGGGCTTTCTGGGTAGTCATCCCATGCAAATCAAGCTTTGCATCAATTGCTGCCTCCCCTTTGCGAAAACGCTCCGCGGTATTGCGGTCAATTCCCGAATAATCGCCTAATTTCTTTGAAATTGTTTCTTTCTCTTTTACTGACGCAGGAAGACAAGCAGCAGAAGTTTTTTTCTTCTGGTTTTTTATTTTTATTGCAGCAGGTTGTACAGTTTCCTGCTCTATTGCTGTTTCTTCTTTTTCTTTAGAATTTTTTATATTTTTTAACGGCTTATCGTAACGCGTTATATGCTGCCATAATTTTTCTTCTTCAGATGTGAGAGGGCGTTTTCTAACCATATAACTAAGGCATTTGCGAAGTTATTTCCTTCGGCACAAGCAAACTATAAACCCCTTGGTTTTTCATATATCCTGCTAGATATTCCGCTTCACTGCCCGCGCCAAAGAAAATATCCGCCCGTACCGGTGAACGTATCGCCCCGCCCGTATCCTGCGCCATCATCAAACGGTGGAATGGTACACTACCGCCATTATTGTTAGGTAGATCAGTTTCCATATATAGCGGCAGTCCATAAGGAATATGGTTATTATCAACAGCAATGGAGCGTTTCGGTGTAAGTGGTGCACCAATAGAGCCGACAACTTCCGGTTTCTCCACTATACGGAAAAATACATAAGAAGGATTCCTCTGCATCAGTTCTATTGCCTGTTTAGGATTCCGGTAAAGCCATTGGCGTATGGTAAAGAAATTAACATTATCTTTAGATAAATAACCTTCATTCCCCATAATTGCCCCTAATGACACATAAGGATGACCGTTCTGGTCAGCATAACCAATACGCAGCTCACGCCCGCCTTTTAAGCGTACCCGACCACTTCCCTGTATCTGCATAAAAAACAGCATTACTGGATCATCAACCCATACTAATTCCAATCCTCGCTTTGCCAAAGCACCCCGTTCTATTTCTGCTCGGGTATAGTAAGGCTTACTATCCTTCAATTCGGACGGGGAAGCATAGATAGGATATTTATAATCAGCATTTTTATGTAAAGAACCATATAAAACTGGTTCATAATAACCTGTGAACAAACCTTGTTCACGCTGGTTATTAGCAATACGGTATGGCACAAAACGCCGCTCAAAAAACTCTTTGGCTTGAGAATTTGTAGTTACAGTTTGGGCTTCATCACATAATGAAGACCAAACAACAGAATTTATACTAATATCACTTTCTTTAGTAGCTGGACGCGATTTTTTAGCAAGAATCGGGCAGGAACTTTTGAAAGTATCAACTGCTGAAACAAAATCTTCATTTTCCCAACCGGCAAGCTCAGTGTATTTAAGTTCACGCGCTTCAAAATGATCTTTTTTACCAATAGCACAGCCACAAACAGCAAATAATAAGATTATAACAACAAAATTATTTTTCATTATGTCTCTATTATTTTCCAGTTAGGGTTTTTAGAAGTTATATCGCGTTCAAACACCCATTCATCGCTTACATGCTGGACATCTGACGGGTCACCAGCAACTATTGATCCATCTTTTGAGCGCTCCACCGTCACCTGTTCGCTTTCAAAATTCACTGTTATCTGCACCATGTTTTTATCTAATTTTATAGCAGAAATTTCCTTAGCTGCCACGGAAAGCAAAGTTGTTTCCTGCCTATTTTCTTGCTTTTCACGTGCTTCTATATCACTTAAAAAATCATCATATATTTCTTGTGATAAAAGCATAGATAAGATTGATTTATCATTTTTATTAAAACCATCAAATACCATTTCAAACGCCATTTTGGCTCCTTCTAAAAAGGTAGTGGCACTAAACAGGGGATCTTTAGTTTTTATCTCATTAATAGATTGCAAAATCACACCATTACTCAATGTAGCAACATAGGGATCCTGCTCGCTGCGCAAACGAACCTTAAGGGATTTATCACCAAGCTGTATAATAGGATCACTATTTTCAGGTTGTTTTATCTTGGATTGCTGTAAGAAATTGAAGCTGTCATTTTCATCTTTCTTCCCCAAAATACTACGCAGCCGCAATAAAATAAAGCCGGCAATAAGGGCTAAAATAATTATATCGGCATATGGAAAATTTTCAGACATATTCACCTATTATTTATTTCTAAAATAAAATTTAATAGCAATAGCTTTATTTATATAATTTTTGCTTTATGTATGTTCTATTATTTGATCAATAAAATCAAGTATGAGAATTATATTTCATTTAGAGGAATAATAGAATGACCACAAACAACCCTGAACAAGGCAATTCCCCAGTTTTTAATATAAAAGGTCAGTATATAAAGGATCTTTCCTTTGAAAATCCACGTGCGCCGCAAAGCCTGATTACTAACAACGCCCCCAAAATAGAAGTAAATGTAGAATTAAAAGCACAAAAGCTTCAGGAAAATGTTTTTGAAACAGCTTTATGTATTACTACACGGGCGATAGCCGATGACAACACTGTTTTTTTAGTGGATTTGGCTTATGCAGGGATTTTTGAAATTTCCGGTGTTCCTCAAGAACATATAGAACCGCTTATTATGATAGATTGCCCTTTTATATTATTCCCTTTTGCCAGAAGGGTAATAGCAGACGTAACCCGTGACGGTGGATTTCCTCCCCTTATGTTAGATCCTATTGATTTTAATGCACTTTACACTCAAAACAGAGCGAGGGCCTAATTATTAATTAATAATTCCGTAAAAGACATATGTGGCAATCTGGCATCAGTTCAGTAAAAACATATGGTTTTTAAGGGGGTTTTTGTAGATTTTACCTGACAATCAGCCATTTATTAATCTATTAAACGTAAATTATGTCTGCGCATGGTGTGGGAAGTCTGTTGCGTTCGGGGTATTGTTTGAATTAGCCTTCCGGATTCAAATTCTTGCTTCGTGGAATACAACTGATTTAATATAAACGATTGAATTATAAACTTTAATATAGAGGATACTGCTCATGATTAACCTAAAAAAAGCTTGTTTACTTGCAACTGTTAGCTTGATGTTCGCTCCTGCTGCTTTTGCTGGTGAATTAAAAGATGTGGTAAAAGATACCAATAAGAACGTTGTTCACAGCACCAATGGTAACTGCGTAATCACTAAATGGGATTCTGCTACTGATGAATGCACTGGTAAGCAAGTTATCAGCAAAGAAATGCTGAACGTATATTTTGATTTCAATAAATCAACCTTGAACTCAAAAGAGAAAAACAAACTTGATACTGTTGCAAAACTTATCAAAGAATCGAAAGAAATTGAAACTGTTGATATTGCTGGTTATGCTGATAGCATCGGCAAAGATGGTTATAACAAAAAACTATCTGAAAAACGTGCTGGTACTGTAAAAAGCTACCTAGCGAAAAAAGGCTTAAAAACTCGTAAACTTACAGTTGAGTCTTTCGGAGAAAGCAACCCAGTTACTAAGTGTGATCCTAGCCTAGCGAAAAAAGACCTAATCGCTTGCTTGGCTGAAGATCGTCGCGTAGAAATCAAGTTGATTATGAAAAAATAATTGACCTATTCAGGTTTCTTAAAAAGAAAAGGGCTTCCAAACGGAAGCCCTTTTTTATGTAATGTATTGTCCCTCTAGGATATTTTCATTACACATCAAATCTAGTGAAGCAATCTAGTTCTTACAAAGAACTAGTGTGCAGAATTGCTTCGTCAGAGTTTTTTCCTCGCAATAACAGTATTTACTACCAACCTGCACAAGATGACGAATGACAATTTCCGTAACCACTAATGCCCAAAGTCTATCCCCTATAATTAAGTTCAGATGCCGCAACAAGTGCGGCATGTCAAAACGCTTGCTACTAGCACTAAAAAACCGGAATTAATGACCAGCTAGGAATTTCTCTGCCTCTAAAGCCGCCATACAGCCCGTACCGGCAGCAGTAACAGCTTGACGAAAAATCTTGTCCTGTACATCACCTGCGGCAAATACACCGGCAATATTAGTTTTGGTACTGCCTTTTTCGGTTACTATATAATTGTCACTATCCAGCGTAATTATCCCTTTGAATAGTTCGGTATTGGGGGAATGTCCGATAGCGATAAAAGCCCCATCAGTTTTTAATTCAGAAACATCTCCGGTTTTCAGGTTTTTAAGACGCACAGCAGTTAAAGAAGTAGGTTCTTCTGTTCCTACAAATTCTTCCACTGCACTATCCCAAACCATGGAGATTTTAGAATTCGCAAATAAACGCTCCTGCGCAATCTTCTCCGCCCGCAAACTATCCCTACGGTGAACAAGCGTAACTTTAGAGGCAATATTAGCAAGATATAAAGCCTCTTCCACTGCACTATTGCCACCGCCAATAACCACCACTTCTTTATTTTTATAGAAAAAACCATCGCAGGTAGCACAAGCAGAAACACCAAAACCGGAAAACTTCTGTTCGCTGTCAATCCCCAGCCAACGGGCTGTAGCTCCTGTCGCTATAATAACTGCATCGGCAATATAGCTATCTTCAGATTCACCAACTGCAATAAACGGGCGTTTAGAAAAATCTACTGATTTAATAGTATCATGTATAATATTAGTTCCTACATTCGCAGCCTGCTTTTCCATTTGCTCCATCAGCCAGCCACCCTGAACCGCATGTTCAAAACCAGGGTAATTTTCCACATCGGTAGTGATAGTCAGCTGCCCGCCCGGTTGCATACCATGCACCATTATCGGGGATAATCCTGCCCGTGCTGCGTAAATAGCCGCAGTGCAACCTGCAGAGCCTGAGCCGATAATAAGAATTTTTGTTGTATGATTAGTCATCTGAATTTGAAATTTGGAGTTGGAAGAAGGAAAAGTTAGGTGAGTGCCAAGCATAAAAATCCTAGCACTCAACCCTTAAACTTATAGTTTTTTCGCATGGCTTTTTAGATATTTAGCAACGCCATCTGCGCTTGCTTTCATACCCTCTTCACCGCGCTGCCAGCCAGCAGGGCAAACTTCACCATGTTCTTCATGAAATTGCAGCGCATCTACCATACGCAACGCCTCATCCACATTACGACCAAGCGGCAAATCATTTATTACTTGGTGACGAACAATACCATTACCATCAATCATGAATGTACCACGGAAAGCAACAGCATCATTAACCAAAACATCGTAATCACGGGAAATAGATTTGGTAAGATCTGCAACCATTGGGAACTGCACATCACCAATACCACCTTTTTCAACCGGTGTTTGCTTCCATGCTAGATGGGTAAAGTGGGAATCCACAGAAATGCCTATAACTTCAGTTTTGCGCAGCTTAAATTCTTTCAAACGGTTATTGAAAGCAATAATTTCCGACGGGCACACAAAAGTAAAATCAAGCGGCCAGAAAAACAAAATTCCGATTTTGCCTTTTTTAGTTATCTTACCGGCAGCATCTTTTTTAATTCCCAAATAGTTGAGAAGATTGAATTTATCATCAAAACTACCATCTGGAAGTACGGCGGTTGCGGTAAAATCTGGGGCTTGTTTGCCAACTAATACACTCATTACGGTTCTCCTTAAATATTGAGGTTATGATTGAGGCTTCTAAAAATTCAGTAGTAAATATATAAGCCTTCTAATATAAGGTTCAAGTATTATTATCATTAATTCCAGAGTTTTTTAGTCAACTTTTATAATGTTAGAATTTTTTAGAAATAATTTTCGTAAACCTCAATTCATTCCGTTACTGTTTATAATAACGGCAACAGCAACTACAATCTTTCTAGGAGCATGGCAATTAGAACGCCTGCGGTGGAAAAACGATCTGGTAAAGAATGTTGAGCACGCACAAAACCTGCCTGTGCTTGATAAGATACCTGAAAATCTGGAAAATCTTGATTATCGCAAAGTAAAGCTGGAAGGAATATTCAAGCACAAAAAATCACTGCATCTGATCGGCAGACAGCATGGAAACTTTCCCGGATATTTTATCCTTACGCCTTTTGAATTACAAGATGACGGCAGGATAATACTCATCAACCGTGGCTTTTCCCCTGTAGATAAGGAAAGCAAGCCTGAAGGCCTACAAACTATAGAAGGGGTAATCCGACCCGCCCGTGAAAAACGCTTTTTTGCACCGGAAAATATTCCGGACAAAAATATCTGGTTTTATGAAAATATAAATGCCATATCAGCAACCACCGGCTTAACATTAACATCTGTTATTGTAGAAGAAATTGGCAAAAATGAAGCGGAAACATTCCCGATTAAAGGTGATGGCAAAATCAATTTAAGGAATGATCATCTCGGCTATGCCATAACATGGTTTTCCACCGCAATAATCGGACTGGTTATGTTCGGGTTTTATTATCGCAAAACAGAAAAAAATTAGGTTTAATAATGCATTATATCTCCACTCGCGGTGCTGCACCAAGATTGTCATTTGAAGAAGTTGTACTTGCCGGACTAGCAGAAGATGGCGGACTTTATCTACCGGAAAATATTCCTGCCTTTTCCATGGCAGAAATAACCGCTATGCAGTCACTTTCTTACACTGACCTTGCCTATAATATTATTTCCTGTTTTACAGGTAATGATATTACCGCAGATGCACTTAAGAACATAATTAATGAAGCCTATAAAACTTTTCGCCATTCGGCCATCGCTCCCACTAAGCAATTAGATTCCAATACTTATTTATTAGAACTTTTCCATGGTGAAACCCTAGCATTTAAGGATTTTGCCCTACAATTTTTAGGGCGTCTACTCGATCATATTTTAGAAAGGCGCGGGCAAAAAGCAACCGTGATAGGGGCTACTTCCGGCGATACAGGTTCAGCAGCGATTGCTGGCTGCCGCGGACGTAAAAATATGGAAATTTTTATTTTATATCCACATGGGCGCGTATCAGATGTGCAGCGCCTGCAAATGACTACTGTGCAGGATAAAAATATCCATAATATCGCACTTAATGGCACTTTTGATGATTGTCAGGATATGGTAAAAATCTTACTAGCCGATATGGAATTTCGTAACAAATATAATCTTACAGCCGTAAATTCTATTAACTGGGCTAGGATTCTTGCGCAGACAGTATATTATTTTTATACCGCTTTAAGGCTGGGTGCACCGGCAAAAGCTGTAAGTTTTTCCGTACCAACCGGCAATTTCGGCGATATTTATGCTGGTTATATTGCTAAGAAAATGGGGCTGCCGGTAGAACAGCTTATCATCGCCACTAACCGCAATGATATTCTCGCCCGCACCCTTGCTACCGGTACTTATGGCATGGCTGGAGTTGAACCATCACTTTCCCCGAGTATGGATATTCAAATTTCCAGCAATTTTGAACGGCTTCTCTTTGATTTATATGATCGTGATGGCGCAAAAATTACTGAGATAATGAGGGATTTCCGTAAAAATAAAAAATTCACCATTGAGCCAGAGAAACTTTCCCGCCTGCGGACAGAATTTGCTGCTTCCTCTGCTTCTGATGAGGAAACCAAAAATACCATAAAATCTTGCTATGAAACAACAGGCGAGGTTTTAGACCCGCATACGGCAGTTGGTTTGTTTGCCGGAAATAAAGCCCGCAGAAACACCGAAACACCACTGGTAGTACTGGCAACAGCCCACCCTGCCAAATTCCCTGATGCAGTAAAAGCTGCCTGCAATATCCACCCTGAACTGCCGCCACATCTTTCCGATTTATTCACCCGCAAAGAAAAATTTGTGCATTTAGAAAATAATGTAGATTTAATAAAAAAGCTTATTGAAAAGAATATTAAATGACCTATCAAATTACTACCCTGCCCAATGGAATGCGTGTTGCCAGTGAGTTTTTACTGGGTATTGAAAGCGTGGCAGTGGCGGTAAGCGTTGGCACTGGCGCACGTTATGAAAGTGAATCAGAAAATGGCATATCCCACCTGTTAGAGCATATGGCCTTCAAAGGCACCACCACCCGAAGTTCGCGTGATATTGCCGAGATTTTTGATACAATCGGTGGGCAGCTGAATGCCTATACATCCATGGAACTTACGGTTTATTACGCTAAGGTATTACGTCAGGATATAAGCATAGCCGTGGATGTGCTGGCGGATATTATGAAGAACTCAACTTTTGCCGAACATGAGCTGGTGCGGGAAAAAGAAGTGATTATCCAAGAAATCGCAATGCACCATGACACACCCGATGATCTGATTGTTGATTATTTTGATATGACCGCCTTTGCCAACCAGCCCCTTGGCCGTTCAATTTTAAGTACAGCCGAAAAAGTGGCGGCTTATAGCAGTGATGATTTACGTAATTATATGGCAGATCACTACCGCCCGCAAAGAATGGTAATAACCGCCTCCGGAAATATAAAACATCAGGACTTTGTTGCACTAGTGGAACAATTTTTTAGAATGGAAAAAGTGCCGGACGGAAAAACTTTTGAAACGGCAAATTATGTAGGCGGGGAAAGCAAAACAACCGCTGATTTTGAACAATTGCATCTGCTTTTAGGGCTTCCGGCTGTTTCCGTACATTCGCCTGATTATTATGCTTTGCAGCTTTATACTACTATCTTAGGCGGCGGCATGTCTTCACGTTTATTCCAAGAAGTGCGGGAAAAACGCGGACTGGCTTACACAGTTTATGCCATGGCATCAGCTTATGAAGATCTAGGAATGATGAGTGTTTATGCCGCAGCTGCCCCCGATAAAGGCAAAGAACTGGCAACTGTGCTTTGTGAACAAATATCAGAGATGGCAAAGGATATTTCTGATACGGAGCTAAACCGCGCTAAAAACCAGCAAAAAGCAGAATTATTGATGGCACGGGAAAACCCCCAAACCATTGCCACCTGGATCGGCAGGCATATCCTGTTATTTGGTGAATATCGCCCAGCTTCCCTGATTATTGAAAAAATAGAAGCGGTAAGAAAAGAACAATTATTAAAGCTAGCAGCAAAAATAGCTGACGAGAAGTTAACTATTGCGGCACTGGGTGATGTTTCCCATGTCCCTGCTTATGAAAAATTGCGCCACAGTCTAACCCACTAAAATTAATTTTTATTAATTTGAGAAAAGAATTTCCCTAGGAAGGCAAGGCGACGTGTACAATAACAAATCCACATGTGGGATTTGTTACTTTATAAGACAAAATCCCGCTTGCGGATTTTGTAGTATACGAGCCTAAACCTGACGCAGGGAAAAATTTAAATCAAATTGGTAAAATCCCTTGACCTTGTAGTATACTCCAAGCTGTATCATTAAAAAAATGGGGATTAAAATGCAATATTTGACTATCGGCAAATTAGCAGAAAAAACTGGTACAACACCAGATACGCTACGCTATTACGAGAAAATAAAACTTATTTCCGGCACAGAACGTTCAAAAGCTGGATACCGTCTTTATAATCCGGATATAATACGCGTAATACGCTTCATCCATGGGGCAAAAGGATTAGGGTTTACCCTTGAAGAAACTCGTAAACTTTTAATGTTAAAAACATCGGATCAGGCAACCTGTTCAGAGATTTTAGAATATACTAAAGGTAAAATTAAAGAAGCAGAAAATAGGATCCATGAATTAAAGGAAATCAAAAATATCCTGAAAAAATTAGTATCTGAATGCCCAGCCGATGACAGCAAATTAGATTGCTGCCCGATTATTGAACATATCGCAAGGAAGTGAATATGAAAAAAATTATAACAACTACTCTCATTTTTTTCTCTTATATCAACATGGTATATGCAAAACCAATTTCTTATGTTGATGGCATTATGTTGATGCAGGAAAATGATGAAACCGGACACACCATCTCCACCGATTATACCATAACCCCTAATTATGCCGTGGGGGTTTATGCAAAGCAGGAAAGGGGAGGGAAGGAATTTAAAACCATCTCGCCACAATTGAACTCCCTTATTAAGCGTTGGAATTTTGAAGACGGCCAAGGCAATATTTTTAATATGAGCGGGGTCGGCGCTTCACATTACCATGGCGATAATTATTTTACCGCCTGGACCAGCTTACTCGCTGATTATGAAACCCGCCGCATTTTCACCTCTTACGAATTACGTTTAATGTATGTGAATCATCTCGAAAATTCGGCATGGCAACGGGCGCGGGTGGGCTTTGCCCCTTATCTTGCCAATTACGATGATATTAATACCTGGCTCATGCTTCAGCTAGATCATCACCCCGCCAAAGATGATTCTGTGGTGGTAACACCACTAGTAAGGTTTTTTTATAAAACCACCCTGCTGGAAGCAGGCTATAGCAGCAATAACCACGCTATGTTTAATTGGATATTACAATTTTAGAGAGGATAATTATGAAAAAAATATTATTATTCATACTACTTAGTACGATTTCTGTTTCTGCAAAAGCCGAAACTATTAAAGTGTCAGTTAATGGTTTGGTTTGCGCATTTTGTGCAACAGGCATAGAAAAAACTTTTAAAAAACAGCCGGAAGTTCAGGATATTAGCGTTGATTTAGAAAATAAATTAGTAACGGTAAAAACAAAAAACGGCCAAAATATTGATGATGAAAAATTAAAAACCCTCATTACCGATACCGGCTATACGGTAGTTGCGATTAAGAGGGAAAAATAATGGCGATACATAAAACTATCTTACCAACCATTTCGTTATTCAGCTCATTTAGCACTTTGCTCTGCTGCGCACTTCCTGCTTTGCTAGTATCATTAGGGGCAGGGGCTGCGCTGGCCGGTTTGGTAAGCGCCATACCTGAGCTTATCTGGCTTTCCGAGCATAAAATAGCCCTTTTTATATTTTCAGGAATCATGCTTACTGTTTCTGGCATTTCACGCTACTTAAGCCGAAATGCTGCCTGCCCAACCGATATTATTCAGGCCAAATCATGTTTAGGTTTACGCCGTTTTAGCACGGTTATATTCTATGCTTCTTTGTTTATATATGGGGTGGGGTTCTTTTTCGCTTTTATAATTAACTGGCTGTAATTTTACCGACCGCGCCCGCCGCTTTCTTCTGTTCCGGCAAAACGATTCCAACGGTCTTCACTGATACGCCTTTTATCATTCAAGCGGTTGCGGATCGTACCAACTTTTTCACTCCATACCTCTTTTTTATCATCCTTTTTTTTCTTCTCGGTTCTTGCTCTGTCTCTTAATTTCTCTTCTTTTTCTTTCTCTTCCCTTTTTTTCTTTTCACCTGCTATACGGTTGCGGGCAAAAGCAAAAAGCCCCTGATGCAAAGCGTTCTGCCGCATTTGCTGTTTCTTTTTTTCTTTTTTGCTTAGATGTTTATTATTATTTAGCCAGAAAAACACATTAATTACTCTTTATTATTCTGCGGGGTGGTTACTTTACGACGGCGCAAATTATCACGCAAAGCAGAAGCAAGCTTTTCTTTCTTATTCTTGTTATCAGATTTGTTCTTGTTAGAAGTAATAGAGACCGAAGAAGCTAATTTTTTATTATCTGTATCCATATCCAAACCTACCATAAAATTAATCATTATCAAAATCATTAGAATAAAGTTGATAATATTTACCACGCTTAGCAAGCAATTCTTCATGATTGCCGCTTTCTATTACTTTTCCCGCCTCGATTACATAAATAATATCCGCCCCTACAATGGTACTTAGGCGGTGGGCAACAACCAAAGTAGTTCGTCCCTTCATAAGCTCCTGCAAAGCTTGCTGGATATTACGCTCGGATTCATTATCCAGTGACGAAGTCGCCTCATCCAGCAGTAGAACTGGCGCATTCTTAAGCATGGCGCGGGCAATAGCAATACGCTGACGTTGCCCGCCGGAAAGACGCACCCCATGCGCACCAACCATGGTATTATAGCCTTCTGGTAAGGAATTTATAAAATCATCAACCGAAGCATTTTTAGCAGCGGTAATAATTTCCTCATCACTTGCCCCAATCCGCCCATAAGCAATATTCGCTTTAATAGTATCATCAAATAGCATTGATTCCTGTGGAACAAAAGCCATTGCCTCACGTAAACTATGCAAGGTTATATTCTTAATATCCTGCCCATCTATAAAAATACCGCCGCTTTGCACGTCATAAAACCGCAGAAGAAGATTCATAAGCGTCGATTTCCCACCACCTGACAAGCCAACAAGTGCAGCCATTTTACCAGCTGGAATATCCAATGTTACACTATCAATACCGGTTATTTCAGGTGTGTAACGAAAAATCACATTTTCAAAACGTATATTACCTTGGCTAACAACTAAAGCCTGCGCGTCATGTTTATCTAAAATTTTTGGTGCTGTATCTATAATATTAAACAAACGGCTGGCAGCAGCAATACCTTCTTGCAACACCCCGTTTAAGCCAGACATAGCCCGCACCGGCTTATAGGCCATTAGAAAAGCAGTTATGAAAGAGAAAAAAGCCCCAGCACTGATAGTCCCTTCCAACACCTGAAAACCGCCATACCATATCACTAAGGCTATGGAAACCCCGCTTAAAATCTCCATTAGCGGTGTAGAGGCAGATTGTATACGGGAGGATTTATAATAAAGACGAAATAATGATTCTATAACCCCCCTTGCCCGAGCCACTTCAAATTCTTCACGATTATAGGATTTTACCGTACGTACTCCGGCAAAAACCTCATCCAGACTGCTGGTAAAATCCCCAAGCTGCGCCTGCGCTTTATCAGATAAACGGCGCAGCCTTTTACCAAGCCTGATAATAGGATAAATAGCCACGGGAAAAGCAACAAGGGCAATAAAAGCAAGAGCTGCATTTTGGTAAATCATTACACCAAGCAAAAATACCATGGAAAGTAATTCCTTGGTTATGGCAGTAAGAACATTAGAAAAAGCGTTACGCAACAAATTTATATCATTAGTAAAACGTGAAATTAACCGCCCTGATGATTGCTGGTGAAAAAGCCCAATATCACTTTTCATCAGATGCTCAAATAAGCGTGTCTGCATGTCGGCAACAATACGCTGCCCAATATAACGCATGGAAAGAGTGTTGCCATAATTAGCCACTGCGCCAATAAGGGTAATACAAAACACTGCAAAGGGAATCAGCGTAAGCATAGTACGGTTTTTTTCTATAAAAATCTGATCGAGTGCCGGTTGGATCATCCAAGCATTAAGTGCTGCTGTGCTTGCCACTATAAACATGCAAAATATTGCCAGAAACAGCCGTTTTTTATAAGGCGCGATATGCTCCTTAAGCAACCGCCCAATAACTTCCCTGCCTGAATGCTGTTTGCTGTTTATGATGGTCATATAATTCTAATTATTACACCCCCGCTACCGTCATATTTTCTACGCGCAGTGTAGGGGCGTTGGTGGAGTAGCGGAAGGCAAGGTCACTTGCCGGGGTAATTCCCATGAACATATCTTTCAGGTTTCCGGCAATGGTAATTTCCGATACCGGATAGGCAATTTCACCATTTTCGATCCAGAATCCTGCCGCTCCCTGACTGTAATCACCAGTAATTATATTAATCCCCATACCGAAAGTTTCAGTAAGATATAGGCCGCTTTTGATATCCGCCATCAATTCTTTAGGCGTCAATTTACCAGCTTCCATATAGGAATTGGTAGAAGAGGGGGAAGGCGGGGCAGAAATACCGCGCGAAGCATGACCGGTAGTTTGCAGCTTCAGCTTATTAGCGGTACGGATATCAAGCAACCATGTTTGCAAAACCCCGTTTTCCACTAATGACATTTTTTTATTTGCAACCCCTTCCATATCAAAAGGCTTGGAAGCAAAACCGCGCAGCAAATGCGGATTATCAATAATGGTAATTTTATCTGAAAATATCTGCTTACCCATTGAGTCTTTAAGGAAAGATGCGCCACGGGCAATTGAGTTTCCGGAAATAGCGCCGGTAAGAATAGAAACCATGGATTTACTGACCCGCGGATCAAATACCACAGGTACCTGACAGGAAGAAACTTTACGCGGATTCAAACGGCCAAGTGCACGGTTTGCCGCAGAAAGGCCAATTTCATTAGCAGATTTAAGATCACTGCGATGGCGCGCGCTGGTAAAATCATAATCCCTTTCCATACCCGTACCTTCACCAGCTAACACGGAAACAGAAATGGAAAAATAACTGCTGTCATAGCTTTGTAAAAAACCATTAGAGGTAGCAAGATGAATACGTGAACGGCTATAGCTGGCATCCGCACCCTCTGAATTGGTTATCCCTGTCACGCTACGAGCAGTATCTTCTGCATGTCCACATTGCTCCAATAACCAAGCCGGAGTCGGCTCCGTTTCATCCAACAAATCAAGCTCGGGAATAGTACTAGGGAATAAACCAGCAGCAGCAAGCACATTATCACTATCAGCAGGGGCAAGCTTGGCCATAGCCACCGCCCGCTGCGCAAGCTCCAGTAATGCCCCCTCTTTAATGTCGGTAGCAGAAACATTGGCTTGTCCAATTTCTCCATTATTCCTTTCGGAAAAAACCCGAAGACCAATCGCTGAATTTTCAGATCTCTCAATACCTTCCGGCTTTCCCAAACGCTGTGAAATACTTATATTGGTGGTTTCAAAAAAAACTGCATCCGCCCCACAAGCACCATAAGTTTTTGCTATTTCAAGTAACTGGTTTAATATATTCTGGTTTTTACTCATATTACTAAAAATGTGACTTAAAATATTATTACTACTATTATCGCTAATGTATTATTGTATTTTGTGCAAATAATATGTACAATTCGCTTATTATGAGTAGCAAAATTTTTACAGATAATTTGGAACAATCCTTTATTCCTAAGCCGAAAATAAACCGGCTTCCGCTTCCTGCTACTTATAAAAACGAATCAAACAGGAAAATGTCTGATAGCTCATTAATCTGGAAAGCAATATATTCTTTCTGGATCATATCGTTTTTAACACTTTCTATCATAATATCCCAGTATAAAATAAGCTCTCCAGATCAAGTAATAGTTACTGAAGATGACGTTCAGCTTATGAATGTGGTAAATTCCAGCAATGTCCCCGTCAAAACCGATGAGTCAAAATTATCCTTCAAGGATGGTAATGAGTTTATAATCGGACGCATGGTCAAAATAACACCAGAATTAGACAAAATTTCGGCATCTGGTGATGATGATTATAAAATAAATCATGATTTGATGGCAATACTAAGCAAAAATTAGTATATACACATATAAATAATTAACCGAAAAAGGTTAATTTGACTTAAAATAATTTGACAGAATTTAACTTTTATAGTAAGGCAAATACAGAAACCTAATCAAAAAAGGTATATTTATGTCAAAATTATGCAACTATCTATACTTGCTATTCTGTGCTGTATTCATTCTATATTCCACCACCCCAAGCACCATTACCAATGCTGCCCAGAATAATAACGCCTCGGCCGTACGCCAAGCCCCTATCTCTATTGTTACAGGTCTTAAAACCGGAACATATTATATTTTTGGTCGGGATATTGTTGATATAGCAAAGAAAGCAGATATTGACATAATAGTTAAACCCTCAGAAGGATCTATTGATAACATAAAACGCATCAATAATGATGAAAGTACCACCCTCGGTATTGTACAATCCGACGTGCTGGGTTTTTTAGGTCGCTCCAAAAACCCTGACTCTATTAAAGTAGCCAACAATCTGCGCATGATTTTTCCTTTTTATAATGAAGAAGTGCATGTACTTGCCCGCAAGGAAATAAAAGATTTCAAAGACCTGCAAGGGAAAAAAGTAGCAATAGGTGAAGAGGGGAGCGGCAACATGCTAACTGCAATAAATCTATTTTCTATTATGGGAATTACTCCGGCAGAAAGCCAGAAAATTCCATCTGCCCAAGGCATCGTCTCTGTATTAAAAGGTGAAATTGATGCTGCAATTTTTGTTGGTGGAAAACCTGTGCGCCTGTTCAAAAATCTGGAAGATCTCAATCTACCTGAAAATCAGAAATATGCCTCCATGCTGGAAAAAGTACATTTTCTTCCGTTAAATGGTGCAAAAATGCTGGAGGAATATAAACCGGCAGAAATAACTTCTAATGATTATAGCTTTGTCAAAGAAACAGTTCCAACTGTTTCCGTACAAGCAATTCTGGTAAGCTATGATCTTTCACAAAGCAATAATGCAAAACGCTGCGAACAACTTAATAAATTTGCAAAAATGATTAGAGATAGCTTGCCTACCCTTAAAGAAACCGGTCACCCTAAATGGAAAGAAGTAAATCTAGATTCTAATGTAAATATCTGGAAAAAAGATGGTTGTGCATGGGCTGAGCCAAGCAGTGAAGAAATGTCTAAAGATCTTTTGAGTATTTTGGACAAAAAGAATTAATTTAGCAATTTCCGTCACTATCATTATTAAAGATATGCCCAGCCTTTTGCACCTTGGCAGCTAGGTAAGCGTGATTATACTTACCTGCCTTTATAACAAGCGGTACTCGCCGAGAAATAATAATTCCGTGTTTACGCAACTCCACAACTTTATGTGGGTTATTAGAAAGAAGCTGGATTTTAGAAATCCCCAATGATTTTAATATTGAGCCTGCTACCGCAAAATCCCTTTCGTCATTAGCAAAGCCTAGAGCTTGGTTGGCTTCATAAGTATCCATTCCCTGCTCCTGTAATTGGTAAGCACGTATTTTATTGGTAATGCCGATACCGCGCCCTTCTTGGTTAAGATAAAGCAAAACCCCATAACCATGGGCTTTAATAGAAGCAAGTGCCGTCTGTAGCTGATCACCGCAATCACAACGTAAACTCCCTAGCAAATCACCAGTTACACAGGAAGAATGAACCCGCACTAGCGGCAATTCATTGTTTCTTTCCTTACCTATTAGCAAAGCTAGATGCACTGCCTCATCACCCGCTGCCCGAAAACTCACTACCACCGCATCTTCTGCACCGGCTAGCGGCAATTTCGCCCGCGCCGCTTCAAAAATACTTCCACCTGTTTGTATAAGTGATTCTTCTATATCTTTTTCAAAAAATACTGGCCAGTCAGCTGTAGTTTCACCAATAGGAATCACAGCAAGAGCCGGCAATATCCCAGCACGCTTGGCAAGGCTAATAAGTGCTTGCAAATTAGTAAGCTGATAGTTTTGCTGTACGCTTTTATCCAAACATTCATAAGGATAAACAGCCATTCTTTCTTTATTTTTCCTAACTATAACAATACCTTCCTGACGGCGTAAACAATTCATAGCTTCCATCAGGTTGTTCAAAATATTTTTGCTGTTTTTATGTTGATTGGTCATTTATATTATTCTTATGAATAGTCCAAAAATTGTATTTATTTTAAGTGATAATCAGGACTTTATAGAGTCATTGTCAAGCCTTGTCACGCGTGAGCTTCAGGTTGAATGCAAGAAAATTACCACAAAATCTGAAATTCCAGCCGGAAACAACTATATTTTAATTACAAGCAATCCCATTACTTATGACTATCAACCTCCTGTAATTACAGTAATTTTACCGGTTCGGGCAAAAGCATTACTTACAGATATCCAAGCCACATTCGCTAATATTGCCAATATAGATTTATTAGAGATAACCGAAGAATTCCAGCTTTCCCTTAAGCATAAAACCATTACCCATCTGCCAACAGGAGCAACTACAGCTTTAACTGATAAAGAAACCCAGCTTTTACAAATAATCACCGGAGCAGGGACAGAAGTAATTTCCCGCGAAGTTTTATTAAAAGAGATCTGGAAAATGGACTCTGACCTTGACACACACACGCTGGAAACGCATATATACCGCCTGCGCAAGAAAATTAAAGACGCTTTCGGCATTGAAATGATAAAAGCCAGCGATGGGGGTTACAAATTATAATAATGACAGAAAAAACGGAAATTATAGGACTTAGCAGGAATGAGCTTATAGAAAAACTCTCTGAGTACGGATTTGAATCTTTCCGCGCCAAACAAATCTGGCAATGGATTTACGTAAAAGGCGCAACTGAATTTTCGCAAATGACCAGTATCGCCAAAAAACAACAAGCGATGCTAGGTGAGCATTTTACACTGACACGCCCCAAAATTTCCCGCGCCCTTACATCAGTTGACGGTACCCGCAAATGGCTTCTGGAAATGTCCGATGGAAATAAGATTGAGATGGTGTTTATTCCTGAAGAGGATAGGGGAGCATTATGCGTATCATCACAGGTAGGCTGTACCCTTACCTGCAGTTTTTGCCATACCGGTACCATGCCACTGGTACGCAACCTTACCGCATCAGATATTGTCGGACAAATTCTTATAGCCCGTGACGGCCTAGAAGAATGGGATAAAAGACGCGAAGATTGCCTGTTTACCAATATTGTGATGATGGGGATGGGAGAACCTTTATTCAATTATGACAATGTGGCAAAAGCCCTACAAATTATCATGGATGGCGAAGGTATCGCTATTTCCAAACGGCGTATAACCCTTTCTACTTCCGGCGTTGTACCAATGATTGAGAGATGCGGTAATGAGCTTGGTGTAAATCTAGCAATTTCCCTCCATGCTGTGCGCGATGAACTCAGGGATATACTCGTGCCAATCAATAAAAAATACCCTATCAAAGAATTACTAGAAGCATGCCGTAACTATCCGGCAGCTAATAATGCCCGCCGTATAACTTTTGAATATGTGATGCTTAAAGGTATAAATGACTCGGATAATGACGCGCACGAATTAGTCCGCCTGCTAAAAGGAATACATGCCAAAGTAAATTTGATACCGTTTAATCCATGGCCTGATGCACCCTACGAATGTTCCAGCAGAAACCGTATCCGTGCTTTTGCTGATATTGTAAACGCCGCCGGCTTTTCTTCACCAGTGCGTGCTACAAGGGGACAGGATATTTTTGCAGCTTGCGGACAATTAAAATCTGACAGTGAACGTAAAAAAGGCCAGAAGGTAGTTTTATAAGATATTTTTATAATGTATGTTTATAAAATAAAAAATTATTTGAACTGTGATATTTTTATCAGATTTTTATTTTATCAAATTATCACATTCATAATTTCAAAACTCGGCACAATTGCTAAACAAAATATTTCTTCACAATGTAATTTTTATTAATGATTAGAAATTCCACCTCAAAAACTTTATCAATATTAATCTGGAAAACTCCACGAAATATTTTATAGAAGATATTAGAATTGCCAATTTTGTTTTCTCAGATTTTGGCACTGCCCTACATAAACTAAACATTACATGTAGTAATCATAAACTTTAACCATACACGGAGAATAAAAAATGAGACTAAGCCAAAGATTGTTGCTTACTTGCAGTGTGATAGCGCTTCTTCCTGCTGCCGCATTATATTTTGCTGCAGACGCATCTGCTGCCACAAAAACAAAGGCTAAAACCAAAGCTAAAGCACCTGCGGCAGCTACCGGTGCAGCGGCTGCAACACCAGCACCTGCTGCAAGCACAGCTCCTGCAAAATCAGGTCTTGCACAATGCGTAGACAAATTAAGCACTGAAAAATTCCCAGAATTCACCGCTGGAAGTTTTGGTTATGCCCTAACTCATGGAACACCTTGGATTAATCTTCGCTACCGTTATGAATCTGTTGATCAGGATGGTTTTACAAAAGACGCTTATGCTTCAACACTCCGCACTAAAATCGGTTATAAAACCGGTCTGTGGGAAGGATTCCAAGTAGCAATTGAAGGAGAAAACATTAAAGCTCTTGGCGCAGATCATTATAACAGCACCACTAACGGAAAAACTCAATTCCCGACTGTTTCTGATCCGGAAGACACATTGTTAAATCAATTCTATATCAGCTATCAGGGTCTTCCAAAAACCAATATCACCCTTGGTAGACAGTTAATCAACCTTGATAACCAACGCTTTATCGGCGCAAGTGACTGGAGACAAAACGATCAGACTTTTGATGCTATTTCTATCTCAACACAATTTATTGATAAAGCCAGCATCTATTATGCTTATGTGAAAAAAGTAAACCGCATTACCGGACCTGCTGCAAACAGCGGTGCTTATGATAGCGATTCACATATCGTAAATGCCTCCTATGAATTTGATCCAGCATTGAAAATAACCGGATATGATTACGCACTTGATTTTGATGATGCTCGGTCTTTATCATCTAACACCTTTGGTGCACGCCTTACCGGTAAAATTGATGTGGGAAGCGGTGTTAACCTGATTTATGCTGGTGAATTCGCAAGACAATCAGATTACGGTTCTAACACTGTGGATTATGATGCAAATTATTACTTAATTGAACCGGGTGCTAGCTGGAACGGCTTTACTGCAAAACTCGGCTATGAAGTTCTAGAAGGAGATGGAGTAGCAACTCATGCTTTCCAAACCCCGCTTGCTACTTTACATGCTTTCAATGGTTGGGCTGATAAATTTACCACCACTCCTGCCAATGGCTTGGAAGACAGGTATGTTTCTCTAGCTTATAAAGTTCCATTTGGTGATGCTTGGTTAAAAGGAACAGACATTGTAATTGCGTATCATGACTATCAAGCAGAGCATACCAGTACTGATTATGGTACAGAATGGAATGCTTCAATCCAGCAAACATTCTATGATAATTATACTTTAGGTTTGAAATTTGCTGATTATCAGGCTGATAATTTACTCACTGATACAACTAAAGTGATCGCTACCGTACAAATAAAATACTAGTTTTAATTTGTATCATTTGCCCTGTTCGTAGTTTTTAGTATAAATCTACGAACAGGGTAATTTCTAACTAACCATATAAAGGAACATTTATGAAAAAAATTTTATATGCCGCTACTATATGTATGACAGGAATATTAAGTGTTCCTGCTTATGCCGGTGATGAAGAGATAGCAAAAGATATGTCTGCTTTATTCGGTGCTGGTCGTGCAGTTATTTCTGACAATCAGGATAAAATAAATGATGGCAATGTTGGTGACAAAGGCCTAACCGGTGATGTAGTAATTGCCGCAGCAAAAGAGAAATATAAAGAAAAAGCTGGGAAAGATGTTGACGCTAATGATCAATATCAAAAAGCTATTTTGGATGCCATTAAGGAAGTAATGACTGATGCACAACCGGTCATCAATGAAAAAGGGAAAGGTTTCAAAGGATTCCTTCCTGCTGTATTTGCTGGTCAGGTAGCAAATAAAGCCTCTGAAAAATTAGCTGGCAAAGCTGTAATTAAACTTACCGCTCCTAAAGAGCTGGTTCGCAATCGTAAAAACCGCCCTGATGATTGGGAAAACAAAGCGATTGAAGAAACTTTCAAAAAAGCCGGTTATGAAAAAGGCAAAGCATTTTCTGAAACAACCACTATTGATGGTAAGAATGCGTTTAGATATATCCAACCAGAATATTATAAACAGTCCTGCTTAAGCTGCCACGGTGGTCCTAAGGGTGAAGTAGATATTTCCGGTGGGAAAAAAGAAGGGGCTAATCTGGATGATTTAGGTGGTGCAATCAGTGTCACAATATTCAAATAGATTATGTAAGGAAAGAATTGATATAAAAATGCCAGTCTAAAAAACTGGCATTTTTTTTTAATCATTTATTAGGTATTTTAGTTATAATATGAAATTCAAAAATACCCATTAAAATAATCTCAAGTCTTATAAGGATCATGTATGGTCAAAGAATCTTCAAATAAAAAAGCTATCAAAATATTGGATAAACTAACTATCCGTACAAAGCTTATAATACTCTCCGGATTTTTGCTGGTTACTCTTTTCGTAACCAATATATATAGCTCCTTAATAACCTATAATATCTATGACGTCGTACTCGCTACCCAAAATAATGTTAGTGAGATGAAGATAAAAGGTGATGAAATAAAAGACAGTCTTAACAAACAGGATTTAGCAAACGAACGCGTTAATATTGCACGCGCAGCCTTGCGCCAATTTAATATGCTCCGCTATTGGATTACCGACCTTTCAGCCAGTTGGTTAAACGAATCAGAAAACAATGCAACCGAAGCAAAAAAACAGTTATTTGATATATTAAAAAAAATGGCAGTATTTGCTCCTGAAGAAGCAAAAAAAATAGAAAAACTTGCAACTGAATTTAATGATACCTCTATCAAGGCTGTAGATGCTTTTGTTGAAGGTAACCGTGTAAAAGCAAATGCTCTTTTATCCGATGCTAGAAAAGCATCTTTAAGCATAGATTCTATACTTGATGCTGTCTTGAAAAAACAGGAAGACGAAGCAAAATCGGCAAAAGAAAATGCTGCAGCTGCAACTCAAAGCAATTCTGATTATGCAAGTAAAATTCAAACCAGTATGGATGAATCTGCTATCAGCGCAAAGAATAATTTAGCTATTCTGCTAGTTGTAATAGTAATAGCCACCATAATTTCTATATTATTTACTGTTGTAAGCATCAGATCATTGATAGTTCCTATTAATAGCATGGCAAAGGCAATGCGTGAGCTTGCTGTCGGCAACACCAATATAAAACTTCCACCAGTTTCTAAAACAGAAATAGGGGAAATGGCCAGCTCCATGCGGGTATTTGTAGAAAACAAATGTAAAGCTGATGATCTTGCCACTAAAGAACAGGAAGAATCAAAAGCAAAACAAAACCGTGCGGCAAAAATTGACACCGCAATTAAAAGTTTTGAAAAAGTTGCAACAGCAGCTGTTGAAGCAGTGTCAGGAGCAGCATCAGAATTACAGACAACATCAACCAATATGGCAAAAACTGTAACGGATGCAGATAATAAAGCGACCAATGTTACTTCTATAGCCGGAGAAACTTCCAGCAACGTACAGACTGTTGCCGCAGCAGCAGAAGAATTATCAGCCTCCATTAAAGAAATTGCTGCTCAGGTAAGCAAGTCATCTGAAGGTGCAGAAGAAGCTTTACGTGAGGTACTGAAAGGTGAACAATTTGCAGAAAACCTTTCCAATGCTGCTACTGAAATTGGTAATGTTAGTGATTTTATCGGAAATATTGCTTCACAAATTAACTTACTTGCCCTTAACGCAACTATTGAATCCGCAAGGGCTGGAGAAGCAGGAAAAGGTTTTGCGGTCGTTGCTTCCGAAGTAAAAAATCTTGCCACCCAAACTTCAAGGGCGACTGATGATATAGCTAAACAAATCACCAATGTTCAGGGTATTGCCAAAGAAATGGTAAATATTATTAGCTCAATCAAACATGTCGTTCATAATGTGAATGAATACTCAGGCACTATTGCCGCAGCTGTAGAAGAACAAAGCGCAGTAACCAACGATATTTCCCGTAATATGATAGTAGCATCAAATGGTGTAAGCTCTATCACCACAAATATTAGTGATGTAAAATCTGCAACCAAAAATGCCGATATTGCGACTAAAGACCTCCTACTTTCGTCCAAGCTGCTGTCAATGCAGGCTGATAGTCTAAGCAAGGAAATCAAGAAATTTCTAGGTAGTCTACAATCAGCTTAGAAACATAATTTCGGCGTTATAGCAATAGCCTCACTCAATTTTACTAGGTATTCTATGCGTGGTATTTCTATTACCCCAAATTGCTTCAGATGATCGTTGGTAAATTGTGTATCAAGCAGTGTATAGCCTGCATTTTTCAGTAATTCTACCAGATGCACTAAAGCCACCTTACTCGCATTATTTGTACGGGAAAACATGCTCTCACCAAAAAATGCCCCACCAATTGAAACTCCATATAATCCTCCTACTAAAACAGGATCATCCCCTTTATGTGACGATTCCTGCCAGCATTCCACACTATGGGCAAAACCATATTCCCACAATTCTGTATAAAGCTTTATTATCTGCTCATTTATCCATGTATCCTGCCTTCCATCGGTAGTTTCAGCGCAAGCTCTGATAACCTGTGGAAAAACAGCATTGGTTGTAATAATAAGTGAGGATTTTTTTATAAATTTGGCAAGGCTCGTGGGAACATGGAAATCATCCAAAGGCAATATTCCCCTCATCTCAGGATGCATCCAGTGCAGAAGCGGATTATCTTTTGCCTCAGCCATTGGGAAATAACCATTGGCATAAGCGGCCAGTAAAAATTCCCATGTAATTCCCGATTTGTTTTCTGGATGTATAGGGCGCATTTTTATAACCTGTCAGGATAATTACTGAAAATTCCATCAACCCCCAAGACACGGGCTTTACCTATTTCTTCCCTGTTATTGGCTGTCCACAGCATTATTTTAAGACCTTTCTTATGCGCATCATCCACTAGAGCTTGGTTGGTATGATAAACCGCAGTATTAAGCGACCACGCTCCAGCTTCAATTGCTATCTGCGCTAAAGTCACAGGTATACCAACCAGCAGGGCACAGGTACGTATCTCAGGAATAATTGAACGCGACTGTGCTATCTGTTGATGATTAAAAGAACAAATAAAAAACTGCTCATGGCTTAAACCATCCCTTTTTATGCTGCGCTTTAGCAGTTCCATCACCGGCTCTACAGAATCTTCAGCCTTAAGCTCTATAAACAAACGGGTGTTTTTGACAAATTCATCTACCACTTCCTGAAGGGATAGGATTTTTTCCCCGCTGCCAGCGTCTAATTCCTGCAATTCCCTAAAGCTATAATTACAAACCAGCCCTTTACCGTTAGTAGTACGCTCCAACGTATCATCGTGAATTACCACAGGAATACCATCTTTACTAAGCTGAATATCAAATTCGAAACCATCCACACCCAATTCTAAAGCTTTACGCATAGAAGCACGTGTATTTTCCGGCGCATAACCGCAAGCCCCCCGATGCCCTAGCTTCCACATATTTTATTTTCCTCTTTTCAAAATATCAGCTACTGCCTGTAAAGCCAGAATATAGCTGTCACTGCCAAAACCACAAATCACACCTTTGGCAGCTTTAGAAATATAGGAATCATGACGGAATGGCTCGCGCCTGAAAATATTGGAAAGATGAACCTCAATCACTGGGATTTTAAGAGCAAGCAACGCATCCATCAAAGCTATGGAAGTATGGGTATAAGCCCCCGCATTTATAAGTAGACCATGATGGGTTTTTATAGAATCCTGAATGGCAGTAATAAGATCACCTTCATTATTGGACTGCATAAAATCTATAGTAAGCCCAACCGCCACAGCATATTCTTTGCATTTTTTTTCAATATCCTGCAAAGTTTCACTACCGTAAATCTCCGGTTCACGAGTGCCGAGCATATTAAGATTTGGGCCATTAATAATAAGAATTTTCTGCATTTTTCATAATCTGATGTTTAGATAATTAGATGACTAAAAGATTCACGCATGATAACAGTTAATAATCTAATCATCAAGTAATCTAGTCATATACATGAATATTACCTTAAACGGAAAGCCATATAATCTAGCACAAGCAATTACTATAAAGGAGTTGCTGGAATTGTTGGAACTCAAACAAGGGCAGGTTGCCATTGAGCATAATCGTGAAATTGTGCCAAAATCACTGCACAGCAAAACTATGGTAAACGAAAATGATGTAATAGAAATCGTAGCTTTTATTGGTGGTGGATAATGTTAAAAAATCCTCAAAATGATAATCTGGTAATTGCTGGACGCAGCTTTACTTCCCGCCTGTTGGTTGGTACAGGCAGGTATAAAGATATGGCGCAAACCAAAGCGACAATTGAAGCCAGCGGCGCGCAAATCGTAACAGTTGCCCTGCGCCGTGTAGATTTATCGCAAAAGGGCAAGGACAGCCTGATAGATACCATCCCCCCGCAAAAATATACCTACCTGCCCAATAGTGCCGGTTGTTACAGCGCGGATGAAGCAGTGCGTACACTACGCCTTGCCCGCGAGCTAGGCGGTTGGGATCTGGTAAAACTGGAAGTAATTGGTGATAAGCAAACCTTGTTGCCTGACACGGAAGAAACCTTAAAGGCGGCAAAAATTCTGGTGGCTGAGGGCTTTGCCGTCATGGCCTATACTAATGATGATCTGATTATGGCAAAAAAACTGGAAGAGGCTGGCTGCGCTGCCGTTATGCCGCTTGCTGCTCCCATCGGCTCTGGACTGGGTATCTTAAACCCACATAATATTGAAAAAATCGTAAGCACATTAAAAGTGCCTGTACTGGTGGATGCAGGAATCGGCACCGCTTCTGACGCCTGTATTGCCATGGAACTGGGCTGCGCCGGCGTATTGCTCAACACTGCCCTGTCGTCTGCTCAAAATCCCGTACTGATGGCAGAGGCGATGAAAGAAGCAGTCAGGGCAGGGCGTATGGCGTTCCTTGCCGGCAGAATGGCCAAACAGAAAACCGCAAACGCCAGTTCGCCAATTGAGGGAATATTGTAGACAGTATTATTTCTTGGGTTTCTTACCGCTACCAGCTACGCCGGTTTTCTTTTCTGAATTTTCCAATTTATCAATAATATTACGCAGGCGGGCAGCTTCTTCAAATTCAAGGTCGGAGGCAGCTTCCAGCATTTTCTGGCGGAGCTTAGCGATATATTTTTCTTTATCCTTGCCGTCATCTTTTACATCATATTTTTTCAGGCTAGTCGCTACAGTGTAATGATCATGCTCGTAAACTGACTCTATAATTTCACCAATTTTCTTGCTGACCGACTCAGGAGTAATACCATGTTTCTCATTATATTCCATCTGGACTTTGCGCCTGCGCTCTGTTTCATCCAGAGCAGTTTTCATAGAATTGGTTATTCTATCAGCATATAAAATCACCTGCGCATCAACATTACGCGCTGCCCTGCCAATAGTCTGGATCAGGGAAGTAGCCGAACGTAAAAATCCCTCTTTATCCGCATCTAATATCGCAACCAATCCGCATTCAGGAATATCAAGCCCTTCCCGCAATAAATTCACCCCAATAAGCACATCAAATTTGCCAAGGCGCAAATCACGGATAATCTCTATCCGCTCTAAAGTATCCACATCGGAATGCAGGTAACGCACAGCAATTCCCGCTTCATTCATGTAATCGGTAAGTTCTTCCGCCATACGCTTGGTAAGGGTCGTAACCAGCACACGCTGTTTCTTTTTAATACGGGTATGGCATTCCGCCAGTAAATCATCCACCTGTGAAGCAATCGGGCGGATATCACAAGGCGGGTCAATAAGCCCTGTCGGGCGGATAATCTGCTCCACAAATTCGCCGCCTGTGGCTTCTAATTCCCATTTTCCCGGAGTTGCCGAAACAAAAACCGATTGCGGCCGCCTTTCATCCCATTCTGCAAAGGTAAGCGGGCGGTTATCTAGTGCGGAAGGCAAACGGAAACCATGTTCTACCAGCGTAGATTTGCGGGCTTTATCACCACTGGACATCCCGCCGATCTGCGGCACGGTGACATGGCTTTCATCGACAAATAACAACGCATTCTTTGGCAAATATTGATACAGGGTAGGGGGTGGCTCACCTGCTTGTGTGCCTGCCAGAAAACGCGAATAATTTTCAATCCCACGGCAACCACCTGTTTCCATCAGCATTTCCAGATCATAGGTAGTACGCTGCTCCAGCCGTTGCGCTTCTACCAGTTTCCCAACGGCATAAAGCTGTTCAAGACGGGATTTAAGTTCGGCTTTAATTTGGATGATAGCTTTTTCTACGGTTGGGCGCGGGGTCACGTAATGGCTATTGGCATAAATAGTTATTTCATTCAATTTTGTTTTTACTTCACCGGTAAGCCAATCAAACTCATTGATAATTTCTATCTCATCACCAAAAAAAGAAATACGCCACGCAGTATCTTCATAATGCGATGGGAATACATCTATCGTGTCACCACGTACACGAAAAGTACCGCGGGCAAAATCAAGGTCATTACGCTTATATTGCAGCTCAATCAGTTTTTTTATCAGGTCTTTTTGCGAACGCACTTCACCACGCCTCACGGTTTCAGTCATTTGCGCGTACATTTCCGCCGAGCCGATACCGTAAATACAGGATACCGAAGCAACTACAATTACGTCCCTGCGCTCCAGCATCGAGCGGGTGGCAGAGTGGCGCATCCTATCTATCTGCTCATTAATTGAGGAGTCTTTTTCAATAAAAGTATCACTCTTTGGAACATAAGCTTCGGGCTGGTAATAATCATAATATGACACAAAATATTCCACAGCGTTATGCGGGAAAAAACCCTTCATCTCTGAATAAAGCTGGGCGGCAAGAGTTTTATTATGAGCCATTATCAGGGCAGGACGATTGGTACTTGCTATCACATGTGCCATGGTGAAAGTTTTTCCTGAACCGGTCACACCGAGCAGAACCTGATTAAGTTCACCGGAGTTTATTCCCTCAACCAATTCCTTAATTGCAGTAGGCTGATCACCAGAAGGTTTATAATCAGAAACTAACTGAAATAACTGTGACATAAATAATTTATAGATTACCCATTACCAAATATACCGCCTTGAGCTTGTACTTTAATTACTACAGGCCCGAGTATAACCATGAATAACGCAGGCAATATAAAGAAAATAAGCGGAATAGTAATAAGAGCAGGAAGACGTGCTGCTTTTTCTTCCGCCAAAAGCATGCGTTCCGCACGCTGCTCATCAGCGATCATACGCAATGTATCAACTAGGCTAGTACCGAATTTTTCCGCCTGAATTAATGAAGCCACAAGAGTATGTACCGCCGGAATACCAGTACGGTCGCCCAAATTCTGCAAAGCCTGAATACGATCATTCATCATCGTCATTTCAAAACGGGTGCGATCCATCTCAGCAGCCACCACAGGGTGAGAATCCTTCATTTCTTTACAGACCCTAGCAAATGCAGCACTAATACCAAGACCAGATTCCACACAAATAAGCATCAAATCCAAAGCATCCGGAAAGGTTCTTTTAAGTTCTTTAGTTCTTTTCGCTACACTATTGCTGATAAATAATTTACCGCCATATATGCCCAGCACCGCCAATAATAGCCCAGACAGGAAAAGTGCCAGATGTTTAGATATTTCACTTTGATTAAAAATCACTAGTTTAAGCAAAATTGCAAAACCTATCACAACTAAAACCGGTTGAATAATTCTCTGAAAAAACAAAAAATAAACCAAAGACGATTTAGAATGATAGCCTGCTTTAGCTAACAATTTAACTGTATCATGCTGCTTATCAGGATTTGCCCCTACTAAAAAAAGAAACGGTTTTAGGGTAAGTGCAAGCGGCTGTATTTTTCCCCCATACTCACCAGCAAGCTCTAAATTATAATTTTCTTCTGCAATCTGCTTAGCTCTAAGCCTATTACGGTCTCTACTCAATAAGTTAGCAAGCGCCAAATACGCGGTAAATATACCAACCGCAAGCAAAGCAAAACTTAAATACTTGGCAAAAAACATCTCTATATCTCCAAATCAACCATTTTACGGATAATCAACGTACCTATGAAAATTACCCCCATTATAACAGCAAGCAGCATATTACCAGAGTCGGTTGTAAATAACGGTACCAGATAGTCTGGGCTCATAGCATGTACGGCAAGTGCCACAAACAACGGTAAACCACTCAATATCCAGCCTGTTATCCTTCCTTCTGCAGTAATAGCATAAATCTTTTTCTTCATCATTTTTCTTTTGCGGATCAGAGTAGATAAATTACTAAGCACCTCAGCCAGATTACCGCCTACTTCCTGCTGCAAAGTAAGAACAACAACAAAGAATCTAATATCAGGGGTCTCCATCCTTTCTCCAAGCCTCGCTAAGGCATCAACCATCGTACTGCCATGTACAATCTCCGTAGAAACCTGATGAAATTCCTCACTAGCTGGCGCATTCATACTTTCTGCAACCATATTCACAGCAGCGTTTAATGGAAACCCTGAACGAACACTCCTTACAATAATATCCAAAGCATCAGGGAATTGTTCCACAAAATTCCTCATCCGCCTTTTTATTTTCTGCCGTATTATAGCCCATCCGACAAAATAAGCCGTAAGTACAGCACTAACAATAATAACCACTGGATTATTACTAACCTCTGCCATCGGCAAAAACATTGCTGTTGCAATAAAGACAAAAAGACAAACTATAAATAATTTATCTACAGACCCAGCCATACCACCGCGCACCAGATACGGATGAGAAAATTTTCCAAAAGGTAATGAATAAAATATGCTGGCAAGTATTCCTGTCTGTGCATATTCATCACGAATCACGCTATAATCTTCAATATCTTCATCAGGAATATTTTTTTCTAAGGTCTTTAATTGCCTGCGGGTAAAATTAGTTATATTTGCAGTATACTGCTTCGGCATCAATAATACGCCGATTAAACACACTAAAATTCCGACAAACAAAGCAATCATTATTGGAAATATATTCATAAATTATCCATCAAAACCTATTTATACAATCAAATCTAACATTCCAAACCAAGTGTCTCTAACATTTCTTTTTCGCGCCCGAAATACGCAGCCTGAGCTAGAAAATCAGGTTTTTCACCAGTACAGTAAAACTCACCTGTAAGAACCCCATCTTCCCCCATTGCCCCTGGCTTGAAGGTAAACAAAGTTCTTGTTACTATTTCATTATTTTCTATCCCTACAACTTCTTCTATATGTGTAATACGACGTTTCCCATCTCTCTGACGTGCAACCTGCACTATTAAATGCAAGGCACTGGCTATCTGGTTTTTAAGTGACGTTGCAGACATACTTACTTTTGACATTCCTACCAAATTCTCAATACGGCTAAGAGCATCTCTAGGTGTATTCGCATGTATAGTTGCCATAGAACCATCATGCCCAGTATTCATTGCTGATAAAACTTCTATAACTTCTTCACTGCGTATTTCACCGATAATAATCCGGTCAGGACGCATCCTAAGAGCATTTTTAACTAGCTGACGGGCAGTTATCTCTCCAATTCCCTGCATGTTAGGGGGACGGGTTTCCATCCGCAATACATGCGGCTGCTGCAATTGCAACTCGGCAGCATCCTCAATGGTAATAACGCGCTCTGTATGGTCAATACAACCTGACAAAGCATTAAGTAAAGTTGTTTTACCACTACCTGTACCACCAGATATTAAAATGTTAATACGTATATAACCGCAAATAGCTAAAAAATCCACCATCTGCTTGGTCATTGAACCAAAATTTACATATTCTTTCAAAGAAATTTTCTGACGGCGGAATTTACGTATTGAAACCAAAGAGCCATCAAGAGCCAAAGGCGGTACAATAGCATTAAAGCGTGATCCGTCAGGCATCCGCGCATCCACCATAGGACTTGATTCATCAACTCTCCTGCCAACAATAGATACAATTTTTTGAATTATATTAAACAGATGTTTTTCACTGGTAAAAGTTACATCGGTAAGCAAAACCTTGCCAAATTTTTCTATAAAAACCCTATTGCTACCATTTATCATTATATCTGAAACGTCGGGATCAGCCAGCAACACTTCTAATGGGCCAAATCCCAGCAAATCATCAACCGCTTGTTCTTTTAATAACTCCACCTGTGCCCCAGTTAGAGGGGTAGAAATCTCATCACTAATTATCTGTGCTGCAACATCACGAACACGTGATTTTTTTACTTCTTCGGTTAACTGCTCCAAAATAGAAAATTCCAGACGCTCAACCATTTTGTCAGTTAAATATGTTTTTGCAATTATATATTCTTTATTTTCTAAATTAGAATCTCTAAAGAAAGCATCTATTTTATACCAGTCAGAATGAGAATTTTCTTCCTTGGCTACTTCACTTTGTGATGTACTAATAAACTTATTTTTAAGAACAACTTTTTCAATATCTACATTTTTTCTAATATCTACTAACTGGTTTCCCTCAAAGGATTTTTTACCGAACATATCACCCATCCTTTTTAGCTAAAAAGCCAAGCAAGTTTTTCCGCCCACCGGATGATATATTGGGTGTGTTCATAATTTCAGATTTATTTATAAGGCCACTACGCATCATAACTAATTGAGAAAATTGTCTTATCTGTTGTTGCAATATGGTATTCTGTCCGATTTCAAACAACGTCTTGCCATGCGCTTCTGCATTTACAACAGCCTTAATATCATTATTAAGATAGGCTTCTATCTTGCGATGCGATATACGTTCAAAATCCTGTGCTGTGATTGCTTCCTTAAATTTTGCCCCGCTACGGTTTATCACCAAAGAAATATTATCTTGCGATAACCCCATAGACTGCCATGCAGCCAGCAATCTAGATGAATGGGTAAGTGACCGCAGCCACAACTGGGCAACCATTACAACCTGATCGGAATAGGTAAGTGATGTTGCTGTCCAACCCGTCCATATATGCGGGATATCAAGTATTACAAACCTGAATTTAGTTCTCAGCAAACTTATAAGATCCCTTATCAATTCCGGACGTATATTAGGCAGCTGGCGTAATTCATGCGGTGCAGAAATAATACTAAGGTTATTACCATATTTAACCTGCATTTTTTCTACCAGAAGATCATCAACACCCCGCTCCTGATAATCAAATAATTCCCGTATTCCAAATGGTGCAGTAAGATCCAAGCTTTTAGCAATAAGTCCAAATTGATAATCCATATCAATAACGACTGTTGATTCATTAAATTCTTCAGCTAAACAATATGCCAAATTAACCGCAAACGTGCTCGCCCCATCACCAGAGGCCGCACTTATACAAGAAATAACCGTGCCTTTTCGCGATGATGTTTTCGCTGTCTTATTATTTTCATAAGATTGCATAAGCACAGAGCGCAAATCAGAAATTTTAGCCGGTCTGGCACAATATTCAGCAACCCCGCGCGAACGCAGTTCACGATAGAAATTAATATCATTAACTGAACCTATGACAACTACACGTACCTTAGCCTCACAATGTTGGGCTAATTCGTCCAAATCTGCAAAAATTTCATGCGAATGATTGCCAATATCAATAATTAAATAATCAGGAGAAACTGTACGTGAATTAAGAGCAGCCACAGCATCACTAATCCCGCCAATAACTATATGGGCGTCTGAATATCCAAGACCTGTAGCTAGGTTACTTAAATTAAGCCGCTCATCCGGTTCATAACTAATGATTAAAAGAGGACTAAGAAGACTCATGTACCGACTTTCAATAAATAAAACAAACTAAGCTTAACCGCATAAACTATCAGTTGCTGCCAGATTGGGTATCCCACTTAGCATCCTTTACTTCACGCTTAGAAGAAGGTTTTAAATAGCTGTTATAAGACTGATTAGCTTTTTCTGCATCAGGAAAATCAAGTAAATTAGGCTCTGTAAACTGCTGCTTATTAGAAACCATATTTACAATATTTGCACTTACTGCACAGCCAAATGCTGGGTGGTTATAAGTTGTACGCACTTCCGTATCATCTACGTAGCGAGAATTACAATCACGAACTATTGCCTTTTTATAAGAAAGTAAAATACTGTTTGATTGTTCATGTGATAAATTAATTACTACGGAGTTACGTTCAAGAATCTCTTTCGCCTGAGCACAACGGGTATTATTAAGCGAACATCTTATTTCTGCCTTTGACGGCTTGCTCTCTGAAATTATTTTTGAGAAATTGGTAACCGCATTTTTCTTTGCCATACTAACCGTAACAGTTTCATAAGAAACATCCAAAAGACGCTCTGGATTACCGCTATCAACATATTCCGGATGCGGTATATCGCATGCAGTAACAAGTAATAAAAGCGAGATAAGGCTATATTTTTTTGATAATTGTTTCATAACTAATCTACCATAAAGCCCGTAGGCCCTTCTAATTGAGGAACAAATTTAGAACCACCATTGCTTACAGCACCCAAAGCCCCATAAAAGAACATTTCCATTTGACTCGCTGGACGGAAATCATCAGTAGGGGTTTTTATATCTGAGCTTTTTGCAGGATCTACAAGATAAGGTGTCACAGTGATAACCAGTTCAGATTCATTACGTTGAAATTCTGTACTCCGGAATAAAGCACCAATAACCGGCAACTCCCTTACTCCCGGCAGCTGATCAATAGATGAAGAAGTATGGTCTTTTATTAAACCCGCAATCATAAAACTTTCACCAGGAGCAAGCTCAACTGTTGTTTTTGCACGACGGGTAGTAAGGCTCGGAATGGTAAAACCACTCATAACAATAGCATTGGCAGTAGATATCTCCGATACCTCAGGCTGCACCATCATACGAATACGGTTTTCCGATAACACATCAGGTGTAAATTTCACAGATACCCCGAATGGTTTATATTGAACAGTTGTTGCCCCTGTAGAAGTACCACCGCTAGAATTAATAGTTACAACAGGAATTTCACCACCTGCTAAAAATTCTGCCTGCTCACCAGAAACTGCAACTAAATTTGGCTCTGCCAAAGTTTTTATCAAGCCATCACGCTCCAAAGCATTGATAGCAGCACCAACACGATGAGAAGGATTGCTTTGCCAAGCAAAAAATCCAGTTCCCCTAAAATTAGTACTTGAAGCATCCCAAGCTGATGTTGAACCAGTCGTGATCCCAGTTATAGCTGAACCAAGTGCGCCAGAAAAAGAAAAATTGCCGCCAGAAACTATTGATTGGGGATCTATTCCTAAACGCTTAAGAGCATCGCGGTTAACTTCAGATACACGCACCCTGAGCATTACCTGTTGCCCAGAAATCAATTTAAGCATATTCAGAATTTTAGGATATTTATCATTATCCGCAGCATCACCTATCGGAGAAGATGCAGTAGTAGCAGCTCCAGAAACAGCGGCACTGCCAGAAGCACTGCCTATGTATTCCTGAACAATTTTTAAAGCCTTATTAACAGCAGCATTATTTCTTACATTACCTGTAAGGGCAATACTGGTATTAATCATCTCAACCCCAATGGTCTCATCCGGAATCAGGTTTTTAAGAGCCTTACGAATAGCAGGCAAATCATAACCTACAGAAACTTCTAAGGTTTGAACCAGCTTACTATTTTCATCAAAAACACGAATTGTCGTACTGCCAGCACTTTTCCCAAGTAATGTTAGGGTTTTAGAGCTATTAACATGAACATCGGCAATATCAGGATTGACTATAACAACCTCTTTAACAGGCTTAGATATTTCAACAACCGAAGAACGGTTAACTGGAAGAAAAACACCGGAACCAGCTAATGCTGAAGAAGAATATAGAGCAAATGAAGAAAGCGCAAACGCGTAAATATGAGCTTTTTTTACTTTATACTTACAATTAAAAACCATCATCATGCTACCCTATTAACATTATAATTAATATTATTTATTACTAATCCCACCCGTCTGCCCTTGTGAAACTGGGACAGATACAGCAGGAGCTCCGCTAGAAGACGTTCCACGCACTACAGTAGTAGCACCAACATTACCATTAATAGCAGGTATATCAGAAGATATGTCAGTAGAAGTTATCCTGCCACCTGAAGTTCCCGGACCACGTATCACTAGTGTTTTTGCAGGAGGGGCAGATTCAGGAAGATGTGACAAATCGCTTAAACCGGTAGGTACAGGAAATTCTTGACCATTATCATTAATAGAACGCAACGACAGAGATAAAGTACCATTTTTTTCTGCCAAACGAATCTGCTGTGCCAATTCTTCAGAAACATCTAAAGTAATACTAGAAGGGGGTATAGGGGCAGCCTTATCCGTACCATCACTGCGCACATTTATAGCAAGCACCTTAACATTCGTACCAAGAACTTCAGAAGTATTTATTGTATTTCTATTATTATTTCCGTCATTTCCGTTAACAGATCCTGTTACACTAGAATTATGCACAAATAGAATATCAACACGGTCTCCAGGAAATATGAACCCAGCAACCCCAGAAACTGTATCTGTTGCCAAAGTAACCGCCCGCCTTCCAGCAGGAAGATTAGCAGCTAGGAATCCCGGATCATTAGGATTAGCAAGCTTACTTTTTATAAAAGGCTCACGCTCGGAAATAGCAGAACGCACGATTTTACCAACGACTTCTTTACCTGATTCATCACCCAAAACAAAATTCTCAGAAAGCAGGTTTTCCGGCCAAGGCTGCACCGCCACCATAGAGCTATCAACTGTTGCGCCTATAGGAATATTAACTTTAGCTACTAGGACATTTACTGTTTTAATATCAAATTCTTTTATAACTGTTGCTACAGACTCCGATGATTTATTGGGATCAGAATTAGTAGCTGGAGAATCAGACAAATTAAAGGCAACAATTGCCGAGGCAACTGCAAGAATAGTGATTACGATATAAAATATAAATTTCATTTCTTAAACTTACCTAAAATTAATTTAATGAGCGACAACCATAAAATAACAAACTCATATAATCAACAAAATACATTATATTACGCATTACTTATTTTAATTATGTGACATTATTGTTTAACATAATTTCATTAGACTTGTTCTAAATACTATAAAAAACAACTAATTATATTATGCTAAAACCATTTGATAGTGGCAGAAAAATCTAATTTGAATTTATATCTATCTGAGCTTAATAATAAGTTAATTTTATAAATCTAAACGGCTTTTTTAGCCCGTGTAAGCTTCTTACGCTCATTAGAATCAAGGGCAATTTTGCGTAAACGTAGCGATTTAGGCGTAACTTCCACCAGCTCATCATATTCAATATACGAAATCATCTGTTCAAGAGTCATCTTAAGCGGTGGCACAAGACGGATCGCCTCATCCTTACTAGTGGTGCGGATATTGGTTAACTGCTTGTTTTTGATTAGATTTATTTCCAAATCATTATCACGGCTATGCTCACCCACAATCATACCTTCATAGATTTTGGCACCCGGATCTATAAACATGATACCGCGATCCTGTAAATTCCAGATTGCATAAGGCACTGCTTCACCATTTTCCATGGAAATAAGCGCACCATTACGACGACCGGCAATATCGCCCTTATATGGCGCATAAGCATGGAATAGACGGTTCATCATACCGGTACCACGGGTGTCAGTTAAAAATTCGCCCTGATAACCGATAAGTCCGCGCGATGGAACATAGAAAATAATACGGGTTTTACCACCACCTGATGGACGCATATCAACCATTTCACCTTTGCGCAAACTGATTTTTTCTACCACTACACCTGTATGCTCCTCATCAACATCAATCACCACTTCTTCAATTGGCTCCATTTTAACGCCTGATTCATCATCTCTAAACAATACCCGTGGACGTGATACGGAAAGTTCAAATCCTTCACGACGCATGGTTTCAATAAGTACGCCCAATTGCAATTCACCACGTCCAGACACTTCAAAAGCATCCTTAGCATCAGTTTCTCTCACGCGAATAGCTACATTGCCTTCTGCTTCTTTAAGTAAACGCTCCCGAATCATACGGCTGGTTACTTTACTTCCTTCCTGTCCGGCCAGTGGCGAGTCATTCACCGAAATAGTAATTGCCATGGTTGGCGGATCAATAGGGGTAGACGGCACAGATTTGGATACGGTTAAATCGCTGATTGTATCCGCAACCGAAGCATTGGCAAGACCCGCTATAGAAACAATGTCACCAGCCTGCGCTTCCTCAACCGGCACACGCTTAATCCCGTCAAAGGCAAGAAGCTTGGTAAGCCTTCCTTGTTCCATTATCTTACCTTCTAGATTCATAGCTTTAATAGGCATACCAACTTTAGCCATACCGCTATAAATACGCCCTGTAAGAATCCGGCCAAGGAATGAATCATACTCCAAAATAGAAACCAGCATAGAAAAAGATGCTTCCGGATCAACATCAGGAGCAGGTATATGGTTTACTATACAGTTAAACAACGGATCTAAATTCTCTCTTTCACCATTAAGGCTTTCAGCTGCCCAACCGTCACGGCCTGACGCATAAAAAGTTGGGAAATCAAGTTGTTCTTCGCTCGCATCAAGAGCTGCAAATAAATCAAAAACCTCATTTACCACCTGCTCAGGACGGGCATCACCACGATCTACTTTATTTATAACTACAACCGGCCTAAGTCCTAACTTCAAAGCCTTGGTAAGCACGAATTTTGTCTGTGGCAAAGGGCCTTCCGCCGCATCCACCAGCAAGATTACCCCATCCACCATGGAAAGTACACGTTCCACTTCACCGCCAAAATCAGCGTGCCCCGGTGTATCTACTATATTAATACGGATATTGCCACGCACCACCGAAGTACATTTAGCTAGAATGGTAATACCACGCTCTTTTTCTAAATCATTAGAATCCATAACGCGCTCAGCTACTGATTGGTTGGCTCTAAAACTACCACTTTGACGAAGCATTTGATCAATCAATGTGGTTTTACCATGATCCACGTGAGCAATGATGGCAACGTTACGAATTTCTTTCATTTTAATACCTAATTTGTTTAATCTTATATTTATATAATAACAAAAATGACGAGAGCTACCTCTCGTCATTTCACAATCTAACTATCCTAACTAATTTCTAGGAATCTAGAAGTTTTAGATTAACAGCAGAAGTCTTTCCTTTGCTGGTTTCTAAATCATATTGAATTTTTTGATTATCATTAAGCGTACGAAGACCCGCAGCTTGCAATGCAGAAATATGCACAAACAAATCGCTACCGCCATCATCTGGTTTAATAAAACCATAAGATTTGTTTGGATTAAACCATTTAACAACACCTGTAGCCATAACACTAATATCCTTAACTAACTAAATAATTACCAAATGAAAAACATCCGGTGCAACACAGCAATACCACCATAGCATTACCGAAAGTGTTTATTAGCCTAATTTGCCATGATATGCAAGCATTTCATACAAACGCTCTAAATAAATGGCGTATTTGAGGTATTGTTTAATAATTTTAATAAGTAAATTGTTCCTTTATAATACGTTCTGCCAGATTATGTTCCGGATCAAAAAGCAAGGTTACACCTGATTTCCGTTGTTCACTTATTATTACCTCGCTAACATCTTTTATTTCGGTAAAATCAGCAACGGTTGCTACAGGGCGTTTTTTAGGCTCTAGAATACTGAAAATTATACTTGAATCATGCGCAAGCAACGCCCCACCCCACCTACGCGGACGAAACGGCACCAAGGGAGTAAGTGCCATAACATTAGCCCCCAAAGGAATAATAGGACCACCAGCAGAGAAATTATAAGCTGTACTGCCTGCGGGAGTGGATACCATAACCCCGTCACAAATAAGCTCATTCAAGCGCACAACATGGTCTATTGCTACTCGGATTTTTGCCGCCTGACGACCCTGCCGGAACAAAGACACCTCGTTAAAGGCAAGAGCCTGTACAGTTTTTCCATTTATACAACGCGCATACATATGCAAGGGATAAAGGGTCGTACCACGCGCATGGCTAACGCGATAATCCAAATTATCAAGGATATTCTCATTCATTAAAAACCCAACCGTACCACAATTAATGCCATAAAACGGTAATTTCATTTTCATGTAAGCATGAAGGGTTTGCAGCATAAAACCGTCTCCACCAAGCACAACTATAACTTCTGCACCGGCACGCCTTTTGGTAATCTCTACCACTTCATAATTTTTTTTGATTTCTCTAAGAGCAGCCTGAGCTTTAGTAGAATTATCTGCGACGCAACCTATTTTTATCTGCCTCATAAGAATCTATATTCCATTGGTATTACTGCGCTACACGCCTTACTAAAGCTATGATATAAGATAAATTTTCTACGGGAGATTCCTCTGAATACTGCAAAATACGTTCTACAATACGGTTAGCATAGCGGGAAGAACCAACACGCTCACCTTCTATATCCAGCTCTCTAACAATTTTAAGCAACAGCCTTACTGCCGGAAACATTGAATCAGGCAAACCGGATTTATTATAAATAGCGCGAAAACCAAGCTCCCCTCTATCCGCAATAAGCCTTCTGGCATTTTCCACCTGAATATTAGATAATTTTGCCAAAGATGATTCAAAAAAATCAAAATTTCCCTGACATAATGCACTTAAAATCATAGAAGGAGTAAGCCTTCCTGATTCTTGCAAATGTATTATTAAATTATCCACATCATCATGTGAGTGAGCCAGACGAACAACATTAAGCATGTCTATTTCACGGGTTTGCTCAACTTCCTTCTCAAGGACCTCATCAGGAATCCTATACTTTTTCTTCAAGCTATCAGCAATACCGCTTGAAACTATATTCACTAATTTCTCTACAACAGTTATCGGCAAACGGGAACGCGTAGTAACCATCTCCATAAATTCAGGCTTATCTTTATAGTCTTCAATAATTTTTTCTAGAACATAATCAGAAATAGATGCTCCGTCATTACTTAACAACGAACCGAGAACATCCTCATTTCCCTTATCTATCAGATTATCTGAAACAACCTCTGATATTTGCTGCCTACGTGAAATGGCTAAATATTTAGCATTTTCACGTGTGGCATGAATAATATCCAATAAATCAGAATCATCAATAACTTGTGAATATTCAAGAATCGGGAGGGCAACATCATTAACATCCTGAGCTAAGGAAACAACTATATCGCGCGGAATTAACGTACTTTCCTTAAGATTTTCCGCTAAAGAAGCACGAACCTTAACTTCTGTATCACGCAACAAAAGCCGGAATATCTGCTCTGCCACCATACGTTCTTTAGGGTTTAATACCTCACTACTATAAGAAGCCGCAATTCTACTACTTATATCCGCCCTACTATCAGACGATTTATCCTCAAGCAAACGGGATACTTCCGCTTCTGTAAGAGCCAGTCTTTTTATTGTTTCTGTTTCTTCTATCATATTTAATATTAATGAACTGCAGTGGAAGAATATTGATTATTAGAAATTTTTCCATCAATTATTGAAAGTAAATAGCTCATGCCATCAACTGCGCGATGATAACCTTTTACATATATATTTTCAATTAACTGCTTACGGAAATCAACGGGCTTCTCATAATTATATTTAGTAAGCCTGAGAGAAATGGCAAGCACTACCCCCACAGCATCCATAAACCCTTCCGGCATACCGGCAGCTTTATAAAGCGCATGAAACCCTTCGCTTCCCCCCATAATTAAAATTCGTGCATTGGCTCTTGGAACATTAGCCATTCGTGCCATTATGGCTTCGAACAAATTAAGAAACCCCATACATAGGGCACGCACCGCAAGAGACGGTGTCAACCGCCCGCTCTCGTAAAGCTGAGTCACAAGGTCTTCAACACGTTCATCATGGTCAGGATGCCCAATTTTTTCTACAGGCAGCAACCCTAATAATCCCCATTCCCGAGCATCAATAGCAGCATTTGTGGCAATAGTCCCTGATAAATTATATTCCTGCATCAATTGGTATTTCAATTCATCAGCAACCACAGCAAGCATCTTCTCCGCTATAGTAATTGGCAATCCACCACGACGCACCAGAATCTCCAATAATGATTCATTGGTGGCAATCATACCCCATGCTTTTATTAAAGAATCACCTGTAATTTCTGCATTTTTGTTATTAAATAAATCACTAAGAATTTTTTCTTGTCTTGTATCTATTAAAGCATCCGACAAATAGGAAGAAACCTTCTCACGACGGGCAATCGCACAAAGGCTCAAAATACTCTTGCTGCTCTTTATAATATCAATCAAATCCTCATCATTAAGCACAGGAGAATATTGCAATACACGTCCGGCTATATCCTCTTCATCACAAGCCAAACTGAAAATAACATCGTGTGGAGCACTGGCGTTATTATAAAGATGTTCTGAAAGGACAGAACGCACAGATTTCTCGGTATCTTTAAGTAATAAACGAAAAATATCAGAAGCAATAACCGCTTCACTTGGATTAAAACTACCAGACGCAAAGGCCTTTACTACGCTTTCAGCGAGTATATTCTTCGATACGCTAGAAGGATTTTTTATAAGTTGATGTACATCCATAGTTGTTAACTGCATTAAAATAACCATTAATAATACATGAATTTATAAAACACCTTTTATTTCAGGTTGCTCAAAACAATAACTAAAAACACTAATTATTGCAAGAGAGAAGCCAATAAATAATTATTTTTTACAAATTTTAATAAAACACTCTATATTAATTAATATTATTATACAGTAACAGTTAATATTGTATTAAAATATACATTTACTTTTAATTAAATTATTATTGCTAGCATAGCTTGGATCTTTAATCCTTGAAGGAAACAAGCATGAATAAAATCTATAAAAATGCAAGCGCAGCCCTAGAAGGTTTATTATTTGACGGGATGACAATTATGTCAGGCGGATTTGGTCTATGCGGTATTCCCGAGCATTCTATCCGTGCTCTTGCAGATTATGGCGTAAAAAACCTTACATGGATTGCTAATAACTGCGGTGTTGATGATTTCGGTAGCGGTATATTACTGCATACCCATCAGATAAAAAAAATGATCTCTTCTTATGTAGGTGAGAATAAAACCTTTGAAAAACAATTTCTCTCCGGTGAACTCGAAGTTGAATTCAATCCACAAGGAACATTAGCAGAACGCATTAGAGCCGGTGGAGCAGGAATTCCTGCCTTTTATACCAAAACTGGTGTCGGCACCGTCATAGCAGAAGGAAAAGAGACTAAAGAATTTGATGGGCAAACCTACGTTATGGAAAGAGCCTTAAAAGCTGATATTGCTATTATTAAAGCTTGGAAAGGAGACACAGAGGGTAATCTTATTTACAGTAAAACCGCCCGCAACTTCAATCCAATTATGGCAACAGCAGCAAAAGTAACAATAGCTGAAGTAGAGGAATTGGTAGAGGCAGGTCAGCTGGAAACTGAAATGATCCATACCTCAGGAATTTTTGTACAACGTATTTTCAAAGGTGAGCATTTTGAAAAGCGCATAGAGTTTGCAACGACTAGAGAGGCATAAAACGATGAGCTGGACAAAAGAAGAAATGTGTAAACGTGCTGCTAAAGAGCTTAAAGACGGTTATTATGTAAATCTTGGCATCGGTATCCCTACATTAGTAGCAAATTATATTCCAACCGATATAAAGATCACCCTGCAAAGTGAAAACGGCATGCTTGGAATGGGACCCTTCCCTTTGAAAACAGAAATTGATGCCGACCTCATAAACGCAGGTAAGCAAACCATTACACAATTACCCCATAGCAGCTATTTTGATTCTGCATCCTCATTCGCTATGATAAGGGGTGGACATATTGATGTCGCAATACTCGGGGCATTACAGGTATCACAGCATGGAGATCTGGCAAACTGGATGGTACCCGGTAAAATGGTAAAAGGGATGGGTGGAGCAATGGATTTAGTAGCTGGTGTAAAAAAAGTTATAATAATCATGGAGCATAACGCAAAAGATGGAGCAGCAAAACTAGTTAGTGAATGCTCACTTCCCTTTACCGGAAAAAAGGTTGTTCATATGGTAATTACTGATCTTGGGGAGTTTACCGTAGATAAAAACGGATTAACCCTAACCAAGCTTGCGCCAAATACAACAATTGATGAATTACGTGCAAAAACTGAGGCTGAATTCAAAATTGCTTGTTAAAAAATAATCTAAATTATAACCAAACGCATAAATTTACGCTACAAAACAAGCATAATGTAAAATATAAAAATGAGACACGAGTAATCCTCCGCACCTCATAGTATGACGGTTATATAAAAAACATTCATAGTTAGTAACCAAGGTGTGGTCAGAAAGAAAATCTATGTTCTTGGACTTTTTTTAACAACACTAGCCTCTATAGTTATTTGATTTAAGTTTTCCCCTACGTCAGGCTTCAGCTCGTGTACTAATT
>CAUJIB010000057.1 GCA_963205245.1 Pseudomonadota bacterium
AAATTATGTCATCAGGCCATAGCAGTTCTACCAATGATATTATCCGGCAGATACATAATACTAAAAGTGACCTTCTTTTGTTGCATCGCACAATATGGCCTGTAAGCGATTTGATTGGTATGCTGATGCGAGATGAATCTTTGCTTATTACCAAGACTACCCGTATATTCTTGCGTGATTGTCATGACCATAGTAAACAGGCCAATGAGCTTACCCAATTTTATCGTGATACTGCTTCAGGTCTTCTAAATACCTTCCTTGCTTATGAGGGGCATAAAACCAATGAGATTTTTAAGATTCTGACAATGATTTCTGCGGTTTTTATACCCTTGAATTTTATCGCAGGTGTCTATGGTATGAACTTCTCCCATGCTGAATCACCTTTTAATATGCCTGAACTAAACTGGTATTATGGCTATCCTTTTGCCTTATTTCTTATGATGATAACGGCATTATTTATGCTATTCTATTTCAAAAGGCGTGGTTGGGTAACGTCTAAATCTAAAGAATAGATTTTCTTGCATAACTATTGGTTTTTTGCTATACAGCCTGCTCTTTACGCGGTAAAATATCACCAATATTTAATTTTTGTATAGGGAGTAAGGTAAATGACAGCAAAAGCTGCAACAAATTATAAACCTTCTGAAAAAGAAGAATACATGAATGAAAAGCAACTTGATTATTTCCGCAGTAAATTATTGGCATGGCGTGAAGAATTAATAGCTGAATCACAGGAAACTATAAATAATTTGAAAGAAGAAAACTGGCAGGAGCCGGATCTTTCAGATAGGGCATCGCTGGAAACTGAAGCTGGTGTTGAGCTGCGTACCCGTAACCGTTACCTGAAGCTTATTGGTAAGATTGATTCTGCGCTTCGCCGTATTGAAAGCAAGACTTATGGGTATTGCGAAGAAACTGGTGAACCGATTGGCATTAAACGCCTTGAAGCCCGTCCAATTGCAACCATGACAATAGAAGCGCAGGAACGCCACGAAAAATTGGAAAAGCAATATATTGAAGAAGAATAGGCTTTAATTGCTGACAGATTAATCGGTAAGCACTCCATATTTTTTAACAAAATTAAATACAGTGCTGGCAACTGTTGCGCTGTCGAAATTATTATGTCCTACATCAGGGAAAAAGGTTGCTTCTTTTGGCTGATTGGCAGCTTCCAGTAAAGTTTTTCCGTGCCTAATAGGAATAGTTTCATCCATTTCCCCATGTACTATAAGCAGGGGGGAGGTTATTTTATCTATTTTGCTTAGCGAATCAAAGTGGTCAGCCATAACCAATTTTACGGGGATAAAGAAGTAAATTTCTGCTGCCCGTCCCGATACGGAAGTATAGGGAGCTTGTAACACAACAGCCCCAACTTTATATTCGCTTGCCATTTGCGTGGAAACTCCTGTTCCCAATGATTCTCCATATATAATAATATTATTCAGTGGTATATTTTTATTTGTGGTCAAAAATTTGATGGCTGCACGACCGTCATTATATAGCCCTTGTTCATTTGGCGTTCCTTCGCTTTTTCCATAACCGCGGTAACTTACCGCTAAAACACCAAATCCTTTCCCAGCGAGGGCGGAGTAAATGCCGGCGCGGTTTCCTATATGTGAAGCATTGCCATGAAAATATAATATTGTAGGAAGTTTCTCTTTGGCTGGTCTGAACCACGTTTGAATGGTGACGTTATCAGAAGTTTTGATGGATTCTTCTGAAAAACCGGAGAGACCATATTGCTCTGGTGTTCCAATATCTTTGTTCGGTAAATACAGGAGCTGCCTTTGAAATATAGTCATAATGACTATAACGCCAATATATAGGGTGGTTATGGTAATTAGTAAATAATACATACGCTTCACCTAATCCTCCATTGTAATTATAGCAGTTTTTTATAATAATTCATTATTAATCTATTGATATTATTTATTTTTAGGAAAATCATCAATTTTTTTTCCGGTTGATTAGCGTTTGTCATAAAATCTTAATTATAAAGCCGTATAAATTAGTGTAGAATAGTACCGATTCTATAATTCACATTATGCCTTGATTTGTGTATGTCTGAAAATACCTTAAGCAAAGCGGCAATAAATCCTATTATTATAGAGAACCAGCAGATTGATGGTTCTCTTAATAGCTTGTTTAGCCCTGAGCATGCCAAAGATACCATTTCTCCCAATGTAAAATTTTATGATGAGAAAGTAGGGCAATATATTTCAGGGGTGGATAACGCGATTGTAATTAATGAGAAATCCATTCGCCGCATTAGTATAGATTTGCCGGATGGTAATACCCGTTATTTTAGGCAGATAGCAGCCCATGATGGTAAAAATAACAGCAGCGGTATGAAGGCTACGGCATGGCAGGAAACAGATAAATCCGGTAAATTAATCAGGATAGATGATAAGCAGGAAATAAGGATAAGTTTTACTGGCTTTACTACAGATAATGATTTGTTGTCGTCTTTATCAGTTGTGAATGGTAAGTTAAATCCGCAGGCAATAGAAGCGGTAAGATTTACAAATGATGTTATAAAGAAAATTGGTACGGATAACATATCAGGTATTGTTTATAGCTCTCATTCACTTGGGACAGGTAATGCGCTCGCTGCAAAATTATATACAGACCTTGAAAATATCCCTACCAAAATGATGCTGTTTGTTGAGCCAGTAGCTGCTTCATTGCAAAGAAATAAGATAAGGGCTCAGCTGGTTGATGAAAATAGTCCGCTCTTTAAGGCATTGCAGGATATTCTGGGGCAGGAAAGAACTCAGGATATAAAAGATTCTTCGTCAGCTCTATCAACGATCAATATAGAAAAAGGCGGTAATATTTTTTCTATATTTGCGATAAGAAAAGCGCGTGAGGGTAATACTTCTTCAATTCTAGCCAGTTTACCTATGGGAGCTGGTCTTGGCAGTTTGGTTAGCCATATCTTGAATAATGATGATGATGCAAGAAAAGATGTTTCTTATTTTACTAAGAACGCTCCGCTTGGTACGATAATTCTACAGGATATAAGCAATTGCGATCATGTAAGGTCGGAATCTGTAAGCCGTCTGTCACCAAGGGAACGTTTTGATTATCAACATAGATTATCAACTATAGTGAACTGCATTCAGCCGGATTCCTATTATGTTTCTGATAATACTAATGTCATTGTTCCTCAAACACCTGTGATGCGTAAGGTTTCTCAAACGATTGATAAATAGTTTGCGTTGTAGTAATATTGTTGGATAATAGTTGCCATAGTTTATCAATATATGGCAGAAAAATGTTCCAGAAATTTGAACGTATTATTGCATTTAGGTATCTCCGTGCCCGCCGTGAGGAAGGGTTTATTTCGGTTATAGCCATGTTTTCTTTAGTAGGTATTGCCCTTGGCGTGGCAACGCTTATTGTCGTTCTTTCTGTGATGAACGGTGTGCGGGGTGAACTGATAAACAGTATTATTGGTTTGGAAGGTCATGTGACTGTTTATTCCAACCAGCAAGGAATTAGTGATTACGACAAAATCAGCGCATATATAGCAGGAATTAATGGATTGGATTTTGCTATTCCCAAAGTGGAAGGTCAAATCATGGCAAGCCATAATGGCATAGCTTCTGGGGCGATGGTAGCTGGGTTTCGTAATGAAGATATAGAGAAGAAGCCACTTCTTATAAAAAAAATCGCAGCAAATGAGATGGAATCTTTCAAACGTGGTGAAGGTGTTATCATCGGCAAACGCATGGCGGAAAAAATGCATTTGAATATCGGTGATGATTTAATGCTGATTTCACCGGAGGGCAGGGCAACGGTTGCAGGGCTGGTGCCGCGGGTAAAATCATATCCGGTGGTCGGTACATTTGAATTAGGTATGTTTGCTTATGATAATGGTCTGATATTGATGCCTTTTGCTGAGGCACAGCTATATTTCAAACTGCGGGAAAATGGTGGCGATAAAGCATCTTCCATTGAAATAATAGGAAATAATCCTGATAAAGCCCATGATATTGCAGGGCAGATTGCACAAAAATTAGGGGCTGGCTATCGCGTGTATGATTGGAAAACCTCTAACAATCATATTTTTGAAGCTGTTTTAGTGCAGCGCAATGTGATGTTTCTGATTTTGATGCTGATTATCCTAGTGGCATCGTTCAATATTATTTCCAGCCTGATTATGCTGGTGCGGGAAAAGGGGCAGGATATAGCGATTTTACGCACCATGGGTGCAAGCAGCAGCTCTGTCATGCGGATATTTTTTCTCTGTGGTGCAAGTGTCGGCGTGGTCGGGACATTCATCGGGTTTTTACTCGGTTTGCTTATTGCCTTTAACACCGAAAATATCCAGTTATGGTTGGAGTCAATGATGGGACATAAGCTGTTTTCTGCCGAGCTGTATTTTCTTTCACATTTGCCGTCAAAAGTGGATTTTATAGAAGTTATTAGTGTTCTTGTTTTCTCGCTTGCACTTTCTTTCTTGGCGACAATTTACCCAGCCCGCCGTGCTTCCAAACTCAATCCTGCCGAGGCATTGCGTTATGAGTAATTTTGTGCTCCAATTAAACAATATCACCCGCACTTACAGGCAAGCCGAAGCGCAGCTTACTGTCCTTAGTAATCTCAATCTGGAAGTAAAATCTGGTGAAGTAGTGGCACTGGTTGGGCAAAGCGGTTCAGGAAAAACCACTTTGCTGCAAATTGCCGGACTGCTTGATAACCCGACTTCGGGTGATGTAAAAATTTGTGGAGATAATGTAAACTTTGCCAACGATAAAAAGCGCACCTTGCTGCGCCGCAAATATTTGGGTTTTGTTTATCAGTTTCACCATTTGCTGCCAGAATTTTCAGCCTTGGAAAATGTAGTGTTGCCACAGATGGTTGCGGGTTTATCTCAAGAACAGGCAGAAGAAAAATCAAGGGAACTACTTATTGAATTAGGGTTGGGAGAAAGGATTTCTCATCGTCCGGCAAGGCTATCTGGTGGGGAACAGCAGCGTGTGGCTATTGCCCGTGCACTGGCTAATAATCCAGCACTAATTCTTGCTGATGAGCCAACCGGAAACTTAGATCCTAAAACAGCCGATGCAGTATTTGATATGTTTATGCGTTTGGCAAAACAACACGGAAAGTCAGCACTTGTTGCCACTCATAATCTGGAGTTGGCTAAACGGATGGATAGAATAGTTCATTTGGAAGGTGGTGTTTTGCGTTAGGCTGTTATCTGCCTTTTCCCTTTTGTCGGGCATTTTTATGTGCGGCTTCATACCGCTCATCTCGTTCTCTGGCATTTATTTCCTTTATCCCACTTTTAATAGCCCCTAGCACAGCAAGTTCAACTCGCGCATATTGATCATTTGACAGTTCTTTAGTGTGATTTACCCCCAATTCTGCTTTTATAGCATCAGAACCAGCTAATTCCTCTTTCCATTCTTGTTTTGTTTCTTTCCATCCTTCTTTTATATCTTGGTGTGTTTCTGTAAATTCTTGTTTTATATCTTTCTTAATAGTTTCCCATGTAAGTTTTTCCTCTGTAGGGTTTTCTATATATTTTTCGGCGTTTGGTTTGTCTGTGGTTACAGCTGTTGGTATATGTGTTAAAAAATTATCGCTGAGTTTTTTGCCAATTTGTGCCGCTTCCTTTAATACGTCCGCCAGTTCTGAAAGATTTTTTGGCGTTATTTCTAAGCTGCTTCCTATAAAGTCTGATGCAAGCGGATGCCTCTTTAATTTTAGCTGAAATTGCCCTTCTACCGCTCCAGTTAAATCTGCAAATATTGCATTTTTTGAAGCTTCTTTATCAAATTCAACTGATAAATGACCATGTGTCACTTTAGCAATTTCTTGTCCGGCCTTCGTGATGTCTTCTATTAATTTTGCGGAGACCTCTTTAGCTTTCTTAGGGTCTTTTATATCTTCTGTAAGAGGTTCTTGTGAGGTGGCGGTCTGAATAATTATTTTATCTGGAAAAATACCAGCCATAGTCATCTCCTTATATTTTTTATATTGCCCTTAAATTTTCATTTAGGATGTTTTTGACATGCAGGTTTAATTTCGTATTTGCATTATCCAACTCTTCACCTTTTAGAGTTTGAAAATTGGTGATGTTGTTTTTGAGCTTTTGCCCTTCTTCTGTTGCTGTATTTATAGCACTAATCACCCTGTCTATATTATCTGGTGTAACCGGAATAGTAATAGAAGATGATTTTGTTACAGGGCTTTTAATCTCAAATGTAAGGTTATATTCTTCCTGACCCGTAAAATCTTTGAGCAGGGCTTCTTTTATAACTGATGCTTTTTTGTTAAAAGGGACTGTTATCTTTGGTTTATCCTGAATAAGAGCGGTAATTGTTATATTGCGTGCTTTGCTGGCGATGCTTGCATTTAACTGCTCTACCTGTTCGGGTGTTAAGTGCGGATTGTTTACGTCTTTAGTATATTTTGTTACATTTATCCCATACTGATCCGTAACTTTACCCGCCAAATTACCTGACACTGTTTCTATTTTATCAAGAGCCTCCACCAGTTTACGGGATTGTTCACTTGCACGTTTTTCTGCTTCTTCTGCCGGTAAATCCATATCTTTTTTAGTAGAAGAAATTACCGGAGTAACAACCAGATTATTCTTAAAAAAATCTACCATACAAATTCCTTGAATTAAATTACTTCCCTAATGTTGCTTTTGCTTTTCCTATGGGAAGGGATTGTTGCTGTGTGGCTTCTGCGATAATGCTTTGCTCTGCTAATGCTTTTATTTCTTTTTTGAATGGCTCTATAATTTCTGCTTGTGCTTCTTCTCTGGTATCGCTTGAGCCTAATTTTGGTTGTTTTTTCTCTGTTTCTATTTCTACCTGCTTAAATATTTTTTGTAAATTCGCGATAGTTTTTTCATTTATTTCTAAAGTTCCTATTACCCCATCTTTTTTCCCTGCTTTTCCGACCGCGATTTCTAAGCGGAAATTTTTAATGCCAAGTAAGTCATTTGTAATTGCCGTCGTAAGGGCGTGTTCCTGATGATGATCCTCTGGGGCAGAAACTATAGGTACTATGTTATTGTCGGAGCTATTTCTGATATTATGCAGGGTGGTCATCATGTCATGAGCCTGTGCCTCTATTTTTTCTTTATCGCCTGACACTGCACCGTGTGGTGGTTTTTGTTCAGATTCTATAACGCGGATACCAATTATATTTGCCATAATGCTTACCTTTACTATATTTTTTGCTGGAGGTATAAATGGATGCTGGCTTCTTTTTGCCTACACAAACTAACAGATTGGTTAATTTTATACAATAAAATTTTATTGGTGACTTAACGGCTGTTTTTGGATTACCTTGGTCGTTAATAACTAATTATTATTACTTATAAATTTTGACAATCAACATATTGTAATGACTGTATCTTTTGTACATTTGCGCGTTCGCAGTTCCTATTCTTTACTTGAGGGCGCAATCCATATCAAGGAATTGGTAAAATGGTGCAAAGCTCAGAAAATGCCCGCGGTGGCAGTGGCGGATTCAGGTAATTTATTTGCCTCACTGGAATTTTCCCTAGCGGCAGCGGGAGAAGGAGTGCAACCGATTCTAGGTTGTGTACTGCAAATAAAGCCAGAAAATTCACAGGATACACGCCACACAACTACTCAAAAGCCTGACCAATTGGCAGTGTACGCACAAAATGAAAAGGGCTGGCAGAATTTATTGGCATTAGTGAGTAAGTCTTATCTTGCACCTGCTGGTGAGGTTGCACCGTTAATTACAATAGCTGATTTGGAGGGGTATAGCGATGGGTTAATCGCTCTTACCGGTGGGATATATGGTGCGGTGGGAAAAAGCCTGCTTGCGGGGCGTGATGCGGTGGCAGAAGTACAATTAACAAAGCTGCAGGAATTATTTCCAAACAGTCTATATGTAGAAATTACTCGCCATGGTCTGCCGGAAGAAGCGCAAACAGAGCAAAAATTCATTGATTTGGCTTATAAACATAATCTGCCATTGGTTGCCAGCAATGATGTCCATTTTGTAAAAAAAGAAATGTATGATGCGCATGATGCGTTTTTATGTATTGCTGAAGGGACCTATGTTGGCGAGGATAATAGGCGCAAGCTTACGCCGCAGCACCGCCTTAAAACTGCACAGGAAATGTGTGAATTATTTTCTGATATTCCTGAGGCTTTGGCAAATACAGTGGTGATTGCAAAACGCTGTTCTTTTGTTGCGCAATCACATGATCCGATTTTGCCGAGTTTTTCCATTGAGGGTATGAGCGAAGCTGATAGCTTGCGTTCTCAAGCGGCAAAAGGTTTAGAGGTTCGCTTGGCGGGCTATATTGACGATGAAGAAAAACGCAAACCTTATTATGAGCGTTTGGAATTTGAACTGGACGTTATCATCCGTATGAAATTTCCTGGCTATTTCCTTATAGTTTCTGATTTTATAACTTGGAGTAAGGAGCAGGGTATACCGGTAGGGCCGGGGCGTGGTTCAGGTGCTGGTTCATTGGTTGCTTGGTCGCTTTCTATTACTGATTTAGATCCACTTAGATATGGTTTGTTGTTTGAGCGTTTCTTGAATCCACAGCGTGTTTCCATGCCCGATTTTGATATAGATTTTTGTCAGGATCGGCGTGAAGAAGTAATTCATTATGTGCAGCATAAATATGGTTTGGATAGGGTGGCACAAATTATAACTTTTGGAAAATTGCAGGCACGGGCTGTGCTTCGGGACGTAGGGCGGGTGCTGCAGATGCCTTATGGGCAGGTAGACAGGATATGCAAACTTGTTCCCAATAATCCTGCGGCTCCTGTAACTTTAGAACAGGCTATCGGCATAGAGCCGCTCCTGCAGGAAGCCATAAAAGAAGATGAAACAGTTTCAAACCTTGTGGATATGTGCCTGAAACTGGAAGGGCTTAACCGCCATGCCTCTACCCATGCGGCAGGGGTTGTGATTGGTGATAGGCCGCTGGCGCAATTAGTGCCTATGTACCGTGATCCGAAATCAGAAATGCCGGTGGTGCAGTATTCAATGAAATACGCAGAGTCAGCAGGGCTTGTAAAGTTTGACTTTTTAGGGCTTAAAACTCTTACCGTTCTTTCGCGCAGTGTGCAGCTTATCAAAAAACGCGGCATTGAAATTGACCTTACGAAATTACCGGAGGGTGACAAAAAAGCTTATGAAATGCTTTCGGCTGGCGACACGGTGGGCGTGTTCCAGCTGGAATCGGTGGGGATGCGTGATACCCTGAAAAAGTTGAAACCTGACTGTCTGGAAGATATTATCGCGCTTGTATCGCTTTACCGCCCAGGGCCAATGGAAAACATACCGACTTATATCGCCCGAAAGCACGGCGAAGAAAAAGCGGTTTACCAGCATCCGCTGCTTGAGCAGGTTCTTAAAGAAACCTTTGGGGTTATTATTTATCAGGAGCAGGTGATGCAGATTGCCCAGTTACTCGCTGGTTACAGTCTTGGTGAGGCGGATTTGCTGCGTCGTGCGATGGGTAAAAAAATCAAGGCGGAGATGGAAGCGCAGCGTGGTATTTTTGTGGATCGGGCAGTTGCCAATTCTGTCCCTAAAAAAGATGCAGCCAGTATTTTTGACCTCATTGCCAAATTTGCCGAATATGGTTTTAATAAATCACACGCAGCGGCTTATGCGGTGATTGCTTACCAAACAGCTTATCTTAAAGCTAATTATCCTGTGGAATTTATTGCCGCTTCCATGACTTATGATATGGGAAATACTGATAAGCTAAGTATTTTCCGTGAAGATGCCGCTAAATTTGGCATAGAAGTTCTTCCGCCTGACTTAAATAAGTCAGAGGTATTGTTTTCTACTGAAAAGCTAATTGCAAATGGTGATTTTGCCATACGTTATGCCCTTGCTGCTATCAGAAACGTAGGTGCGGCGGCAATGGTGGGGCTGGTAGCAGAACGTGAAAAAAATGGTGTGTATAAAGATATTTTTGATTTTGCCGAACGTGTTCCTTCTGAAGCCTTAAATCGCAGGGCACTTGAACATTTGATAAAAGCAGGGGCATTTGATGCGCTGCATCCTAACCGTGGGCAGTTATTTGCCAATATTGATTTGATTATGGCGCATGGCACCGCTGCTGCCCGTGACCGTGAAACTCAGCAAGTAAGCTTGTTCGGTGGGGTGGATTCCGGTGTTAAGCATAAACCGAAAATGCAGGAAAATTCTGATTGGTCATCTTTGGAAAAATTAGAGCATGAATTTTCAGCAATTGGTTTTTACCTGTCAGCACATCCTCTTTCTGGTTATGCTTCAGCGATTGCTTCTCTTGCTATTACCACGTCAAACCAGCTTGCAGAAAAACTGGACGCGCAATATCGCCATGTGAAGCTGGCAGGCATTGTAATCGGTAAAAAAATTAAAGTTTCTGATAAAGGGCGGTTTGCCTTCCTGCAGCTTTCTGACACGGGCGGGATTTTTGAAGTGTCTGTATTTAATGAAATGCTCCTTAATCAGCAGCGCGATAATTTAGAAAATGGTAAGATATTATTTATAACAGCTGATGGAAAAAGTGAAGAGGCGGGTCTTCGCCTTATTGCACAAAATATCATACCTCTTGATGATGCAATTTCCAAACAGCAAAAATCCCGTGGCAGTGATAAATTTTTTATTACTGTAAATAATGAAGCGGCGATCCCATCAATTTATACCTTGCTTGGTCTTCCAAGTCCATATGGGGCGAGCGTGCGTTTATTGGCACAAATAGATAAAAAAACCGCAGAAATTGAACTGGCTGGTAAATATTCCCTGTCTCCTGCAACCTTAGATAAAATCCGTACCATAAAGGGAGTGGTTGAGGCAAAAGAAGGCGTTGCTGCATAATAATATAGGGTTTTTTTAACCTTTTTTTTGCTTTTACCATGTAATCTCTGGGATATTCAGTAGTTCTTATATGGTTTTTTCATGATTCCTGGGATTGGTTTAGTATTAATTTTTGCATGCGTATTCGGTATTTATATCGAATCAGGCGGGAAGATAGAAATTATCTTGCATGCCCTTCCGCATGAGCTTGGCACTATTTTAGGTGCGGCTATCGGTGCGTATATGATTTCTAATTCTAGCTTGATTCTCAAAAAAACCTTCAAGGAAATGATCGTGTCTTTCAAAGGACCAAAATTTGGCAAGAAGGATTATAAAGATTTATTGTGTCTGCTATTTTCTCTTTGTAAGTTGATGAAATCTAAAGGTCTGATAGCTGTTGAGCAGCATATAGAAAAACCTCATGAAAGTAGTATCTTCAGCCAATATCCTAAAATCGCCCATGATCATTTTTCAGTAGATATTATTTGCGATACGCTGCGTACTCTTACCATGGGATTAGAAAATCCTATGCAGATTGAAGAATTAATTGAAAAGCAATTGGAAAAACATCATCATGAATCAACAGGTGTGGGACATGCTCTGCAAGGTATGGCAGATGGTCTTCCTGCCATCGGGATTGTGGCGGCGGTACTTGGTGTGGTAAAAACTATGGCCAGTATTACCGAACCCCCAGAAGTTCTTGGAGGTATGATCGGCGGTGCATTAGTGGGAACATTTCTTGGTGTGTTTATGGCATATTGTATTGTAGGGCCGCTCGCTGCAAAGAATATGGCGATACATAGTGAAGAACAGCAATTTTATTTTATTATCCGTGACGTGCTGGTTGCCCATCTGAAAGGAATGGCGCCGCAGGTCTCTGTGGAAATAGGGCGTACCCAAGTACCGTCACATATGCAACCAAGCTTTGCTGAAATGGAAGAAGCCACCAGTGCCGTGAAGGCGGAGTAGCGATTAGGTAATAGTACTCAGGTTGGTATCTCAATAATTGTCATTGCGAGGAGGCAAAACCGACGAAGCAATCTAGGAGAGCAAATAATTCTGAAAGAACTGGATTGCTTCACTACGTTCGCAATGACATATTGGAAGCATTGGCTGTAGTATAGATATTTATGGTTTATATTCCATTTGCCAGTGTATGCTATCTGAAGATAAAACTTTAAATCCCAGCCTTTCGTAGGATTTTTTAGCATTTTCATTGTTGCGTAAAGTCTGGAGCCGTATTGGTAAACTTTCACTATCAGCCTTATCAATAAATTTCCTGACCAGATATGAACCAATGCCTAAAATCTGATATTCTGGCAGTATGAATATAGAACCAAACCAGATAAAACCTGCCTTGTCCTGCCATCCAATAACACCAGCAGATATTTCCTTATAAATAATTATATGTGGGATGCGTTCATTAAAATCTTTATCGGCAAATTTATCTTGTTCCTGCTCATTCCATAGAAACATTGACTCTATTACTTCTTTATATGCAATATGATGTGTTTTCCTAAAAAATATTCTGTCCTGTTCTGTTGCAGGAATAATTTCAATATTCATTCGTTATATCCTTTTCTCGCCCGCAACTTCTCCCAATAATCCAGCCGTTTGATAATCTTGCGCAAAACCTGCTTTTATTGGGTGTATATATTCTATGTATTTATAAGTTGCATAGTGTTATATTTTCTTCCACATAATATTAAATTTTATTTTCATATGAAAAATTTACTACAAAAATCTATAGCGGAATTTTTAGGAAGTTTTGCGCTGGTGTTTTTTGGTTGCGGAGCTATAGCGGTAAACAGTATTCATCACTATTTACTGCCGGTTTATATGATCCCAGTTATATTTGGAATGGTTGTAGCCGTGATGATATATGCGTTGGGACATATAAGTGGCGCGCATTTTAATCCTGCTGTGACATTTGCTTTTGCTATGGCTGGACGATTTGGATGGAAGGAAACTTTACCATATTGGTTAGCTCAGTTCTTGGGGATGCTGCTTGCGATGTTATTTTTAGTTTTCCTGCTGCCTGAGGCAGAAAATATTGGTGTAACAATTCCTAATACAGGGATAAGTCAGGCGGTTTTATGGGAATTTATTTTAACTTTCTTTTTGATGTTTGTGATTATATCCGTTGCCACCGATAGCAGGGCGGTAGGAATTATGGCAGGTGTCGCCATAGGTGGTATAGTGACTTTAGACGCTTTTATTGGCGGTTCTATTACTGGGGCTTCAATGAACCCTGCACGCTCACTTGCACCAGCTATTATTTCAGGGCAATATCAGCATTTATGGATATACTTCCTGTCCCCTTGTTTAGGGGCTGCTTTTGCTGCTTTTATATATGATAAGATACGTTGTGATGATTCTCAGGAAAAGATAAAAAACAAAGGATGCTGTTGATGAATATATTGTTTCTATGTGTGGCAAATTCTGCCAGAAGTCAAATTGCGGAAGGTTTAGCAAAAGAAATTTTAGGAAGTGATTATAATATTCAAAGCGCAGGTTCTCAACCTTCTGGTGTGGTTAATCCTTTGGCTGTAAAGTCCATGCAGGAAATAAATATTGATATAGCTTCCCATCACTCAAAATCTATCAGTGATTTAAATAAGGATTTTATAGATAATCTTGATTATGTAATCACTTTATGTGCGGAAGAAATATGTCCCGTTATTATATCAAAAGCAAAAAAATTACATTGGTCTAATCCAGACCCAGCTTCAGCAAATGGAACTGAAGCAGAAAGATTAAACGCTTTTCGTGTTGTCAGGGATAATATTAAAAAAACCATGCAGGAATTTTATAGGGAAATAACTCCAGTTTGATTGCTAAATTAAGTAGCTTATTCCACTTTCTTCGCCCGCAACCTTTCCCAATAATCCAGCCGCTTTATAATATCGCGTTCAAAACCTGCCTCCGCCGGCTTGTAATATTTTGTGCGTGGCATTTCCTCAGGGAAATAATTTTGCCCAGAAAAACCGTCTTTAGCGTTGGGATCATAAACATAGCCATCACCATAGCCTATCTCCTTCATCAGCTTGGTCGGGGCATTAAGGATATGTTTTGGCGGTGATAGTGAGCCGTTCTTCTTTGCGTCTGCCATTGCACTGTTCAAAGCACGGTAAACACCGATGGATTTTGGCGCGGTGGCAAGGTATGTCACTGCTTGGGCGATATTCACATAACCTTCTGGCGCGCCGATAAATTCAAACGCGTCTTTTGCTGCGATAGTCTGGATTAGTGCCTGTGGGTCGGCCATGCCTATATCCTCAGAGGCAAAACGCACCAAGCGGCGCAGTATATAAAGCGGCTCTTCCCCGCCATCGAGCATTCTGGAAAACCAATATAACGCTGCATTCACATCTGAACCGCGCAGGGATTTATGCAACGCACTGATAAGGTTATAATGCCCATCGCGCGATTTATCATAAATCGGCATGCGTTTTTGAATAAGCCGCAGCAATTCCTCGCTATTAATTGGCTTGGCTATTTCCAGCAGCTCCTCAACCATATTGAGCAGGTAGCGTGCGTCGCCATCAGCTATCGCGCATAAGGTGGTTCTTGCTTCCTCATCCAGCGGCAGTTTTTTGCCCGTAAATTCTTCGGCTTTATAGGTGAGTTTTATAAGGTTTACTAAATCAAGGCGGTTGAGGATCAGAACCTTACAGCGCGATAGCAAGGCTGAGTTTAATTCAAGTGATGGGTTTTCCGTAGTCGCGCCAATCAGGATAATTGTGCCGTTTTCAATATATGGTAGGAATAAATCCTGCTGTGAACGGTTGAAGCGGTGAATCTCATCAATGAGTAGTATCGTGCGTTTGCCAGCGCCTTTATCAATTTCCGCCTGCTCAAACACTTTACGCAGGTCAGCGGTGGCATGGGAGATAGCCGATAGCTGTACGAATACTGCGCCGCTATATTTTGCGATCAGACGGGCAATAGTGGTTTTACCACAACCGGCATTGCCCCAGAAAATAATGGAAGGAAAATTACCGCTTTTGATAGCACCAGTAAATAGCGAACCTTCGGCCAACAAATGATCCTGCCCCAGCACATCTTCAAAACTGGTCGGGCGCATCCTGTCCGCCAGCGGGCGGTTATTATCTTCAAATGTGAGGGCGGATTGTTTCATAGAAGACTATTATAATCTTTTTGCGTGGGATGAGCAAATCGTCATTGCGAGCTCAGCGAAGCAATCCAGCTATATTGTCATCTCTAGCGTTAACGAGAGATCTTTCAATTATAATAACTCTATTTAATAAACTAATGCAACGCCCGCGAAGTTGCTTCTTGCATACGTTGTTTATTTAACTTTGCTACATGGCTTAAATCACTATCATTATAATTTTGCATAATGGCAGGTTCTGATTGAATAGAAGTTTTTGTTATGTTGCCAGATGAGCTGCCATAAGCGATAAATCCCAGTTCTTGTGTATTCATCTCAGCACGGTTTATCATTCCGGTTAAATGTTTTGCACTAAGCTTGTCTTCATAACTATCTACTATTGTACTTTTAACAGCTATAGGAAGAGCGTTATAATCTTTAGCATATTTGCTTTTTATTTCTTTTTCTATTTCAGGATTGGCTTTAAGTAATAAAGAAAAAACCTGCTCTGGTTCTAATTTACGAAATTGGCTTTGCTTAGCCATTTCTTTAAGATGGGCGTTAAATAAATATTGTGCTTTGCCGCCATTAAAACTGGAAGCCATATGGTCTGCACTCATGGATATAATTTTACTCACTCCACCGAAAGCAGTAGCGGCAATGGTATAGCCAGCACCAGTAAGTAGGGCAGTTGATAATAGGTTAGCTGCTACTGTAGCCAAAGAAGCAATACCAATAATACTAATAACACTTGTTGCCAGACCGATTTTGATATTCTTATCAATTGCCCCCAACTCTAACGCTATTGCATTTTTCTTTCCATCAGGTCTATGGCGGGCAGCAATTTCCAAATCACTAATTTTGAGTTCAGATACAGGCTTACTGGTAATAACTGATACTTCTTGTGAATAAAGATCAAGTAAGTTCTGCTTGGCTTGTCTTTCTACATGCTTGCTACGAAATAAGGTTAATCCAGAAAATGCCGCCGCTGCGGTTACGGTTCCTTCCATGCCAAAAGTAGCAGCCGCAGAGAGTTGAACAACTCCACGCAAAAACTGCAAAAAACCAACGGCTAAGTCATTGCTTAAAAGATTGCCGAGTTTGCTGAAATAACTATCTTGTTGTTTTTTATCATCCATATTAATAAATTATCATTAATATAAGTATTTTAGTATGAAGATTTTATGACAATTATATTTTTTACATGCTTTCAGTTAAGTACTTGATTTGTATTTATTAAAACAGTTGTCATCTAGAGCTTTAGCTATGGAACTTGCAACTTTAAGTTTATAAGTCAGAATATTCAAATCCCGCGCAAATACAATTCTTCCACCTTGGTTCTTGCCCAAGGGGTAGCGCGTAGGAATTTAAGGCTGGAGTTAATGCTCGGGTCAATTTTGAAGCAGCGTATATCAATTTGCTGCCCTAACTTCTCCCAACCATGCTGTTCTACTAATTTGGTTAGAATTTCTTTTAGGGTTATTCCATGCAGCGGGTTGTTCTTTTGTGTTTCAACCATGTTTAAGCAGCAGCCTTAACACGGATTTTCTTCTTTTCTACGGTGCTGCCGTTGAGTTCTTTAATGGCAATTTCTGCCTCATGTTCAAGTGCCATCTCCACAAAGCCGAAGCCTTTAGAAGTGCCGGTCTGTGTATCCAGCACTAAATTACAGGCTTTTATATTGCCATATTTTTTGAATAATTTTGCAAGATCGTTCTCGCTAAAATTACGTGGTAGATTAAGAACGAGCAATTTCATAAATACCCATATAGTTTTGATTTAATAATAACGGAATAGCTTATATCCTAGTTTATCTGCTATCAAAAGGTAAAACATAATGATGGCGGGAGTGACGGGACTCGAACCCGCGACCTTCGGCGTGACAGGCCGACGCTCTAACCAACTGAGCTACACCCCCTTATAGGGACTATTATATTCCATGGTATAAACCATCCTCAGCTTTAGCGTAGGATGGTGGGCGATGAGAGACTCGAACTCCCGACCCTCTCGGTGTAAACGAGATGCTCTACCAACTGAGCTAATCGCCCGTTCCAAGGAAACCTTTATAAAACGGAAGTAGTTTACTACCCTCTTTTTTTTATTATTGCAATAGTTGAGTTAAAAAAAAAGAAGCGTTTAAGATTTTTTCTTAAACGCTTCTTTTTTTAAAGAAAAAGCAGCTGAATTATGCTGCTTTTTTCTTAGAAGATTTATTAACAACTTCACTCAAAGCTTTACCAGGTTTGAATTTTGGCTTATTAGAAGCAGCAATTTTTATAACTGCGCCAGTGCGTGGGTTACGGCCTTCAGTTGCTTTGCGGTGAACAACAGCAAAAGTTCCAAAACCAACAAGGCGGATTTCATCACCTTTAGAAAGAGCTTTAGAAACTACAGCGATAAAAGCATCAATTGCTTCTGCTGCTTTTGCTTTAGTAAGATCAGATTTATCTGCTACTTCAGCGATCAATTCATTTTTATTCATATTTTCTACTCCCTAGTTGCTACTGATATTTGTAAAGGTGAAATGAACCGTTCAAATCACCAGCTTAAATATAAGCTACGCGTTGAATCAAGCATGGAAAAAAACAAATGTAAATAACAAATTCGCATGTTTTTGAGAAAAAATGCAGGAAATATGGGGTTTTTAGCCTGATAATAATATTCAGTCAGTAACCCTATAACAGCATATAACATTTTTTTTGCTGCTTACAGTTATTAAAAAAAAATCTAAAATATTTATTAGGACTATTTTTTACTGGCTGTTTTTTGATCAGAACGCACTATAACCGGAGCAGCATTATTATCAATAACATCAGCGTTAATTATGACTTCCTCAACATTCTCTTGGCTTGGGATTTCATACATTAAATCTAACAAATGCCCTTCTAAAATTGCTCGCAATCCACGCGCACCGGTTTTGCGTTTTATAGCTTGTCCAGCGATTGCCCTCAGTGCGTCATCAGAGAAGCGTAAATGTACGCCTTCCATTTCAAACAACTTCTGATATTGCTTTACCAATGCATTTTTAGGCTCAGTGAGGATAGAAATAAGAGCTTCTTCATCCAGATCGGTAAGGGTGGCGATAACCGGCAGGCGACCCACAAATTCTGGTATCAAGCCGAATTTAAGTAAATCCTCAGGCTCAACTTTTGCAAATAAATCACCAATGCGTTGATTTTCTTTGCTGCGTACATCAGCACCGAAACCGATTGCTGTTCCTTTACCGCGGGCTGCAATAATTTTTTCTAGACCGGAAAACGCTCCGCCACAGATAAAGAGGATATTAGAGGTATCAACCTGTAAAAATTCTTGTTGCGGATGTTTGCGTCCACCTTGCGGAGGTACGGATGCAACAGTACCTTCCATAAGTTTTAGAAGTGCTTGTTGCACACCTTCGCCGGATACGTCACGTGTGATGGACGGGTTATCAGATTTACGGGAAATCTTATCTACTTCGTCAATATATACGATGCCGCGTTGGGCGCGTTCCACATTATAATCAGCAGCCTGAAGCAGACGTAAAATAATATTTTCGACGTCTTCACCAACATAACCAGCTTCGGTAAGGGTAGTGGCATCAGCCATTGTAAACGGCACATCCAGAATACGTGCGAGAGTTTGGGCGAGAAGGGTTTTACCTGAGCCGGTAGGGCCAATCACTAGAATATTTGATTTGGCAAGTTCAACATCGGCATTTTTCTCAAGAAGTGAAACACGCTTGTAATGGTTATGAACGGCAACGGAGAGAACTTTTTTCGCCTGATATTGACCGATAACATAATCATCAAGGACTTTGCATATATCAGCAGGTTTAGCAATCTCATCGCCTTCTTTAGCTAGAACACCTTTGTCGGCCGCTCGGATAATATCCATGCATAACACAACGCATTCATCGCAGATAAATACAGTTGGTCCTGCAATAAGTTTGCGTACTTCATGCTCGCTTTTGCCGCAAAATGAGCAATAGCGTGTATTTTTTGTTTCTCTGCTACCTGTTTTCGTCACTTTACTCTCCTTGTAATCCTGCCTTAATTGGTTCTGCGCAGAATATAATTATTTTTTCTTATCGGATGAAACGTCCTCACCACCGCGTTTTTCAATAATATGGTCAATCAATCCGAATTCTTTTGCCATATCAGCAGTCATAAAATTATCACGCTCCATATTCTTTTCAACATGCGAAAGCTTCTGTCCAGTATGTTTTACATAAATTTGGTTTAGGCGTGCTTTTAGTGAAAGAATTTCCCTTGCATGAATTTCAATATCAGTTGCCTGACCTGAGAATCCACCAGATGGCTGATGGATCATGATACGGGAATTCGGCAAGGTATAACGTTGCCCCGGTTCGCCGGCTGTAAGAAGCAGTGATCCCATAGAGGCAGCCTGTCCAAAGCACAAGGTGGAAACTTTCGGGCGGATATATTGCATGGTGTCATAAATTGAAAGACCTGATGTCACAACGCCACCCGGAGAGTTGATGTACATGAAAATTTCTTTGTCAGGATTTTCTGATTCCAAAAACAATAGCTGGGCGCAAATCAGAGACGCCATATTATCGTTTACAGGACCAATCAAAAATATAATCCGTTCTTTAAGTAAGCGTGAATAAATATCAAAAGAACGCTCGCCGCGGCTGGTTTGTTCAATAACCATCGGAACTAGAATGTTTGCATAAACATCTTGAATATCTGCCATTGTTTTTATCCTAATCAATTAATTAATATCACTATATAACCTTAAGCAGTAGCTGGTAAAAGTTAATAAAATATTACTCTGAATCTTTCTTTTTTGATTTTGTTTTAGAAGCTGTTTTAGATTTTTCAGATTTGCTAGGTTTTTCGTCGCTCGCATCACCTTCCAATTCTTTTTTTGCAACTTCAATTAATTCAGAAATTGATAATTTTGCATCGTCAAATTTAACCTTACCCAAGATCAGATCTACTGATTTTTCTTCCAGTATAGGACCGCGCAGATTTTCAAGGCGGTCAGGATTTTTCTGGTAGAATTCAAAAATCTTTCTTTCTTGCCCTGGGAATTGGCGGGCTTGCTGCATCACTGCTTTGGAAATTTCATCACGGCTTACCTGTATTTTATTTCTAGTTCCGATTTCTGCAAGCAGGATGCCTAGGGTTACGCGGCGGCGGGCGATCTGCTTATATTCTTCGGTAAGTTCCTCATCGCTTTTTCCCTGTAGTGATTCATCACCTTCGGCCTGCGATTGTTTTACCCGTTCCCAGATGGTTTTGAATTCCATTTCTACCATGCTTTCCGGCAGGTCAAATGTGTATTTATTTTCCAGTATATCAAATAGTTGTTTTTTTAGCTGGTCACGCACTACCTGATCAAATTCACTGGCAAGTTGTGAGCGGATAGCTTCATGAAAAGCGGTAAGGTTAGCAAAGCCGCGGGAAGTGGCGAATTCTTCGTTTATCTCAGGTGTTTTTGCTTCTTGCACTGAGTTCACAGTTACTTCAAACTCGGCATCTTTACCTGCTAGTTGCGCGCTTGGATATTGTTCAGGGAAAGTAACTTTTACGGTGCATTTATCACCTGATTTTTTGCCAATCAGCTGGTCTTCAAAGCCAGCTATAAACTGGTTGCTTCCAAGTTCAAGGTCAAAATTTTCTGCGCTGCCGCCTGCAAAAGCTTCACCGTCCACGCTGCCTTTGAAATCAATTTTTACGATATTGCCTTTTTGTGCTTTTGTATTTTCAGGAAGTGCTACAAATTGCGGGCTTTGTTCAGCTATGCGTTTTGCTGCATCGTCAATATCGCTTTGTGCAACTTCAAAAATATTGCGTTTAAGTGTAATGCCGTCAAAAGACAATTCTGGAACTTCAGGGAAAATTTCCATTTCAACTTTGAAAGCCAGTTCACCGCCTTCTTTGTAATCTTCCACGGCTACTTGTGGTGTGTAGGTCGGACGGAATTTATTCTTGCTTACAATATCACCAATTGAGCTGTTGATAACTTGCTTTATAACATCCGCCTGCACCGCCTTGCCATAACGTTTTTCCAATACTTTCATTGGCACTTGGCCAGCGCGGAAACCGTCAATTTTCGCGGTTTTACCAACTTCTTTTAATTCACTTTCAGTGCGCGTTCTGATATCGTCTGCACCTACGATGATTTTGAAATTCTTTTTAAGACCTTTAGATTCTAATTCGGTAACCTGCATGATAATTCTCTTTGTCGTTGATTAATTAATTATGTTTTGTGAATATAAAACTGCCTGCAAAAGCTCTTCACTTTTGTGCCGTATATATAACTGATAGGTTAATACATGCCTTAGGCAAAAGCATAACGCAACAAAAAAGGTAAGCTAGTTTATTTTGTATAGGTAAGGGGACTAAGGGGGATATTATCCTTTAGATGTTTCTAACAAGTCTCTTGGAAGAACTGAGGCGTCCCTTATAGGGGGACTGGCAAGATTGCCAAGAATCGCGTTATTTGCGTTTTTAGATTGAAACGTCACGTTTTTATGGCTTCCAGCAGACTCAGCTTTTTCTTGCTTGGATGAGTCCATTTTAGATGCTTCCGTTTCTTGTTTTTGGGGAGCAGGTTTAATAGCAATTGCTTCTGCTGAAGGGTTGTTTATTGATTCTAAAAATTTTTCTTTATCTTTTATTCCAATACCTTGGGCGAAATCTTTTAAGTTGGATTCGCTGGTATGCTTTGTCCAGATAGAGGTCAGGTTATCTATTGATTTATTGCCGCTGTTCATCCATTCTTTGACTGTATCTACAATAGAGCTGATATAATTTTTACCCTTTGAGGTAAAAGCTGTAAATGCAGCTGTAAACAAATTGCCATCAGCAATATTGCTGCCGATAGTCATTGTATTGTCTAGTTTTTTTTGGTCAAAGCCGTTGGAAGCTGCGTTTATCATGTCCTTTTGGAAGCTTGGCAGCCATTCTTTTACAACAGCCTCTTTTGTCCTTTTATCTATTTCGGCAGCCGATAAATCTTCTCCAGCCATCTTTGCGGCATTCGCTACGTTTTTCTGTTCTTGGGAAAAGGCCTCAGATACAAGCTCAGACATTGGGTTTCTAACACCGCTTAGTGCAGCTTCAGTTAGCTTTTTGGTATTTTCTATAGCTTTATTCGGATCAAATGCCATCTTTAATTCTCTGCTAAATATCATTACTTCACGCTATAATCTAACATGTTAATAGTTTTTGTGGTGTTAAAATTTTGTGACAATGGATATTTGTTATTTGAAAACATTGTAATATATCATTAATATATTGTAAAATAATAATTTATTAAAATGTTGGTTATCTAAAAATAGTTGTATTATAATAGCCTTCCTTATAAATTTTAGCCTGTTACTGGAGTAAACATGATAAAAAAGATTATTTTAGCATTAGTTTTAGTTTTAACCCCATATGCCAGTTTTGCAGGAATTGATAATCCTGTGACTTTTCTTAGTGAGGCGGAGCTTGCCAAATATAAAAAAACTATAACAAGGGTAGAAACTTATTTAAGTGGTCTTACCACTATAACCTCGGAATTTATTCAAGTCGCGCCGGATGGCAAACTTTCCAGTGGAAAATTCTTTCTTGAGCGCCCGGGTCGGATGCGCTGGCAATATAACCCGCCAACACCCATTCTGATGGTAGCGAATGGTTCGGAGATGATATATTATGATTATGAGCTGGAGCAAATCAGCCATATTCCGCTTGATTCTACCCTGATAGGTTTTTTGGCTCAGGATAAAATCCGTTTTGATAATAATGTTGGGGTGATTTCTTTCACGGAAAACGCCGGTACAATCCGCATCGGTGTGGCTCAGCATGATAAACCGAAAGATGGTCAGTTAGTATTGGAATTTTCTGATAAACCGCTGCTTATCCGCAATATGATAGTAACAGATACTAATGGTCAGGTAACCACAGTTTCTTTGAATAATGCCAATTTTGGGGCAAAAATTGATAAAAAACTCTTTGATTTCCGCGATCCGCGTAAACCAAGAAGGTTATAGTTTTTAACTACTTCACATTTGCAAATGCCAATGCTATAAGGCTGGTGCTTAGTTAGTATATTGTGTAAAGGATGTTATGGCAAAAGAAGAACTATTAGAATTTCCAGGGCGGGTTATTGAGCTGCTTCCCAATGCGACTTTCCGTGTGGAATTGGAAAACGGGCATATCGTAATTGCCCACACCTCTGGAAAAATGCGTAAAAACCGTATTCGTGTGCTTGCTGGTGATAAGGTGATAGTGGAAATGACACCATACGACCTGACCAAAGGGCGTGTTAAATTCCGTGAAAAATAATGAGATTGTTTTAGCTTCTGCTTCGCCGCGTCGTTTGACTCTGCTTGCGCAGATTGGTATTGTTCCGCAGGAAGTGGTTGCAGCTGATATTGATGAAACTCCGCAAAAAGCAGAACTTCCTACCCAATATGCAAAGAGGATAGCTAGACAGAAAGCTTGGGCTGTTGCCCCTAAATTCCCGCAAAATATTGTGCTGGCTGCTGATACGGTGGTTGCGTGCGGCAGGCGGATTCTGCCTAAGGCAGAAGATGAAAAAACGGCGGAAAAATGTTTGCGGCTGCTTTCGGGGCGCAGGCACCGCGTATATACAGCAATATGTATTATAAAAAATAACAGGGAATATGAGGAAATCTGTCTTACCCATATCCGTATGAACCGCCTTACTGATAAGCAGATTGCTGATTATATAGCAGGCGGTCAGTGGGAAGGAAAAGCAGGCGGTTACGCTATCCAAGGCAGTGCCGAAGCTTTCATTCCGTGGATTTCCGGTTCATATTCCAATGTGGTAGGTTTGCCCCTGCATGAAACTTTGCAACTTTTAGCGAGGGCATGGAGCTAACTTCTATGGTCGCACATGTCACCACTGTAGCGTTTGATGGGATTGAGGCAAAAGCAATTGATGTGCAGGTGCAGATGGTGTCGGGAATGCCGACTTTTACCGTGGTGGGTCTACCTGATAAAGCAGTGGCGGAGTCGCGGGAACGGGTGCGTTCAGCGATTCATGCTCTGGGGCTTTCACTGCCGCTTAAACGGATTATTGTAAATCTTGCACCAGCCGATATTCTCAAGGAAGGCAGCCATTATGATTTGCCGATTGCGCTGGGGCTACTTATCAGTATGGGCGTGCTGCCGCATGATGAGCTTTCTAATTACATTGCCCTTGGTGAATTATCGCTGGATGGCGGTTTGCTGCCAGTGTCAGGAACGTTACCAGCCGCGATGTTGGCTTTGTCTAGGGATAACGGTTTAATCTGCCCTAAAATTTGTGGTGCAGAAGCGGCTTGGTCTGGTATTTCGGATATTCTTGCTCCAGCATCATTGCTGGCTCTGGTTAACCATTTCAAAGGGTCGCAGATACTTAGCCAGCCGGAATGCGAAACCCAGATTGCCTCAGCCCGTGGGCGGGATATGCGGGAGATCCGTGGGCAATATACCGCAAGAAGGGCATTGGAAGTAGCCGCAGCTGGTGGGCATAATTTGCTTATGCTGGGGCCTCCGGGGGCAGGAAAATCTCTTCTGGCTTCTTGCCTTCCAAGTATTTTACCTCCGCTGGATGCCAAGGAAATTCTGGAAGTCAGCATTATCAATAGTATTGCCGGAAAATTAGAAGGCGGCAAATTGTCGCAGCAACGCCCCTTTCGTGATCCGCATCATTCTGCTTCTATGGCAGCCATGGTGGGGGGCGGTAGGCGCGCCCTGCCGGGGGAAATTTCCCTAGCGCATAACGGTGTGTTGTTTTTAGATGAATTGCCGGAGTTCCCACGCACTGTACTTGAGTCATTACGCCAGCCTCTGGAAACCGGCTCTGTTTCAGTAGCACGGGTGCAGTCACATGTTACTTATCCTGCGCGTTTCCAATTAATAGCGGCGATGAATCCTTGCCGCTGCGGTTATTTGAGCGATGTAGAGAGAGCTTGCAATAAAGCTCCGCGCTGTGCGGTTGAGTATCAAAGCAAAATTTCAGGGCCGCTTTTTGACCGTTTTGATATGGCGATAGAAGTGGCAGAAGTATCCACCCTTGATATGCTGGGCAGTAAAGTCGGAGAAGCCAGTGAAACAGTGGCAAAAAGAGTGGCCGCCGCACGGGATTTGCAGAAAACACGCTTTGCCGTGCTTGGTATGGATGAACGCACCAATACAGAGTTGCAGGGTGAAGCACTGCATAATTTTGTCATTCCTGATGATAAAGGCAAGAAACTGCTGGAGCAGGCTACCGAAACCCTGCGCCTTTCCATGCGCGGTTACACAAGGGTGCTGCGGGTTGCTCGCACTATCGCGGATTTGGAGCAAAGCGAAACCGTAAGCCATGCCCATGTCGGCGAGGCGCTTTCTTACCGCCAGATGCAGTTTGGTAGGCAAACAGAAGTGGCTTAATAACGCTTCGCAGGAGGAGGGTTGTTAGATGCTTTCAAATCTTCTTTTGCTTTTGCTTCAGCTTGTTCAAATGCCGCTTTTTTGTTCAGCCAGTCTTGTTTTGCTGCTTCACTTTGCCATGCTGAAGGTTCTAGCCATAAGGTAGCTTTTTCAGGATAATTTTGCGCAGCACCGGAAGCTGCGTCAACTATCACACCAACACCGCCGCCGAGTATCACGTTGCCAAGTAATGGAGCAGCAAGGCTTTCCTCTACTTTTATAGAAGTTGTTTTATAGCCGTCTTTTTTACATATGATAGTCATCGGGCCATTTCCTTTGGCTACCTTGGCTGTACCGGGAGTATTTTCCACATACCAGTTAGCACCTTTGCTATCAGTTAACTGGCATTTTGCGCCAGAAGCTTCAGGGGTATTCACAGATATATTTTGTTGTGTGCCGTCGATAATAGTTGCGCAACCGGATAAAAGATAAATTGCGGTAATAGCCAGCGCTTGTTTTTTTATGCTCATAAAGTCTCTTATAAAAAATGATAGTAGAAGACGAAGATAGATATAGTTTTATTTGCGGTTTGCAAGCACTTAATTATGATGTAACAATTAAACAAACAATAGCTTGGCTAGCAGGCGGTTATTGTGTTTTAAGCCGTATTCTCTGCGATGTTTATTGATAATTGCAGTGGCTTTCCGCCATTTTTTTATTCCCTTATGTGAAGGATAAGAGGTTAAGGCGTTTTCCACAGCTTCTTGCACAATTTTTTCAATTTCAACTGGCGGGTTCGGGTAATGTTCACGGTAAGCCGTGACTATGGGCATTAAAAAATCCAGCTTTATTGTGACTTTTGCAAGTGCTTGCAGTAATGGCTGCTCACGCGGCATTTTTTCTTGTATTAGCTGTTCCACCGCTTCCTGCCACCATGCATAGCGGATATGCCCCATCATTTCTTCTTTTACCACATGGTGTACATGTTCCAGTTCAATGTCTAAAGCATATATGGCGATTGCTACTTCGCGCAACTCAGGCGGCAGAAACATTGCAGATAGAAATTGATCCCGCCTCTGGCTCTTTACTAAAGAGATCGTTTCTGTGGTTGTAAAAATCATTCAAATACCCTATATGAGGGGGTAAGCTAGTCTATACTGTATTAATCAACAACATAAATAAAAAAAAGAGAGGGTATTATGACTTTTACACTTCCAGAATTACCATATGCGCCAAATGCGCTTGAGCCGCATCTTTCCGCCAATACTTTTTCCTTCCACTATAACAAGCACCATCAGGCTTATGTAACTAACCTGAATAATCTGGTGAAAGATACCCCGCTTGCTTCAGCAAGCCTTGAAGATGTTATCAAAGAATCAGCAAAAGACCAAAGCAAAGCTGGCATTTTCAATAATGCCGCGCAAGTGTGGAACCATACTTTTTATTGGAATTCAATGAAGCCAAATGGCGGTGGTCTGCCTTCTGGTGAACTGGCTAAGAAAATTGATAAGGATTTTGGCAGCTTTGATGCTTTCAAGGAAGCTTTCAAACAGGCTGGCGTTACCCAGTTTGGCAGCGGTTGGGCGTGGCTGGTGCTGGAGGGTGATACTCTTAAAGTAACCAAAACCCCTAATGCTGACCTACCAATGGTGCATGGGCAAAAAGCTTTGCTTACCTGTGACGTGTGGGAGCATGCTTATTATCTTGATTATCAAAACCGCCGTCCTGATTATGTAGCGACTTTCCTTGATAAATTAGTGAATTGGGATTTTGCCGCTAAAAATCTTTAATTAAGTTGTAATTGTCATTGCGAGGAGCTTTCCGTGGCAATCCAGAAGTTAAACATCCATAAAGAACTGGATTACTTCGCTTGCTCACAATGACGCAGACCCCGCAGCAAGTGCGGGGTCACAAGCCCCATAATGCCTAATCCTTTCTTCTACAACCACTGCCCGAAGCGCTTAATGTACCATTTCTTCATAACGGTAACCAGCAAGCAATAACCGATTAGAATTGCTGCCAGATAAGCGAAATAAGGTGCTGGCAGTGGCACTAATTGCGCGGCGGTACCAATCGCGGTGTAAGGGATTATAACCCCGATGCTCATAACTATGAAGGTGGAAATAAGCAGGGCATTAGAAGCGCGGCTGCCGATAAATGGCACTTTCTCAGTGCGTATCATATGTACAATCAAAGTTTGCGTAAGCAGGCCTGAAACAAACCAGCCGGTATGGAATAATGATTGTTCGGCGGTGGTATTGGCAGAGAAAATAAACCACATCACACCGAAAGTAGCATAATCAAAAATAGAACTGACAGGGCCGATAAATAACATAAATCTTCTCAGCTCAATTGCTTCCCATTTGCGGGGTTTTCGCAGGTAATCATCATCTACCTTATCAAACGGCGTGGCGATTTGCGAAATATCATAAAGTAGATTTTGTATAAGAATCTGTACAGGCAGCATCGGCAAAAACGGTAACAACAAACTCGCACCAACTACGCTGAACATATTGCCGAAATTACTGGATAGAGCCATTTTTAAATATTTAACGATATTGCCGAATACTTTGCGACCTTCCACCACTCCTTCTTCCAGCACCAGCAAACTCTTTTCCAATAGGATAATATCGGCGGCTTCTTTGGCTATGTCAGCGGCGGTATCCACAGAAATTCCTACATCGGCGATGCGCAGGGCAGGTGCGTCATTAATTCCGTCACCTAAAAAGCCTACCGTATGTCCGGCAGCTTTAAGGGCAGCGATAATCCTAGATTTCTGCATGGGCGATAGCTTGGCGAAGATAGTATTTTTCTCTACTACCTCATATAGTTCTGTATCTGAGAGTTTATCAAGTTGTACACCGTCTACCGCGCCTTTAATCTCCAGCCCGACATCATGGCAGATTTTGCGGGTAACAACAGCGTTATCCCCAGTTAATACTTTGACATCCACGCCATATTCTTTAAGGGCAGCCAGTGCCACTCGTGCTGTTTCTTTAGGCGGGTCTAGGAATGTAAGAAAACCCTTAATGGTGAGTGTGGATTCAGAACTCTTATCATAAACAGTCTGTGTTGCTGAAATATTTTTATAGGCCACAATCAGCACGCGGAAGCCATCTTCATTTAGAGTATTAGCTATGGCGCGGAATTTATCTTTTGCTTCTTTATCTAGCGATAACACCTGCCCGTTATGGATGTAGTTATTGGAGATTGTAAGCATTTCCTCCACTGCACCTTTGCAGATAAGCACATGCTCCCCATCCGGACGAGCAACAATAACTGACATTCTCCGGCGTTGGAAATCGAAAGGAATTTCATCAATTTTCTGCCAGAGTTTAAGCTCGGAAATATGCTTGCCGTCTGGATATTCTTTTGTTGCTTCATCAATTACAGCTACATCCAGCAAATTGCGTAGTCCTGTCTGGTGATAACTATTGAGCCAAGCATAATCCAGCACCTCGTGGTTAGGTTCACCTTCTATATCCAGATGGTCATGCAGGATAATATGGTCTTGGGTAAGTGTACCGGTTTTATCAGTGCATAAAACATCCATTGCCCCGAAATTCTGGATGGCATTCAGGCGTTTTACTACAACCTTGCGTTTTGCCATGGCAATAGCCCCTTTGGCAAGGTTAGAAGTCACAATCATCGGCAACATTTCTGGCGTAAGACCAACAGCTATTGAAATAGCAAACAGCAATGATTGGGTTAAGTCATCTTTAGAAAACCAGTTAATGAAAAATACTAAAGGTGCCATAGCTGTTATAAATTTTATCATCAGCCAAGTTATGTTGTTTACACCTTTATCAAAGTTGGTTTGCGGGCGTTCGCCGGTAATGGTACGTGCCAGTGATCCAAGATAAGTTTCCAGCCCAGTGGAGAGCACCACCACTAAACCACTGCCGCTTACCACGTTTGTTCCCATGAAACCGATAGCAGGTAAATCCATCCCACTTGAAGATGTATTAATAATATCCGAAAATTTTTCTACCGGTAGCGATTCACCGGTGAGCATTGCTTGCGAAATAAACAGATCCTTGGCAGCAAGCACTCTCACATCAGCAGGAATAATATCGCCTGCGGAAAGATGTACAATATCACCAACCACCAGATCCTGCATATCAATATCAATTTTACGGCTGACACCATCTTCGTCAATCCGGTTTACGGTGACATTGGTACGTACCATGTTTTTTAATTCTTCAGCCTTGATGCCTGAGCGGTATTCCTGAAAAAACTTAATACCAACGCTTATGACCACCATTATGGCCATCATGGCAACGCTTTCCATGTCACCGGTAAACCATGAAATCAGGGCGAGTATTGTAAGTACCGCATTAAAAGGATTAAGGAAACAATGCAGAAGCTGGATATACCAAGCGGCAAGACCATCTCCGCTTACAATGTTTTTACCGTTTTCCAGTAGGCGTTCTTCGGCTATTTCAGAATTTAGGCCATCCAAGCTGGAGCCAAGAGATTCAAGTAATTGCCAGCGTTCATGCTTTTGCATTTGCCCGAGTTTCTCTAGTAAGACCTGCTCAGATATAGGTTTGTTTGTCTGTTTTTTCATGATTCCAGACCCTGATTTGGTAATTAATATGATTATTCAGGTTTATCCTGTACTTGAAATATGGCATTACCCGCTATAGATAGTCTAGGCAACAAAAAATAGGAAAAACCATGAAAAAACATGTCCATCGGGTGGAAAGCTTAATAGAACGCGGCCTGTTTGCCAGCCGTTGGTTAATGGCGCCTATGTATTTGGGTCTGGCGAGTGCGCTTATTCTTCTGCTCATAAGTTTCATGCAGGAACTTGTACATTTGTTTGCTGCTTTACCCGATATTACGCAAAATGATATGGTGCTGGGCATATTATCATTGATTGATTTATCGCTGGCGGCAAATTTGCTGCTGATTGTTATTTTTTCCGGTTATGAGAATTTTGTTTCTAAAATCAATACCGACACGCATGAAGATAATCCGGAATGGAAAGGTAGCGTAGATTTTTCTACCCTTAAATTAAAGTTGATTGCTTCAATCGTCGCTATTTCTGGAATCCACCTGCTTAAAATATTTATGGATGTAGGCAAAACACCGGAACACCATATCAGGTGGATGATAATAATACATGTGGTGTTTGTGGTTTCTGGAGTGTTCCTTGCCCTTATGGATATGATCGCTGCCCGCACCAAATATTTTAAGAAAAAATAATAGTCTGTTTTTGAAACAATTTTATTGTACGAAGCTTTTCAATATTATTGTAATTTATTTATGATTAGCGTATAAATTTGCTAATATAATAAAATAAAAAACAATTTTGGGGGTGTTATGTCAAAAGTCATTACGGTAGCGCAACAAAAAGGCGGAGCAGGAAAAACCACGGTAGCAGCACATATAGCTGTTGCTCTTAGCCAAAAAGGAAATCGTGTAGCCGTAATTGATATTGATCCGCAAGGAAGCTTAACCCATTGGCATAAAATCCGTGAGGAGCGTTTTGGTGAAGGATATACAGGACTTACTTTTGCTTCTGTATCGGGCTGGCGGGTAGGGGGCGAAGTTACCCGTTTGCGCCGTAGCTGTGATTATGTGATTATTGATAGTCCGCCTCATACCGAAACAGAAGCCCGCACCGCTATTCGTAGTGCTGATATAATTGTGATTCCAGTACAGCCCAGCCCAACTGACCTATGGGCCACCAAGGCAACATTGGAGCTTGCTAAAAATGAAAAAATTCCGGTAAGGGTTGTGATGAACCGTGTAGCTGCTAATTCCCGCCTTGCGCAAACTATTGCGGCAGAGCTTCCGGAAATGTCACAAACAACACTGGGCAACCGCGTATTATTTGCCGCGGCCTTAATGGAAGGCCGTTGCGCTACCGAATTAGATCCATCAAGCGTTGCCGCTCAGGAGATCAAAGCTTTGGTAAAAGAAATAACCGCTTTGATAGATGATCCGGTTGAGGAGGAAGAAGTTGAAGATGAGGTTTCAGCGAGCAAAAAATCAGCTAAAAAATCCACTAAGGAAATGGTTGGGGCGTGACTTTGTTACATTCCAAATAATTTGCCGAGCCCGCCACCGCGCATCATTCCTTTTGCGCCAAGCTTTTTAATCTTTTTCATCATATCCTGCATCTGTTGATGTTGTTTTATGAGCTTGTTTACATCTTGCACGCTAACTCCTGCGCCGCTCGCAATGCGAACCCGTCTGGAGGCATTGAGGAGTTTTGGGTGGACTCGTTCTTTTGCTGTCATAGATAGGATTATAGCTTCCTGACGCGCCATCATTTTGGGGTCTATCTTTGCTTCATCCAGTTGATCTTTAATCTGCCCCATTCCCGGCATCATTTTCATCATAGAGCCAATCCCGCCCATTTTATGCATCTTGCGGAGCTGGTCAAGCAGGTCATTAAAATCAAATTGCCCCTGCATCATGCGTGATGCCATTTTTTCGGCTTCGTCCGCGCTTACATTTTCTGCTGCTCTTTCCACCAGAGAAACAATATCGCCCATGTCCAAGATGCGTGATGCTATACGCGAAGGATGGAATTCTTCAAACTCGCTCAGCTTTTCTCCAACCCCCATAAATTTGATCGGTTGTCCGGTAACTGCCCGCATGGAAAGGGCCGCACCCCCGCGTCCATCTCCATCTACCCTAGTAAGGATAATCCCCGTAACCCCAACTTGTTCATGGAAGGTTTTGGCTATATTAACGGCATCCTGACCAGTTAGGGAATCAGCAACCAGCAATGTTTCCAGTGGATTTGCCAATTGTTTTACGGCTTTGAGCTCGTCCATTAATTCATTGTCAATATGTAAGCGTCCTGCAGTGTCCAGCAATAGGATGTCATATCCCTCAAGGCGTGCAGTTTTAAGGGCGCGGCTGGTAATTTCCGTCGGCTTTTCGCCAGCAACAATTGGCAGTGAGGAGATTTGTGCTTGCGCTGCAACCTGTTCTAATTGTTGTTGGGCAGCCGGACGGTAAATATCCAGCGAGGCAACCAGAATTTTTTTATTATTTTTGTTTTTAAGGCGGAGTGCCAGCTTGCCGGTGCTGGTGGTTTTTCCTGAGCCTTGCAAACCCACCATCATTATAACCACAGGTGGTATTGCCGATAAATTAATTGCCTGATGTTCGCTCCCGAGCAGTTCCGCCAAATGGTCATTTACCAGTTTTATTACCATCTGCGCCGGTGACACGCTGGAGATAACTTCAGTACCCAAGGCTTTTGCTTTAAGGGAATTTATAAAATCCTTTACTACAGGAAGTGCAACATCAGCTTCCAGAAGGGCTATGCGTATCTCACGCATTGCAGAATCAATATCCGCTTCCGATAACACACCGCGCTTACGCAGGTTACCAAAAATACCAGTTAGTTTTGAAGAAAGTGACTGAAACATGGTTTTTTATAGATTGTAAAAATAGGTATAAAGTATGTTTTGTATTAGGGTTATAAGCAATATAACTATAACCGGCGAAATATCCAGACCACCTAAATCCGGCACAAATTTACGGATTGGACGCATAACCGGCTCACAAAGTTTATCAAGTGCATACATAAGCCGTTGTACAAATGGCTGGAATCCGTTGATAATTCTGAATGAAATCAGGGTGCTTATAATTGTCCAAGTAATAACGCAGATGAGGTAAATCTGTAATATAGCAGCAAAAAATTCTACAAAAGGATTAAGCATACAAAAACCAGCCCCAGAATAATCAAAACAATATTAATGACAAAACTTGTGGTAAGCTACATCAATATATAATGATTTTCTAGCTCAAAATTAAACTATAGAGTTTGTTATGTAGACGTAGAAAGTTTCCTGATCCTATTAGCTATTTCAGCGACTGCTGTTGAAGTGCTCTGAGTATTTGCAGAGATTTCTTTTGTTACAGCACTTTGTTCTTCCATTGCGCTTGCCACGCTTGTTACATATTGATCAACAGAATTGGCCGCATTGGTGATTTCTATTACCCCATTTGCAACATTCGCCGAAATTGATTGCACAGAAGCAATTTCTTTGGCGATGTCTTCTGTTGCTTTTGCTGTTTGTGTGGCAAGATTCTTAACTTCGGCGGCAACCACTGCAAAACCTTTGCCTGCATCACCAGCTCGTGCTGCTTCAATGGTGGCATTAAGGGCAAGAAGATTGACTTGTCCAGCGATATTGTTGATTAATTCAACAATTGCTTCCATAGATTTCATGCTTCCCACTAACTGTTCTGTAGACGCACTGGAAATATTTGTTTTATCTATGATATTTTTGGTAGCATCTTTAGAAAGAGCCATGTTTTTACTGATTTCTATCACAGAAGAAGATAGTTCTTCAACCGCAGCGGCAATGCTTTGGACATTGCCGGTTGCTTTTTCGGCAAGATTTGCCGTTTCTATGATTTTTGTAATTTCTGTTGCAAATTTTACGATCTTAAAAGGCTTGCCACTCATGTCTAAAATCGGGTTATATGAAGCTTGAATCCAGATTTCTTTTCCGCCTTTGGCAATGCGTTTGTAAGCTTTTGATTCAAATTCACCTCGGCGCAATTTTTCCCAGAACTGTTTATATTCTGTGCTTTGGGCAAAAACAGGCTCAACAAACATGCTGTGATGTTTGCCTTTTATTTCAGATAAGGAATAGCCCATCGCGGAAAGAAAATTATTATTGGCACTGACAATTGTACCATCAAGTTCAAATTCAATTATCGCCTGCGTTTTGTTAATTGCCTCAATTTGCCCTTTTGTGTCAGCTGCGGCAAGTTTTTCTTTTGTTATATCGGTTGCTAATTTTACAATCTTAAAAGGCTTGCCATTCATGTCTAAAATCGGGTTGTAAGAAGCCTGAATCCAGATTTCCTTTCCGCCTTTGGCTATGCGCTTATACTCACCAGAGTCAAATTCACCACGATTTAATTTTGCCCAGAAATTTTGATATTCAGTTGTTTTTGCATAGTTTTCATCAACAAATATTCTGTGATGTTTGCCTTTTATTTCAGGAAAACTGTAACCAATTGTTATAAGAAAATTCTGATTGGCAGTTATAATAGTTCCGTCAAGGTTAAATTCAATGATCGCCTGCGTTTTATTTATAGCGGTAATTTTGCTTTCATAGTCCGCATTTTCCAATTTTTCTTTTGTTACATCAGTTGCATATTTTGCCACCTTATATGGTTTGCCGTTACTGTCTAATATAGGATTATAAGAGGCTTGAATCCAGATTTCTTTGCCGCCATTACCAAAGAGTTTGAACTGGGCAGAGATAAATTCTCCACGGCTAAGACGTTTCCAGAAATCACTATATTCTATGCTTTGTGCATGTGAGGAATCAACAAACATTCTGTGATGCTTGCCTTTTATATCAGATAGTCTATAGCCCATAGCGTTTAGAAAATTGTCATTAGCGTCAAGAATTGTGCCGTCTAATTCAAAATAAATCACTGCTTGTGATTTGCTTATTGCTTTAATTTCATCTTGTGCTTCAGAACTTTTACTAAAAAACATACTTTGTTTCCTTTTTTTATGTGTAGGCTGTTCCAAACTAAAACTTGTATATAACAAGTCTGATTTTACAAGTATTTTATAGCATGTAACTAAAATTAGCGTAATATGCTGTACTAAAATCATAGAGCGATGCTTATGAAAACTGATAGTTCTTTTATATTATATTTACATCGTTTTTCTATCCGAACCCGCCTGTTTAGCATTGTGCTTGCTTTTGCTGTGCCTTTGTCAGTCCTTATTTATTCCACTATTGATAATATAAACCGTAATATAATATTGGCAGAACAGGAAGTAAAAGGTGTTCAATATGAACGGCTGCTTATAGAAATTCTAGCTGCACTTTCTAATCACAGACTGCTTAGGATAAGTATTGCTGGAGGTGAGGATAGGGCTGAAGAATATGCTAAACAATCATCGGATATTGATAGATTATTGGCAGAGTTAGAGATAGTAGATCACAAATTCGGCGTAGATTTGCGCTTCATCCATAAAATCATGGATAACGGTGGTAATGAACTTTTATCAGAACAACCGATATCTAAAATACTGCAGGGAAACTGGAATGATATAAAGAAATATAGTAATGATAAATATGAAGTTTATACTACTATATTCAAAAATATCGGTCAGATGATAACTAATATTGGTGATGCTTCCAGTTTAATATTGGATCCGGATCTTGATAGTTATTATCTTATGGATGTATCGGTAAATAAATTACCAAACTCTATAAAGCGTATATCTGACATAGCTTATAAACTGTATCCATCAATAGTTTTTGGTGAAAAAGCAACACAGGAATTACGAAGCGAAGTAAAAATATCCGGACGTTTCTTAAAGGAAGTGGAGTTTGATAGCGTAATATCCAATATAGAATCGGCACTGCGTCAGGATAAAAATTTTTACGGTATTAGCGCGACATTGCTTCCCACTATGCAGCCTATAGTTATTGAATATAAAAAGAAAATAGAATCTGTTATCAATATGCTGAATGATGCTTATATTGGCAAGGATATCAGCTCTAAAGAATTTTTTACAATGATTTGTGATGTCCGCAAATTCTTTGTAAAAATGAACCACGTGACACTGGATGAGCTTAATGTAATGCTTATAGCACGCATTGATTATTATGAGCAGAAAAAATTAGAAACATTTATCGTATATGCATTGGCTCAACTTATAGGGTTAGGGTTATTTTTCTTCCTGACTACCAGCGTTACCACTCCTATTAACCGCCTTTATAAAACTATAACTTCTATTACCAACGGTAATTTGGATACCGTAGTCCCAAGTTCTGATTTTCAGGATGAAATAGGGGCAATGGCACGGGGAGTGGAATCATTCCGTCTCAATTCTTTAGAAAAATTACGTCTGGAAACAGCACTTAAAGAAGAAAGCGATTATTTACAGTCTATTATGGATAGTTCTGGAGATGGCATTATAGTGATAAACAGCAAAGGTCGGATACTGGATTTTAATTTGGCGGCTGAAAAAATATTCGGTTATAGCGCGGTAGAGATAATAGGTCAGTATATGTCTGTAATTATCTCACAGAGTTTTACCGGTGATTATGAAGGTTATATGGAACGCCATCTTAGTAAAGAAAATTCCAGTATGGTTGGCGTTAATCGTGAAATTGAAGGTAAAAGAAAAAATGGGGAAATATTCCCAGTTGAAATAACACTAAGCAAATTAATCCATGAGCAGGAAACATTATTTGTTGGTCTTTTGAAAGATATTACAGAACGTAAAATATTAGAACATGAATTAAGGCAGCATCGTGATAATTTACAAAAAATGGTTGATATTCAGACAGTTGATTTAATTGTAGAAAAAGAAAAAGCAGAGAGGGCGACTATCGCCAAGTCGGAATTTTTATCAAATATGTCGCATGAATTGCGGACACCGATGCATGCTATTTTGAATTACGCTAATATGGGCATAAAAATAGTAGGTGAAGATCCCGATATCAAGCTCAGTAAGTATCTAATTAATATTAGAACAGCAGGTAATAGGCTTCTTGCCTTGCTCAATAATCTTTTGGATTTTGAAAAGCTGGAAGCAGGTAAAATGGGATTTAATCTGAAGGATGGGGACTTTGTAAAAATTGTTGATTATGCAGTGATTGAATTGGAATCATTACTCAAAGCAAAAAATCTACAGCTGATAAAAAATTATGCAAGTAAGGATACTCACATATCAATGGATGAGCCGAAGCTTATACAGGTTATGGTAAACCTGATTTCTAATGCTATTAAATTCTCACCTGAAAACGGAATAATTACTGTTACTGTATCAGATGAATATCTGCTGGAAAAAGGTTTGGTAAGGGCATCTTTACTGTGTTGTGTTGAAGATGAAGGCGGTGGTATTCCTGAAGATGAATTAGAAACAATATTTGAGAAATTTACCCAAAGCAGTAAAACCAAAAGAAGTATGCTTGGCGGAACAGGGCTTGGGCTTTCCATCAGTAGAAAAATTATTGAAGGACATAGCGGCAAAATATTTGCTGAAAATGGAGAGAAGGGTGCAAGGTTAAAGTTTATTTTGCCGAGAGGGTAGTTACTACCAAGTGTAATGTACTTTATATTTAATAATTTTTTCTTTTTCCGGAGCGACATCAACCATAAAATTTATTTGATGCGCATTCTCTTTGGTATATTCGTCGCTGGAATTTGTAATTTTCCAACCAGTAGCCCTATATAGATTTTCAACAACTTTTACTTTTACCGCCTGTTTTTTCTGATTACGGATTTTTATCTCAATTTCTTCATCGGCGAATTTATTAGTAGTATCAAGAGTATAAGTAACTTGTTTGCGCTCTCCCACTATGTCAAAGGCATTCCCAAGCTTGATAAGCAGTTCTTCATTGCGCGCAGTATGATCTATTACACTTTCGCCGATGAACTCTAAACTGCCATCAGCAGCATCACGCTGGTTTACCCTGATTCTTCCGGCAGGAAGCGGGACTCCCAAGCCATTTTCTTTTTTATTTAGAATTTTAAGAAAAACCTCAACTTTTTTATTGCTATTATCTATACCATAACCACGGTCTATATATACTCCGCTATAATCCCAATATTGTGATTGGGTACCGTTATATACCATGATTTTTTCAGCAGGTACATTGTTTGCTGCCGGAATTAATTCCAGTTGTTTGGTTGAATTATCCGGAAGTGTTACAGGGCTGTCCAATGTATAAAGATGATATTCAAAAAATTCTTTCTCAGCAAAAGATGGAGCTTTGGGGGCTGCTATTTCCATAGCCATATTGGCTTTCATTGCCGTTGCCCTGCCAGCGTATAAATTTGGTTCTGCGCGCTGTACATCACCCGCCATTAATTTTAATTTGGCATCATTAAAAGTTGCGCCGGTTTGGTTTATTATAGAAACCCATGAATTAAAATCTATCATTCCGCTATTGGCATCTTTGCCATCACTATATGTAAGATTGTAATCTGCCCACCAAGTGATACCTTGGGTTTGGTAACTTACTTCGCTTTTATGTTTGCCAGTTTGCCCAGTAAAAATACTCCAAACCAAAGTAGGTTTGGTAATCAAACCATTCGGTAAATCAGGGAAGGAAAGGCTGGAATAATTATTTACAGTTTTAATGGAGCCATCATTTGATTTTATAGTTAACCCGCCTTGTGTACTTAATAATGTCCCTTCTACGCTTTCTGGCTTATCACCAGCAAGTTTTTCAACTGTAATTTTTTTATCTATATATTTTTCTAATAGTTTTTGCTGGCTAACTAGATCAAATTGATAATTTTGTTCCCCAACTTTTGTGCCTTTTGGGTCGGTTAGGGATTTGAATTGTACAGTGGTCGGGTCTATATAAGCTGCTACATCGCTGAATTTAACCACGCTGTTTTTACTTGGCAACTCTACTTCGCGTATCTGACGAACTACACCATAACCAGGGACATTCATGCCGTTATATGCAGCTTGTCCGGCTATTGGCCGGTAAAGATTCGGGTCAATTGCGCCAGCACTCGCTTTGCTATATATAGTTATAGAAGTTTCATCAGCGAAGGTAGGGAAAGAAAAACATAGAATAGTGGAGCATAAAAGAGAAGCTAGGTGACTTGTTTTCATAAAACTTCTCCCTTGGTAAGACACAAAAATTATTATTGTATAATTTATAAAAATATATGTTATGTCAATAAGCTGAGCGCAAAAATATAAAAAATTATTATTTATCATGCCCCGCAATATTATTACTCCATCAATACAATATATTCATAATCTTTATGCTCAGCCTGATGAATTGCTTGTAAGCATAAGTTCAGAACTGGAAAAACGTAACATTGCAATTCAGGTTGGTGCAGAAGAAGGCCGGATGCTGCAAATACTTATAGCATTACATGGGGCAAAAAAAATAGTTGAGATTGGTACGTTGGCTGGGTATTCAACAATATGGATGGCACGCGCCTTGCCTGAAGACGGGCATATCTATACTATCAATAAAGACCCTGAACATGTAAAAATGGCAGAAGGTTTTTTTATTCTCTCAGAGTGTAGTAAGAAAATAACCCAGCTTACTGGTGATGCTCATAAAATTTTACCGGATTTGGTAGAAAAAGCCCCGTTTGATATGGTATTTATTGATGCTGATAAGATCAGCTATCCGGCTTATCTGGATTGGGCTGAAAATAATATCCGCAAGGGTGGGCTTATTATAGCGGATAATACATTATTGGCAGGAATGGTGGCAGAAGATAGGCCGCCAGATGGCATTCCACCTGCCAGATGGAAGGGGATGCGCCTGTTTAACGAGCGTTTAGCCGATAAAAATAAATATAATGCGACCATTATCCCAACCAAAGAAGGGTTAAGTGTTGCAATTAAAATGTTTTGATATTTGTTAATATACTTATCAAGCTGTCATAAATCCTTCATAAAGCTATTATTGACGTAAGGGCGGTTTATTTGTAAAAGACTGACTCCGTCTAACTAACTATAACCAATAAAATACAAATAATAACATAGCGGGGGACTAAAAAGACATGACTAATCCAAAGCAACCTTTTTCTGCGGTCACGCCTAATAAATCTTTGTTTTCTAAATTATGGTTTCGTGTGGTACTTGGTTTGCTCTTGGGAATAGTTTTTGGTTTCTATATAGGTAAAATTGGTGCAGATAATCCCCTCTCTGTCGATGGCAAAGAAATCCTAACTACCTATATCAAGCCTATTGGTACAGTTTTTATCAATATGATTAAAATGGTGGTTGTGCCACTGATTTTCTTCTCACTGGTCAGCGGAATAACCAGCATGACCAGTGCGGAATCTTTCAAACGCATCGGGCTTAAATCAGTTGCAGCATTTTTGATGACAGGTGCTTTTGCAGTGGTAATCGGCCTTACCTTCGGAAATCTTTTTCACCCCGGTGTAGGAGTGGATCTTTCCTCGCTTAAAGCGCAGGCAGGTAGCGTTGCGGTTGCTGCGCCAAAAACAGTAAGCCTTATACAGATTTTTGTGGATATAGTTCCTACCAATATTTTCAAATCTATGGTGGAAGATCATATTCTGCAGGTTGTAGTATTTGCAATTTTCTTGGGGGTTACCCTCAATGCACTTGGTGAAAAAGTCCAGAATGTAACTGATTTCTGTAAGTCAGCGGCTTATGTGGTATTCAAAATGATTGAAACCATTATAAAATTCTCACCTTATGGTGTGTTTGCCCTGACCGCTTGGGTAGTTGGTACTCAAGGGTTTGATATATTAATAGCCTTGTTGAAATTGGTTGGAGTTGTAACTGGCGCACTACTTACTCAATACCTGTTATTTGGAATTATGGTTTTAGTATTCGCCCGTGTTTCGCCGCTACCGTTCTACCGTAAAATGGCAGAACCGCAATTGCTTGCTTTCTCTACGAGCAGTAGTAAAGCCACTCTTTCCACCGCTATGCGCGTAGTAAATGAAAAAATCGGTGTTTCTAAAAGCAGTACTTCGTTCGTACTTCCCCTTGGCGCATCTATCAATATGGATGGTACTGCGATTTATCTTGGCATCTGTGCGTTGTTTTTCTCGCAGGCTTACGGCATTGCGCTTGATTTCCAGCATTATCTTATCCTAGTAATGACCGCAACTCTTGGCTCAATCGGTGCGGCCGGTATTCCCGGTGGTTCGCTGATTATGATGGGTATGGTACTATCTTCCGTTGGATTGCCGCTTGAAGGTATCGCCCTTATTGCGGGTGTCGACCGTATTTTAGATATGATGAGAACGACAGTAAATATTACTGGTGATTCTCTGATTACCATGTTGGTGGATAAATCCGAAGGTACTATGGATATGGATACTTACCATGATATGAGTAAGTAAAATTCTATCCATAGCTTGCGCCAGACCACATAATAAATATGGTCTGGCGCAAGCTACTGTATAAAAAACATTCATAGTTAGTAACCAAGGTGTGGTCAGAAAGAAAATCTATGTTCTTGGACTTTTTTTAACAACACTAG
>CAUJIB010000058.1 GCA_963205245.1 Pseudomonadota bacterium
TCTTATCCAAGCTGGTTTTGAGACTGTGGCTGAAGCTGGTTATGCTCCGGAACTGGCCTATTTTGAGTGCCTGCATGAAGGAAAGCTGATTGTGGATTTAATTTATGAAGGTGGAATTGCTAACATGCGTTATTCTGTTTCCAACACTGCGGAATATGGCGATTATGTGACTGGTAAGCGCATAATTACTCCTGAAACAAAAGTGGAGATGAAGCGCGTTCTTGCTGATATTCAATCTGGTCGTTTTGCTCGTGACTGGATGCTGGAAAATAAGGCAGGCAAACCATCGTTTAAGGCAACACGCCGTTTGCAAGCCGAGCATCCGATTGAAGCTATTGGCGCAAAACTACGCGGCATGATGCCGTGGATTGCTAAAAATAAATTGGTTGATAAAGCCAAAAACTAATTTTTAAGGTAATTTTTATGAAAAAAATGCAAAATATAATATTTGCTATTTCTGCGATTGCGATGCTTTCCGCTTGTGGTACTGCGCCGAGTGAACGTGCATTGAGCGGTGCCGGAATTGGTGCGGGTGTAGGTGCGGTTGGTGGTGCTTTAATCGGCGGTAATCCTGTAACCGGTGCGGTAGTTGGTGGAGCAGTTGGTGCAGCAGTCGGTGCTGTGGTAAAAGAACAGCACCTTAACCTTGGCAAACCTGCTTGGAAATAATTTATGGCTTCAGAGGTATCTATACTGAAAACTAGTGGAAAGAAGCAACAAAAAGCATCTTGGGATGAGACCATCCGTACTATTATTTTTGCTGTAATTCTTGCTGTTACAGTTCGTAGTTTTGCTTATGAGCCGTTTAATATTCCCTCCGGTTCAATGAAAAGCAATTTATTGGTTGGTGATTATTTATTCGTTTCTAAATATTCTTATGGTTATAGCCGCTATTCCTTTCCTTTTGGATTGCCATTTTTCTCAGGACGTATATTTGCGAATGAACCAAAACGGGGTGATATTGTAGTTTTCCGTTATCCGCCAAATCCGCGAACTGATTATATAAAACGGGTTATAGGGTTGCCTAATGACAGGATACAAGTGAAAGACGGTTTTGTTTATATCAATGGAAAAAAACTAGAACGCCAACTAGTTGATGATTTTTCGGATAAAGAAGATAATCAAGTGAAAGTTATACAGCGTTATGCTGAGATGTTACCTGAAAATAAGCTGATAATGATTTTGAAGGAAAATATGCCTAATCCTGATATTGCCAGCATGGATGAAGTAAAAAAATATATTTTTGCTAATAATACACCTGAATTTATTGTTCCAGAGGGGCATTATTTCATGATGGGTGATAATCGTGATAACTCTAGTGATAGTCGTTTTGATGTCGGTTTTGTACCTGCAGAAAATTTAATTGGCAGGGCTGAAATAATTTGGTTTTCAACAGATGGCAGTGCAAAACTTTTTAATCCGGTTAGTTGGTTTTCTGCTATGCGTTTTGACCGTTTTTTTAATCTTCTAAACTAATGGAAGAGTTGCAAAAACGAATCGGCTATCAATTTAATGATAGTGAATTGCTAAGGCGTGCCCTTACTCATCCTAGTCTTGCTAAAAAAGAAAACAACCAGAGATTGGAATTTTTAGGAGACGCGGTTATCGCGTTGATTGTAGCGAGAATAGTTTATGATTTATTTCCAAATGAGAAGGAAGGTGAGCTAGCTCGTAGGCAGGCGGATCTGGTGCGTGGAGAAACTCTGGCGCAGGTAGCACGAGATATTGGTCTTGGTGATGTTTTGAATGTGGCAACCAGTGAGGTACAAGGCGGTGGCCGTGATAATTCCTCTAATCTTGAAGATGCGCTTGAAGCTTTAATTGGAGCTATTTATTTGGATAGTGGTTTGGAAGAAGTAGAAAAATTTGTAATACCGCGTTGGAAGGATCTGGCAAAAAATGTTACTTCTGCCCCGAAAGATGCAAAAACTGCTTTGCAGGAATGGGCGCAAGGAGATGGTCTGCCGCTACCTAATTATGAAGTAGTTGCTACTTCCGGCTCAGCGCACGCGCCGGTTTTTACGATTGAGGTAACTGTTAAGGGATATGCTCCTGCCTCTGCCAAAGCTTCTTCCAAACGGGTAGCACAGCAGGAAGCTGCAAGAATTTTGTTAGAAAGATTGAATTATGAATGTTGAAAAACACTGTGGTTTAATAGCAATTATTGGTGAGCCGAACGCTGGTAAATCCACCCTGATTAACAGATTGGTTGGTGGAAAGGTTTCTATCGTCACACCTAAGGTGCAGACTACCCGTTTTAATATTCGCGGTGTGTGCGTGCATGAAGGCTCGCAGCTGATATTTATTGATACGCCTGGGATTTTTGATGCTGGTAAAAATTTTGAAAAAGCTATGGTGCAGGCAGCTTGGTCGGGTATTGGTGATGCTGATGTTGTGCTGTTATTGTTAGATGCAACAAGCGGGTTGCGCGATAATACATTGCAGATTATTGACCGCCTGAAAGAAAATATCAAAAAACCTGTTTACCTGCTTATCAACAAAGTTGATGTGTTGGAAAAAGTAAAATTGTTTGATTTGGCGATAGCTTGTGATAGGCGCGGTAATTTTACTAAGATATTTATGATTTCAGCTAAAAATGGTGATGGTGTCAGTGATGTAGTCAAGCATCTTGCTGAAATAGTGCCTGTCCATCCATGGCTTTATCCGCAGGAGCAAATGAGCGATATTTCCATGCGCTTGCTGGCGGCAGAAATAACAAGGGAAAAAATCTTTTTACGCTTGGAGCAGGAGTTACCTTACTCAATTTTTGTGGAAACTGAAAAATGGGAAGAAAGTGATAATTTTGTAAAAGTTTCGCAGGCAATACTTGTGCAGCGCGAAGGTCAGAAGAAAATTGTAATTGGTGACAAAGGGGTTATGATAAAAGCGGTAGGCATCGCTGCCCGCCGCGAGTTAGAAAAAATGCTGGATAAGAAAATACACCTAGAAATATTTGTAAAAGTAAAACCGAACTGGAAAGAAGATATTGAAAGCTATAGGGCTTTAGGGTTGGAGTTTAGAAAGAATTAGGCAGAACGACTATTTTCATTTTGCCCAGTTTTGCGAGGAATAGAACTACTAGCTTCAATGCTTTTATTTGAGGCAAGAATTTGCTTAAATACCACATCTTGATTAACAGGTACATTACACGCACATTCCTTAGAATGTGTTATTTTACTTATACCTGCTGGCAATTCTGACATATAAACTCCTAAAAATATTCGCATTTCTATTGCGGTTGTTTCGTTATTTAATTCATCATAGCTTATTTTATATAAAAAAGGATGACAATTTTGTGAAGATTTCGCGTCTTTTTATATGACAGTTTTATTACAATAAAAAATACTATTTGCAATGGTAATATCTTATTGTTTTATAATAATATTTTATTATACGGCATTTTAGATTAATTTTATCAATTACATCTTAAAATTACTTTATATTATGCCCATGATTTAGCGGGCCGTGACCTTTGCCGATATTGGGAGCAGTTTTTATGGCTTCTAAAACATAGCTGCGCGCCCTGATAACTGCTTCTTTAAGCAAGAGTTTTTGCGCTATTCCCGTAGCAATGGCAGATGCGAGGGTGCAGCCAGTACCATGTGTATTTTTGCTGTTGATACGGGGTTGTTCAAAAATAGTTTCACCGTTTTTTGTAAGTAACAGATCTGTAACGATTTTACCATCCAGATGTCCACCCTTGAGCAGTACCGCTTTGCAGCCAAGGGAGAGGATTTTTTTTGCGGCAATTTTTATATCATCTACGGTTTTAATTTCCATTTCCGCTAAATATTCTGCTTCTGGAATATTGGGGGTAATTATTGTCGCCATAGGAATAAGTCGTGATTTAAGCAACGACAGGGCAGAGGGCTGCAAAAGTGCTGCCCCACCTTTGGCAAACATCACAGGGTCAAGCACAAGCGGAATGTGCGGATAGGCAGAGATTGTATCTGCTACGACTTTAATTACGCTTTCTTTATTCAGCATTCCAGTTTTTAGCGCATCTGCGCCAATATCATCCAGCACTAAAATAATTTGCTTGGCGATAAAATCTTCCGGTACATCATGAATATCAAATACACCCAAAGTATTTTGGGCGGTGAGGGCGGTTATAGCGGTTGCCGCGTATCCACCAAGGCAGGTTATGGTTTTTATATCGCCTTGTATTCCAGCACCTCCGCCGGAATCTGATCCTGCGATGATTAAAACGCGGGCTGGTGAGGTGTGGGGATTTAATTTTTTAATTTCTGTCATTTTTATATAATTCATCAGCACGGGCTTTGAAGGCGGAAACCATTTTGGTAGTGGCTTTACTAAAAAGCGAGCCGATTAATCTCTCCAGAATATGAGAGCGGAACTGGAAATCAAGCATGAAATCAATGCGGGTTCCGCCGTTAATGGGGGTGAATTTCCACCCATTGATTAAATGTTTAAAAGGGCCTTTTACCATAACAACATCTATAGATGCTTCTGTATTTTCTTGCGGCGGGGTAAGGCTTACGCGGGAGGTATAACGCTCTGACATATGCGCAAAAGAAATTATAAGCTCGCCTAAAAATTCATTTTCCTTGCGCTCGATTATCCTTGCTGCGCGACACCACGGTAGAAATTTAGGATATTGTTCAATATCAGCTACTAAATTGAACAATTGCTGTGGACTGTAGGGTGATATTTGCTGCTCGGTGTGAAGAGGCATTTGCTAATTGCTCGCCAATATCTTTTCTCTTGCTGTTTTCATTTCCGCAAAGTCATCGCCGGCGTGGTAGCTGGAGCGGGTAAGCGGCGAGGAGGCAACCATCAGGAAACCTTTCGCCTTTGCCTGACGGGCATAATATTCAAACTCATCCGGTGTAACATAACGGTCAATCGGCGCATGGGCTGGCGTTGGTTGCAGATATTGCCCAATGGTCATGAAATCCACATCGGCTGAACGCAAATCATCCATAACCTGTAGAACTTCTTCTTTAGTTTCCCCCAAACCTACCATTATCCCTGATTTAGTGAAAATTGACGGTTCAATTTCCTTTACGGTTTTGAGCAGGTGCAGGGAGTTAAAATAACGCGCACCGAGGCGGATGGTTTTATAAAGTCTTGGAACAGTTTCTATATTATGGTTATAAACATCGGGGCGGGCTTTGGTTACTATTTCAATGCCATGTTCCTTGCGCAGGAAATCCGGTGTTAAAACTTCAATAGTTGTGTCTTTGGAGCGATTGCGGATTGCGCTGATACATTGGGCGAAATGATTTGCTCCGCCATCTTCCAGATCGTCGCGGTCAACTGAAGTTATCACCACATGTTTTAATTTAAGCTGTGATATTGCCTGCGCTAAATTTTCCGGTTCATGCGGGTTAAGTGCGCCTGGTACGCCGGTTTTGATATTGCAGAAAGCGCAGGCGCGGGTGCAGGTATCACCCATTATCATAACAGTTGCGTGTTTCTGGCTCCAGCATTCGCCGATATTCGGGCAGGCGGCTTCTTCACAAACAGTATTTAGTTTCAGGCTGTGTATTACATCACGGGTGGATTGAAATTCGCGTGATACAGGGGCTTTTACCCTAATCCAATCCGGTCGGGTGAGTTTTTTATCGTTTCTTTCCAGCATATTGTGTATTTCAACCATAAAATTATATAATTTTTTATATAAAACTTTCTTGCAATGAAGGTGGTTTTACTATAGAAAACTTAGTCTTTCAATAAAATAGAGTAACCGCAAGGAGCGAAATTATGGCACGTGTAACAGTTGAAGATTGCGTATTGCAAGTTCCTAATCGTTTTGATTTAGTGCTTCTGGCATCACAGCGCGCTAAACAAATTACTTCTGGTAATCCGCTGACTGTTGACCGTGATAATGATAAAGACTCAGTAGTGTCTTTGCGTGAAATAGCTGATAAAACTATTGAATTACCGGTGATTCTGGAAGATCTTATACAAAGTTTCTTCAAACGCCCTATTTCTGATATTGCAGACCAAAAACTTCTTACCAAAGGTGAGGAAATACCTGCTGATGTAGAAGAAGCATTCAAAGATGCTGCTTCTCACGTAAACGTACCGCAAGCGAGCGTTGAAAGTGAAGAAGGTATGTCATTTGGTGACGAAAATATAGAGGCCGAAGATTAAACTCTACTATAGCTCGCTGCAAATGGCTATTTCTTATGCTTCCGCTGCTCACGTATTAAATATACGCTCCGCTGCGGTTCTTAAAAAATAGCCATTTTCGCTTTCGTTCTAGCGAGTTTAGGTTTGTTGGGATTTAGCCTATTTATTCCTGCTTAAACAATACATGTTTCAGTTTTTCCGGATTTTCTAGAACGCGGCCTGAGCCAAGGGCTACGCAGTTTAGCGGCTGGTCAGCGATAAATACCGGCAGGCTGGTAGCATTAGAAAGAACCAGGTCAAGATTGCGCAGCATTGCGCCGCCGCCAGTAAGTACGATACCTTTATCAACGATATCAGAAGATAATTCAGGAGGGGTGCATTCAAGGGCAACTTTAACCGCTTCAATAATCTGGCCTACCGGCTCTACAAGGCTTTCTGCCACTTGGTATTCAGATAGAGTGATTTCTTTTGGTACACCGTTTAATAAGTCTCGCCCTTTTATTTCAATCATTTTGCCTTCACCGCTTTCAGGAGCGCAGGCTGCGCCAATTTCTTTTTTAATTTTTTCAGCGGTGGTTTCACCAATCAGCAAATTCGCATAACGGCGTATGTAAGAAATAATGGCTTCGTCCATTTTATCACCGCCAACCCGCACAGAGCGGGCATATACGATGCCGCCGAGGGAAAGTACGGCAACTTCGGTTGTGCCGCCGCCAATATCCACGATCATAGAACCTGTTGGAAGAGTTACAGGAAGGTCTGCGCCGATGGCAGCAGCCATTGGTTCTTCAATCAACCATACTTCGCGGGCACCAGCGTTTTCCGCTGATTCCTGAATGGCACGGCGTTCCACAGGCGTTGAGCCCGATGGTACGCAGATAATAATCATAGGGCGGGGGCGGATAAAGCTGTTGCTGCTATGTATTTGATGGATAAAATGTTTAATCATTGCTTCGGCAGATAAAAAGTCGGCAATTACTCCGTCTTTAAGTGGGCGTTTAGCATCAATTTTTGCTGGTGTCCTGCCTAACATTAGTTTTGCTTCATTACCAAAGGCATATGGCACCATCATGCCGCTTTCATCCTTCATTGCCACAACAGAAGGCTCGTTCAGTACGATGCCACGCCCACGCACATATACAAGCGTATTTGCTGTACCAAGGTCAATTGCCATATCAGATGAAGTTAAGCCAAAAAGTTTGTGAAACATGATACTCTGCCCAAATCAAATAAAGAATTTTATTTTGCTACATTTATAGTAAATAATTAAAGTCGCAAGTTTTTAATTAGGGGTGTTATGAACAATGATAAAAAAGATTTACATGCTCACGGGGATTGTTGCCATAACAGCCATAGAAAATCTGAATTAAAACCTGTTCCAGTTGGTGCAGAAGCTAATTATATCTGCCCGATGCATCCGCAGGTACGTCAGAAAAGTAAGGGAAATTGCCCGATCTGCGGTATGGCTTTAGATCTGGAGGTAATTTCTTTAGATGAAGTGGATAATTCAGAATTACAGGATATGATGCGCCGCTTTATGGTGTTGGCTTTTTTATCTGCTCCGCTTGCTTTTTTGATTATGGTTGGGCATTTTATACCTAATTTCTCTCATGAATGGTTGGATTCTAACAGTTCACAATGGGTGCAGATGCTGGTTGCTACTCCTGTGGTGTTATGGGGTGGGTGGCCGTTTTTTATGCGTGCGGTTGATTCTATAAAAAGCCGTAGTCTGAATATGTTTACACTGATCGCCCTTGGTATCGGAGTAGCGTATATATACAGCTTATTGATAATAATGTTTCCGCAAACGGCTTCTGATTTTTTCCGGTGGTATAAAGCTGGATATTTATTTTGAGGCAGCCTCAGTAATTACTACACTGGCTTTACTTGGCCAAGTGTTGGAGTTGAAAGCACGCGCAGAATCAAGCAATGCTATTCGTTTGCTCTTGGATTTAGCACCGAAAATAGCACGGATTATCCGTGCAGGTGGCGTAGAAGAAGATGTGCATCTTTCACAAGTGCAAAAGGGTGATTTTCTTCGTGTTCTCCTAGGAGAAAAAATACCTGTGGATGGGGTGGTGACGGAAGGTTGTAGCAGCGTTGACCAGTCTATGATTACTGGCGAATCTATGCCGGTAGAAAAGAATGCGGGTGATAAGGTGGCAGGAGGGACTTTAAACGGCACGGGCGGATTTGTAATGCTGGCAGAGAATGTTGGCACTGAAACGATGATGGCAAGAATTGTGGAAATGGTGGCGAAAGCGCAGCGCAGCCGTGCGAAGATTCAACGGATGGCAGATATTGTTTCCGGATATTTTGTGCCGATAGTGATTGCTGTTTCGATAATTATTGCCTTTGCGTGGTATATATTAGGGCCAGAGCCAAAACTTGCTTATAGCATGGTGAATGCGGTGGCGGTTCTTATTATTGCTTGTCCTTGCGCTTTGGGGGTGGCAACCCCTATGTCTATTATTGCTGATACGGGAAGAGGAGTGCTTGCCGGAGTGCTGATTAAGGATGCTGAAGCACTGGAAATTATGGAGAAAGTGGATACGCTGATTATTGATAAAACAGGGACGTTAACTGAGGGAAAGCCAAAACTTACAGAAGTTATAACGCTTGTAGGATTTGAGCAAAAACAAGTGTTGAAATTAACAGCAAGTCTGGAAAATGATAGCGATCATCCTCTGGCAGCAGCAATTATACAGGCTGCGAAAGAGCAGGGGATAGAGCTTGCCGAGGTGAATGGTTTTGCTTCAGTTACTGGTAAAGGTGTGCAGGGAATTGTTGACGGTTATAATGTAGCGTTAGGAAACGCGGCGTTATTTTCTTCTCTTGGCATATATATTAAGCCGCTTATGGAAAAAGCAGAGAAATTGCGTTTACTTGGACAAACAGCAATGTTTGTGGCGATTTCTGGTAAAGCTGCGGGGTGTGTTGTGGTTTCAGATCCTATAAAAATTACTACGCCTGAGGCATTGCAGCAGTTAAAAGCGTAAGGTTTGCGGATAGTAATGCTTACAGGCGATAGTAAGGAAACTGCGCAGGCGGTTGCAAGTAAGCTGGGAATTGATGAGTTTGAAGCAGAAGTTTTGCCGGAACGTAAGGGTGAGATAGTACGTAATTTACAGGCGCATGTAGGCATTGCCATGGGAACAGGGACTGATGTGGCAATGGAAAGTGCAGGGATAAAGCTTGTTAAAGGAGATTTGTTCGGAATTGTCCGTGTTCGTCGTCTTAGTCGTATGACAATGAAAAATATACAGCAAAATTTGTTTTTTTCCTTTATTTATAACATATTAGCTGTGCCGGTTGCCGCCGGTATATTATATCCTTTTTGGGGTATTTTGTTAAGTCCGGTAATTGCCAGTGAGGATATGGCATTTAGTTCTGTTTCAGTTATTGTAAATTCCCTGCGTTTGCGGAAGATAAAATTATAATAGTTGACTAAAATAGTCTGGTATATTAAGTTTCTTATATTGGACTTGATTGTTAGCGGGTTTACAGCTAATTTCCGCGCAAAATTTATACAGTAGGCAAGAAATGAAATTACCGATTTATCTTGATTATCAGGCGACTACGCCTATGGATCCGCGTGTATTAGAGAAAATGCTACCGTATTTTACTGAAAAGTTCGGTAATCCGCATTCGCGCAGTCATGCCTATGGCTGGGAAGCAGAGGCTGCTAGTGAATTAGCCAGAGAACAAGTGGCGAATTTAATAGGTGCTACTGAAAAAGAGATTGTTTTTACTTCCGGTGCTACCGAATCCAATAATATTGCCATTAAAGGTGTAGCGCGTTTTTATAAGGATAAAAAAAATCATATAATTACACCAGTAACCGAGCATAAATGTGTGCTTGATTCATGTCGCCATTTGGAACAGGAGGGATTTGAAGTAACTTATCTTCCTGTACAATCAAATGGTATTATTGATTTAGAAGTTTTGAAAGCAGCTATAAAAGATAACACTTTGCTGGTTTCGGTAATGGCGGTGAATAATGAAATTGGCGTTATCCAACCTCTGGCAGAAATTGGTAAAATCTGTCGTGAACGCGGAGTATTTTTCCATACTGATGCGGCGCAGGGCTTCGGAAAAATCCTGCTGGATGTAGAAGAGATGAATATAGACCTTATGAGCATTTCTGGGCATAAATGCTATGGGCCAAAAGGAATTGGTGCGCTTTATGTGCGCCGCCGTCCGCGCATTCGCCTTGAATCACTATTTTCAGGTGGTGGGCAGGAAAGGGGTTTCCGCAGTGGAACTCTTCCAACCCCGCAAGTGGTAGGGCTTGGTGAGGCGGCAGCCATTGCCAAAGTGGATATTGGTAAAGATGCAGAGCATGTGCGCCGTATTTTTAATAAATTTGCCAGTGCAACTTTAGACGGCATGAAAGATGTTTATCTCAATGGTGACCGTGAGAAACGCTGGATGGGGAATTTGAATTTGAGTTTCGCCTATGTTGAAGGTGAATCAATGATTATGGCGATAAAAGACCTCGCTGTTTCCAGTGGTTCGGCTTGTACTTCGGCATCGCTTGAGCCGTCTTATGTGTTGCGTGCTTTGGGAATAAATGAAGAGATGGCTCATACTTCTATCCGCTTTGGTTTTGGGCGTTTTACAACTGATGAAGAAGTTGATTACGCAATAAATCTAATCCAAAACAGCGTGGGTAAACTTAGAGAAATGAGCCCGCTTTGGGAGATGGTGCAAGAAGGAATTGATATTTCAAAAATTGAATGGGCAGCTCATTAGTAGCTGTTCACTAATAGGAGAATAAAATGGCATATAGTGAAAAATTGATAGATCATTATGAAAATCCCCGTAATGTGGGTTCTTTGGCAAAAGATGATGAAGATGTAGGAACCGGTCTGGTTGGTGCTCCTGCCTGCGGTGACGTTATGAAGCTGCAAATAAAAGTTGATGCGGCGACAGGAATGATTTCCGATGCGAAATTTAAAACATTTGGCTGTGGTTCTGCCATTGCTTCCAGCTCCTTGGTTACTGAGTGGGTAAAAGGTAAAACCATTGACGAGGCGATGACCATAAAAAACACACAGATTGCCGAACATTTATCATTGCCGCCGGTAAAAATCCATTGTTCGGTTTTAGCGGAAGATGCTATTAAAGCTGCGATTGAAGACTATAAAAATAAACATGTTAAAGAGCAAAACGCTGCATAGGTTTATTAATTATGGCTGCTCCCCTTATAACAATCTCAGATGCGGCAGTAGTTCGGATTAACGAGCTTCTATCAAAGCGCGGCAAACCTTCAGCTGGTGTGAAGGTGGGAGTGCGCTCGCGTGGTTGCTCTGGGCTTTCTTATACGGTGGAATATGCCGATGAAATCAATAAGTTTGATGATGTTATAGAAAAAGACGGTGTGAAAGTTATCATTGACCCAAAAGCAGTTATGTTCCTGCTTGGCACTGAAATGGATTTTGTTGAAGAAAAACTTAAAAGCGGCTTCGTATTCCGCAATCCTAATGAAAAAGGCCGTTGCGGTTGTGGCGAAAGCTTCCATGTCTAATGAGAACCTATATAATTCTACTTTGACTTCAAGTCTGCTTGCGATGGAGCCTCCTCAAAGCAAGTCGTTTATAAAGAGTAAACTCATGCTTTTCGGTATCCATCGCTTCACGCTTTTTTGCCAAAGCGAGTTTATACAGGTACTCTAATGACTTCATATTTTGAAATTTTTTCTATCTCTCCAGCTTTTGATCTGGATATTTCAGTTTTAGAAGTTGCTTATTTCAAGGCGCAGCGGCAATATCACCCTGATAGATTTGTTGGTAAACCACCAGCAGAAAAAATGGCGGCTTTGCAGAAATCCATTGACATAAATCAAGCTTATGAAATCCTTAAAAACTCCCTTAAGCGAGCGCAACATCTGTTACGATTGCAGGGAGTGGTAGTAGGTACTGATGCAGATACTATAAAGCCAAACCAAGAGTTGCTTATGGAAATTATGGAGTTGCGTGAGAACGGAATTAAAAATATTGAAATAGAAAAACTTATAGAAAATTCACAAAAGCTGGTTGCGGAGTATTATAAAACCTCTAAATTTTTGGAAATGGCGCAGGAAACGCTGCGGCTCGGATATTTGATGAAAATATCAGAAGAAAATAATAAAAAAAGGATTTAGTTTTATGTTTTTCAAGATTGTATTTTTATTAATTATATTATGTGTTTTTAGCTCTTATGCCAATGCTAAGTCACCAGAAAAATTTAAGATTGATAATGGTTCTTTAGTTTATGGATATGATTCACTTGATGTTCCTAAGCAATTACAAAAAGAAGAGTGTGATAAATATGTTTTTGCGGATGAAAACTTTTCTCTATTGCAGGATGGTAGATATATAGCTGAAGGTAAGAGTATTATAATGGTAGATGGTTCATGTCTTTTCACAAGGATAGGAGAAGCAAAATTATCTAACGGAAATTTAATAGAGTTTTATCAGGTAGATACTTTTAATGCTAATGGAAGTGCAGTTTATATTAACAGAAATGGCAATTATAAGCGTATATATAATGAAAAAATGCAATTAAAGAATGGGAAAAGATTTTCTATTAAAAATGGATACTTATTTGATGTTGATGGTGATGATGAAAAGGATGATCTCATTTTAGTTGGATTTGATGGAAATGACTTTGTATATGAAGACCGTAATTAATTTAATACTTTGTGTAGAATAACAAGCTATGAACCTCTTACAAATACATGAACCGGGGCAAACACCCTTGCCGCATTCTGATGTGGCAGCGGTCGGGATTGATCTTGGTACAACCCATAGCGCGGTGGCGATTGCCAGTGATGGCAAGGCAGAAGTGCTGCAAAATATCCATGGCCATGCGCTGGTACCATCGGTGGTTTATTACGCAGAAGACGGTAATATTGAAGTTGGTTATAGCGCAAAAGCGCGGGGTGACCGTGGTGAAAAAAATGTGATTTCATCTATTAAACGCTTGATGGGCCGTGGTGCAGAAGACATAAAAAAAATCCTTGATAATTCATTGTATGACCTAGCGGAAAATAACTCGGGAATGGTGCGTCTGAAGGTCGGGGGTAGGGAGCTTACGCCAGTTGAAATATCGGCGGATATTTTACGTCATCTTAAAGTTAATGCAGAAAAATCTATCGGTAAGGAAGTAACAAAAGCGGTAATTACTGTTCCGGCTTATTTTGATGATGCAGCACGCACTGCCACTAAGGATGCTGCTAAACTGGCGGGCCTGGAAGTGCTGCGTTTGGTAAATGAGCCAACTGCTGCGGCCCTTGCTTATGGGCTGGATAAAGGAATAGAGGGGATTTACGCAGTTTATGATTTAGGCGGGGGTACATTTGATATTTCCTTGCTGAAATTAGAGCAAGGAGTGTTTCAAGTGTTGGCAACTGGCGGGGATACCGCGCTGGGCGGTGATGATTTTGACCAAGCGGTGGCAGCGTGGATACTTGGTGAAATCGGAAATAATAAATTATCGCTTGCCAGTGAGCAAGTTGGGGAATTGGTGGCGATAGCGCGTGAAGCCAAGCATAAACTTACTGAAATTGATAAAACAGAAATTAATTATGCCGGTCAAAAAATAATCTTATCGCGCATGGATTTTGAAGGGATTATTTATCCATATATTGAAAAAACTATCGCGGTATGTGAGCAGGCGTTGGAGGATGCAAACCTTACTATTTCTGAGGTTAAAGGAGTGGTGATGGTAGGCGGTTCAACCCGTGTTCCCTTAGTGTTAAAAGAAGTGCATAAATTTTTTGGCAAAGAACCTTTGACTGATGTTAATCCGGATGAGGTAGTGGCAATTGGTGCAGCTTTACAGGCGCAGGGGTTGACGGAAGGCTCAGATAATTTGCTGCTGGATGTAATCCCTCTATCATTGGGTCTAGAAACAATGGGCGGACTTACAGAAAAACTTATATACCGCAACACGCCTATTCCTGTGTCTATGGCGCAAGAATTTACCACATATCAGGATGGACAAACCGGTCTTAAAATTCATGTAGTACAAGGCGAGCGCGAAATGTCAGGACATAATCGTTCCTTGGCTAATTTTGAGCTTTTAGGCATCCCTCCACTTCCTGCCGGTATAGCTAGGGTGAATGTCACGTTTTCTGTGGATGCGGATGGTTTGCTTACCGTTTCCGCCGAAGAAAAAACTATAGGCAAAAAGCAGGTTGTTTCTGTAAGGCCGTCTTATGGGATTGAGCCGGAACAGATGGAAAAAATGTTGCTGGAGAGCATGGAAAATGCCAAGAGTGATATAACTGAACGCCTGCTGGTAGAAGCTAGGGTGGAGGCCAACAGGGCGATTATGGAGCTTGATTCTGCGCTTAAGCAAGACGCGGATATGTTGCTGGAAGGCGAATGGCGGAGAATAGAAAGGCAGGTTGCTGTGTTGCGCAATGCCGCCGCTGGTGATGATAGGGATTATATTGATGCTGAAGTGCAAGAACTTGGACGCATTGCCCAGCCTTTTGCAGAAAGAAGAATGGACAGAGCCATTAATTCTGCGCTAAAAGGGGTAAAAGTTGGGGATGTGTTTTAGTAAATAAAGGGAAATGTAGAATGCCAAAAATAACTTTTGTATATGCTGATGCCAGCGAAAAAACCGTAGAAGTACCAAGCGGAATTTCAATACTGGAAGCAGCGCATAAATATTCAGTGCCGCTTGAAGGCGCATGTGAGGGGTCGCTTGCTTGCTCTACTTGCCATGTTATTGTTGATCCGGTATGGTATGGAAGATTAGCAGAGGCAAAAGAGGAAGAAGAGGATATGCTGGACTTGGCTTTCGGGCTTACCCATACCTCTCGTCTTGGTTGCCAGATTATGATGACGGATGCTTTGGACGGAATCAAAGTAACCTTACCGGCAGCAACAAGAAACATGAGTATTGACAAAAAATAATTCATCAATTTTTTTATATTAATTGGTTGTTTGTATTATAAAAAAATACTATCATTTCCCTCTATCCTATTTCTAAAAAAATCTAACTCAAACTTAAGAAGATCGGGTTTATATGGCTATTTCATGTTGTGGTAAAAAAATTCCTGCAATGCTATTGGTAGCAGCTGTGGTTCTTCCTGCGGTTCTTTGGGTTGTGTGGGTAGGTACGGCTTCTTTGTTTATGAATAAAGGAGTTGTAGAAAATATTTTACAGAATTTATCATCAGAGTTATCTAAAATTGGTGATGAAAATCAGCAAGATGTAAAGCTGACGTATGGCAATATAGAAATTGGTGGGTGGGGATATAAAAAACAAGCTACCATAGGTAATGTTGTAATTGAAGTTATTGGTAAAAATGGTAGCCCGATGAAATTTAAGTTTTCTACGGAAAATGTTATTGTTTCTTTGGATCAGCTTAATCCTAAGAGGCTGATAGTCGGGATGAATAAGCCTGTTAACTTCGCTAGTGCCGGTTATGACATTGGTAAAATAGAGTTTTCTGAACCGTTTTTAGTATCATATATAAAAACCAATGTCGGTGGCACAGAATCTTTTAATTATGATATAACTTTACCTAAACAGATTGGCATGATGCCGTCTTTAGTAAAATCTGCATCAGTAGGTAGCTCTGATGAGCAGGGGACTAAAAATTATAGTTATACAATTAATTTTCCTAGCAATCCAGCATTACAGTATGTTTCTACACCAGAGCAGAAATCAATGAATATTTCTTATGATTTTTCAGGGGTTGCTATAACATCTAAAGATCAAAGTAAGATTACAATAGGTGGGTTTGTTTTTTATCTTAGCGAAAAAAAGGCAGATGATAGTGAAAAAATAGTTGGTAAATATAATCTAGATATTGGAGATGCTGTTTTTGAGAAAGCTGGACATGTTACTAAGCCGTATACCCTTGTAGTTAATACTGATTATATAATAGATGTTCCTGCTGAAAATAGTAAAATTTCAGAAAAAAACGCTATACCTCAGCCGGAAAATGAATATGGAGTTGATGGTGAAGCTGACTCTAATAAAAGTGATATCACTGAAAATAGGGATGTAAATGTAAATAGATTCTTATTATCAAATTCTGATTTTAATCTCAATATTTCCGGAAAATTTTCTAATTTAATAGGAGATCCATTGCCTTCTGGTGAAGTTAATGTTGAGATTGATGATTTACAAAAATTTTTGGCTAGTGAAATAGTTGCGACGCAGAATACTAATTTGGTACCATCCTTGTTTGCACGGATTACAGGTAAATCTATTGATGGTCAAACTCAAGTTTCCTTTCCTATAAAAAGAGATAAAATGGGGATATTATATATAGGAAAAACAACTTTTGATGAATTAGCAACTTCTGTGCTTTCCAGTATTATGATGTCTGGTCCTATGTCATCTCCTCCTATGAGTGCTCCTGATAGTTTTTCACCACTTGATGTGCCATCTTCTAGTGAGCCTTCCAGTTCTATAATGCCGGATTTATATAACCAGAATTCAAGTAATATTTCATCTGGAGATATTGGAAATGGAGTAGATGGGCATGCTCCTGTTTCTGAAAATGGAGTTTCATCCGGCGTTTTGGGGTCTGAAGGTGGTTCTTCTAGTGTTTCAGGTGTGGAGAATAAATAAGCTGCTGAAAATGACCAAAGAAATGTCCAAAAAAATAGATTCCGTAATGTCTTTACCAGAATGGGATTTGTCTGATTTTTATTCATCTCTGGATGCTCCGGAGATTGAGGAAGATTTCACCAAATTAGAAAAATTTTGTGCAGAATTTGCTAAAAATTATGAGGGTAAAGTTGTAAATCTAACAGGGGGGCAACTTGCTGGGGTTGTTGCTGAATATGAGGTTGTTCAGGAGCTATTCGGCAAGATGGGTTCTTACGCCTCTTTGCTTTTTGCAAAAAATATGGCTTTGCCGCAAAATGCACAATTTTACCAGAATGTGCAAGAGAAGCTTACCGTTCTTTCTTCAAAGATTTTGTTTTTTACCTTGGATATAAATAACATTTCTGATGAAGAAATGGCTGCTAAATTGAAAAATGAGGGGCTTTTACAATATTCTCCTTGGCTTAGGGATGTGCGTTCTTTTAAGCCTTATCAATTAGCGGATAATTTAGAAAAATTGTTATTAGAAAAAAATGTGGCTGGAAGGGCTGCATGGACGCGTTTATTTGATGAAACAATTGGTGATTTACGTTTTCCATATGAAAATGAGCAACTGACCGAACCGCAAATTTTTGACAAACTATCCAGTAAAGACGCTAATATCCGTAAAAAAGCTGCATTGGTGATTGGTGATGTGTTTGCACAGAATGCCAAGCTTTTTACTTTAATTACTAATACTCTGGCCAAAGATAAAGAAATTGAAGATAACTGGCGTGGATTCAAAAGGCCGATATCTTCGCGCAATATCAGCAATTACATTGAAGATGAGGTGGTAGATGCTTTGCTTGACTCAGTGAGTAAAAGTTATTCAAAGCTTTCTCATCGTTATTACGCACTTAAGGCCAAATGGTTTGGTAAAGAACAATTGGATTACTGGGATAGAAATGCGCCGCTTCCAAGTGATGATGATCGTAAATATAGTTGGGATGAGGCTAAAGAGTTAGTGCTTACTGCTTATGGTAATTTCTCTCCGGAATTAGCAAAATTAGGAAAGCAATTTTTTGATAAGCCGTGGATAGATGCACCGGTAATGGCGGGTAAATCCCCAGGGGCGTTTGCCCATCCGACAGTTCCTTCTGTGCATCCTTATTTATTAGTGAATTTTCAGGGCAAATCCCGTGATGTTATGACGCTGGCGCATGAGCTTGGGCATGGCGTGCATCAGGTGCTTTCGGCCCATCAGGGTGCGCTTATGTGTGATACACCGCTCACCTTAGCAGAAACCGCCTCTGTTTTTGGGGAGCAACTGACATTTCGTGAAATGGTACGTCGCGAAAAAGATAAAAAACGGCAAAAAAACCTTATCGCTTCTAAAGTGGAAGATATGCTAAATACGGTGGTACGGCAGATAGCCTTTTGTGAATTTGAAAGAAGGGTGCATGAGGAACGTAAAAAAAGCGAGTTAACTACTGAGCAGATTTGTGATATTTGGATGAATGTGCAGGGTGAAAGTCTTGGACCTGCTATTGATTTGCATGGAAATTACAAATATTTCTGGACCTATATACCGCACTTCATTCACACTCCTTTTTATGTATATGCCTATGCTTTTGGGGATTGTCTGGTGAATTCGCTTTATGCAGTTTATGAGGGCGGAACAGTAACGGATTTTGATAAAAAATATTTGGCGATGCTGCAAGCCGGTGGTACATTACGGCATAAGGAATTATTAGCCCCTTTTGGCCTTGATGCCACAAAAGCTACTTTCTGGCAGCAGGGGCTTAATATTATTAGTGATATGATTGATGAACTTGAAGATTGAAAAAAGGATTAAATAATGGATTTGCCTAAAATAGCTCAGAAATCTCCCTATCCTGTTTTGCTGGAAGAGGGTAAGAGTTATGCGTGGTGTTCATGTGGTTTAAGTAGCAGCCAGCCTTTTTGTGACGGTTCGCATTCAGGAACAGATTTTGTACCAGTAGTATGGAAAGCAGATGTAACACAGGCAGCGTATTTATGCGGTTGCAAACATAGCAAAAAACCACCGTTCTGCGATGGTGTCCATTCTCTTCTATAGATTATTTATAGATTTTTAGATTATAGCCACGTTAAATACAGGTAAACCTATATTAAAGAATATAATTAGAGTAGTTCTTTATATATCATAAGCGTTTTTTCACACATCTTATCCAGTGAAAAGTTTTTAGCATTTTCTATGGCGTCGCGCTCAACCTGTTTTTGTAAATCTTCAGGCATTGTCAGAACATTTTCTATCGCGGCTGCTAATGCTTCTACATCATTAGGTGCAACTAAAAGTCCGGTTTCCTTATCAATTACTGTTTCCTGAGGACCTCCATGATTGGTCGCTATAACTGGTCTTCCCATAGCTTGTGCTTCCAGTACCACACGTCCAAATGCCTCCGGCTCAATGGAGGTTGCCACTACCAATTTTGACAATTTATAAGCCTCGGTAATATAATGGGTGTGTTTGGCGATTCGTACATGGCCTTCTAGGCCGGAAGAGGTTATTAGTTGTTCTATTTCCTGACGGTAAGCTTCGTGACCTTTATCATCCCCCAAAAGAACTGCGAAGAAATTGCGATGTGGAATTTTAGCAAGGGCTTTAACAAAGACTTCCTGTCCTTTCCACCGTGCGAAACGCCCAGGGAAAAGTATTAGAGGTAGATCTTCTGGTAAACGCCATTCTTTAGTCAACTCTATCATATGTGAAGCAGAGTTACCATTAGGGTTGAATAGTTGTAAATCTACACCACGATGGATAATACGCAATTTTTCTGGATTTACTTCATAATTATCCTGAATATGCCGCGCAATAAAATGTGAAACTGCTATAACCCGATCACCACGGGTCATAATACTATTATATTTTTGCTTCCATTCATTCTGTATACCGTATGTTCCGTGAAATGTTGTTACAAAACGGCATCCGGTTTTTTTAGCTGCAAGCCACGCACTCCAAGCCGGAGCTCTAGAACGGGCATGTATAATATCTACTTTATGCTGACGTATAATATTTGCCAGACGTAATGAATTGATCCACATGATAACAGGATTTTTACTGGCAAGCGGCATGGTGATATGTATAGCTCCAACCTTTTGTAATTGGGTAACCATAGATCCACCTTTTGATGCAACTAAAGATTTACCGCCTGCTTGCACGATGGCACGGGCAATCTCGACTGTTCCACGTTCTACGCCACCACTGCGTAGCTCAGGCAATACCTGTAATATAATTGGCGGTTTATAATTCATGTTTTATTTATTATGAATTTTGTTATCATTATTCGCATAAAACATATAAATAGGCATATATGCAACATTCTTTTCTTGAATTATCAGATAATAATTATATCGCCTATGTTTTGAATAAGGGAAAACTTCCTTGTGTGATATTTTTGGGTGGTTTCAAATCCGATATGACCGGAACCAAGGCCACCGCTCTGGAGGTATACTGCAAAAAGCAGGGACAGATGTTTATCCGCTTTGATTATATCGGGCATGGAAAATCCAGCGGTAATTTCATAGATGGTACGATCGGGCAATGGAAAAGCGATGCGTTGGCAATTATTGACAAACTGGGAGCAGGAAAAAATATTCTGGTTGGATCAAGCATGGGGGCGTGGATTGCTTTGCTCTGTGCTTTAGAACGGAAAGATAAAATCGCCGGCTTTGTAGGAATCGCCAGCGCACCGGATTTTACGGAGAGATTAATCTGGGAAAAATTTACTGATAAACAAAAAGAACAAATAAAGAGTGACGGTGTTTATTATGCACCATCCTGTTATGGTGAAGAACCATATCCAATTACTTTAAAGCTGATAGAAGAGGCGCGGCAGCATTTGCTGCTAAGCGACGAAATCAGTCTGGATGTTCCGGTAACCTTGTTGCACGGCATGGAAGATGAGGATGTGCCGTGGCAGACAGCAATTACTCTAGCTGAAAATTTCACAACAAAAAACGTGTTGGTAAATTTTATAAAAAACGGCAATCACCGCCTGTCAGAACCAGAACAATTAGATATGATATGTGAAGCAGTACGAACCATGTGTTAGTATATAAAAATTCCTTTGCCAGCACAAAAAAATATCGCTAGATATGGATTCCTCAAATAAGAAGGGATTAATATTCATGAAACCAACCACAAAACCACAAAATAATTGTTTTTCTTCTGGACCTTGTGCAAAACGACCCGCTTGGTCGCTTGACGCGCTTAAAGATGCAACCCTTGGCCGTTCGCACCGCGCTAAACTAGGCAAAAACAAACTGGCGGAAGTAATAGACCGCAGCAAAAAAATTCTGGGCATGCCTGATAATTATTTGCTGGGGATTGTTCCGGCTTCCGACACTGGAGCGATTGAAATGGCGCTTTGGTCTTTACTGGGCGCACGTGGTGTTGATGTGCTTGCATGGGAAAGTTTTGGTTCCGGTTGGGGTGCAGATTGCAAAAACCAGTTAAAACTTACTGACCTTAATATTTATAAAGCTGAGTACGGCAAGCTTCCTGATTTAAACAAAGTTGATTGGAAACGCGACGTAGTGTTCACATGGAATGGAACCACTTCCGGTGTGCGCGTGCCAAATGGCGATTGGATTCCTGCCAGCCGTGAAGGCTTGGCAATATGCGATGCCACTTCTGCAGTATTTGCTATGGACATGCCGTGGGATAAGCTGGATGTGGTAACATGGTCATGGCAGAAAGTACTAGGTGGTGAAGCAGCACATGGGATGATCGCCCTTTCACCACGTGCCGTACAGCGCCTGCAAAGCTATACTCCATCTTGGCCGCTACCTAAGATTTTCCAGATGACTAAAGGTGGAAAACTAATAGAAGGTATTTTCAAAGGCGAAACTATCAATACACCTTCTATGCTTTGCGTGGAAGACCAGATTGACGCTCTTAAATGGAGTGAATCAGTTGGTGGAATCAAAGGGCTTATCAAACGTTCGGAAGCCAATCTTTCTGCTATTTCTGCATGGATATCAAAGTCAAACTGGGCGGCATTTCTTGCAGAAGATGCAAAAACTATTTCCTGCACCTCAATCTGCCTGAAAATTATTGATCCTTGGTTTACTTCGCTTTCTCCGGAAGCACAGGCGGAAGCAGCCAAAAAAATCGCCTCTATCTTGGAAAAAGAAGGTGTGGCTTATGACATAGGCGCGTATCGTGATGCTCCAGCTGGAATTCGTATCTGGGGTGGTGCCACTGTGGAAACTTCTGATATAGAATCACTTCTGCCATGGCTAGATTGGGCTTATGGCGAAGTAAAAAATAGCGAGGCAAAAGCAGCGTGAGACTAAATAGCCTTATATTTATAACAACATTATTAGTTTTTTCTTCTGCAAATGCATGCTTCTTATCTAAAGATTTGATAGGTAATACTGACCCTACTATGAATTGCGAATATTATGTAAAGGAGTTTGCAGAGCGTGTATCAGAATGCATTCATTGGAGAGGTGAAGATGCTTATGATAGTAAGCGAGGAAATCAAATCCGAAAAGCTGTAGAAAAATTACGTTGTGACAAAGTTGAAAGTGATGGGAAAAAATTATTACAAACCAATCATGGACAAACTGAAAATCAAGAAGTTATAAAATCAGTTCTCCAGTTTTGGGTTAATAATTAATCAATTATAAGTAATGATATGAATCCAGTAGGAAAATCTTTGTTTATAATGCTTTTCATGTTTATACTTGTTATAGTTTTGAAAAGCATGCTAGCAAATTGAATTGTAGTATATATTTTATAGTAAATTGAAAAATGAAAGAGAATAAAATGCCAAAAGTTCTGATTGCCGATAAATTATCACCACAAGCTATTGATGTATTCAAACAGCGCGGAGTAGAAGCGGATGTTAAAACTGGTCTTTTGCCTGAAGAAATAGTGAAAATAATTGGTGATTATGATGGGCTGGCGGTGCGCTCGGCAACCAAGGCAACCGCAGCATTAATCAAAGCTGGTAAAAATCTGAAAGTGATAGGTCGTGCTGGTATCGGTGTTGATAATGTTGATATTCCAGCGGCTACTGCAAACGGCGTGGTAGTGATGAACACACCTTTTGGCAATTCTGTAACCACGGCTGAACATACCATTTCACTAATGATGTCACTCGCCCGCCAGATCCCTCAGGCAAACGCTTCCACCCATGCCGGAAAATGGGAAAAGAATGCGTTTATGGGCGTAGAGCTGGCAGGTAAAACCCTTGGCTTGATTGGCGCAGGAAACATTGGTTCAATCGTTGCTGACCGCGCACAGGGGCTTAAAATGCGGGTGGTAGCGTATGATCCGTTTCTTTCGGGAGAACGCGCTGAAGCCCTTAATATTGAAAAAGTTGAGCTTGATGAGCTGCTGAAACGCGCTGATTTTATCACCCTGCACACACCGCTTACTGAAAGCACTAAAAATATCCTGAATAAAGATACTTTGGCGAAATGCAAAAAAGGTGTGCGTATTATTAATTGCGCCCGTGGTGGATTGGTAAATGAGGCAGACATCAAAGCTGCTATTGAAAGCGGACAAGTGGCAGGCGCTGCCTTTGACGTTTTTGAGGAAGAACCTGCAAAAAATAATATTTTATTTGGTATGCCGCAGGTGATATGCACACCGCATTTAGGAGCGTCAACTACCGAAGCACAAGAAAATGTAGCAGTGCAGGTTGCCGAACAAATGGCTGACTACCTGACCAGCGGTGCGGTTACCAACGCGCTTAATATCCCTTCCATGTCAGCGGAAGATGCAGCAAAACTAAAACCATATCTTCAACTGGTTGACCAGTTGGGAAGTTTTGCCGGACAGTTAACCGAAACTGGGTTAAAACAGGTAAAAATTGAATATGAAGGAAAGGCTGGAAAACTAAATATTAAACCTCTTACTGCCGTTGCGCTTAAAGGTTTGCTTGCGCCGCTGATAGAAGGCGTGAATATGGTAAATGCCCCGGTAATTGCTGCTGAGCGCGGTATAGAGGTAAGCACTACCAGCCATGAACGGGCAGGGGATTACCAAACCCTTATCCGCGTTACTGTGGTTACAGAAAAACGCACCCGCACCGTAGCCGGCACTTTATTTGCCGATAAACCACGCATTGTCGAAGTAAACGGCATTAAACTGGAAGCAGGCCTTGGCTCAAAAACCTTATATGTCAATAATGATGATAAACCGGGCTTTATCGGAAGCCTTGGAACATTGCTCGGAAAACACGGAATCAATATCGCTTATTTCCATTTGGGACGTAATGAAGCAGGCTCTGAAGCCATCGCATTAGTGGAGGTTGACCAGTCAATATCTACTGAAGTACTGGCTGAAATCGGTAAACTTCCAAGCGTGAAACAGGCAAAATTGCTGGAGTTTTAATTATTATATCTGAGTATAATTTCCCCGTAATAATACGGGGAAATATGGAGATTCTATAAAATAATATTATTCCAGTAAATTTAGAGAATTGTAACTGTCCCAAGACGTAAATTTCTTACCGAATAAAATATATAAAGCGCCGGCATTGCTGTTGTGATTGGGAGAACCAAATAATAGATCTTTTGTGCCATCATTATTGATATCTGCTATACATAATAATTGTGAGGCATCATTTGCCGTAGAGCCATCTATGCGGAAAGCTTTAGATGTATCGTTGTTGAGAGGTAATCCAGAAGAATTAAAGGAGTTAGTGAAGAAGTTAATTGTACCACTTGTCCAAATGCTGCTCCATCCGGCAGCTGGTTGTAACATCACAAAGCTTGAGCCAGAACCCGCCTTGCTATTAGGACCAGCTGAATTATCAGTTATGGTTATGTCAGTTTTTCCATCATTATTAATATCATCAAGAAATGCTTTGTTTATGGTGCCGGTAACCCAACTGGGCTTGCTGGTGTTTATATCTATACGAAAACCATTAGTGCCATTATAGTTGCTAGCTGTGGAAAGATTAACTGATGAAGACCAAGCACTGCTTTTTCCATAATATACATAAAAATAATTACCATTGTTAAATATCAGGTCATTTATATCATCATTATTTAGCTTTCCTGATTTTGCTGTATATTCACCGACATCGGATGAACCGTTTGTAAATAAAGTATGAGAAACTGATCCTAAATTTATTATGGAAGGTGTGCTGCCGGAAGGTGCGGTTGCTGCGCTTTGCCAATCAGTTATTGAGCGACCAAATAATAGATGAAGGTCATCTTCATCTCTATCGTTTATTATGAGTTCATCATACCCATCATTATTAAGGTCATTAGCAAATGATATGCTGTTAAATCTATGATTATATACACCATCGTCATGATATATCTTGAATCCAACACTTCCTGCTGAAGTTGCGAAAGCTTCTGCTGTCATGGGTGAACCATAAGAAGATTGTCCATATATGACATAAGCTAAAGGTTCCATGTGACCTGAATCATCAGATATTAATACAAAAATGTCCTTTATTTTTGATGTCTTGAGATGGGCAAAATATCCTAAAACCACTGGTGGGGCATCATCATCATGCCTAACAGGGAATTTTATGGTATAAGCAGTGCGAGCACTTGTATAGCTATGAATATCTACAGTTCCTAATGTGGAAACAGCAGCTGAACCATAATAGACGCTGACATAACTGTTTGTGGAATTACCATACCCGATGACTATATCGTCAAAATCATCTCCGTTAATATCACCAACGGCAAGGCCGCCGGCAAAATTTTGATAGGTGCTTGGGCTGCTGGTATTAGTAATAGTAAAAAACCTATTTTTATTAGTGGTGGATAAATTAAGACCGCTGTTTACTCCCCATCCAGTTGCGCTTCCAAAAATCACCCGAATTTTATTCACTCCTGCTTTATAGACGATAATATCCTGAATACCGTCGCCGTTAATATCTCCTGTAGTTGCGTTTGGTCCAAGATATTCTGAAGCTACCCCATCTATCCTTGTCCCCATGTTACACATTTTACCGGTGCAGCAGGTATTTTTGGTAGATTCCTGTGTCCATGTTATATCGTCAAAATAGCTGGCTCCTGTTGTTGAGGTGGTTGGTTCGTGCCTTATCAGATTTCTTGTAAAGACAGTGCTGAAACCGCTATCAACAAAGGCGTTTACCCGCTCATCAAGGCTGGTGCCGTATCTTAAACGATTGGCGATGCTGCTGCCCTGCATGGGAAACGCACCATGCCCATTTTTGCCGTGCGAAATCAGTGACCACATAACAAGATCATATGGCGATGTTGCCGCTGAGCTATCCATTATCTGAATAGAACCCAGTGTTTTTGTGGTTTGCATATTGCGGCAGGTGGTTTTGTCAGTAGCGCGGATATCAACCATATATCCTATGCGCCTGCCGTAACCATCAAACATATAATCATCTGGAAGACCTAAAGTCCTGACAGGCACAACACCGGCTGCTACAGAAGAAAAAGTAAAGATAGTGCCTACTGCCGCACCTGTGGCGTATTTATCCAGAGTTATCTGGGTATCGCTATCAATACTTAATATATGTGTATCCGAGGCAATATTGGTTCCTGTAACCAGCAATCCTACGCTAAGTCCGGAAGTGCTGCTTATAGCGGTTACGGTAGCTGAGTTCAAAGTTGTTGTCCCAGCTACTGTGATAGGCGATGATTCTGTAGTAAAATTAGCTTGTATTGCGCCGCCGGAGCAGCGTCCGTTATTGTTAGCTTCCATTCCGAAATTAGCGGAATTGGTTGCCAATGTGCCATCGGCAGGGCAGGGACGGCGGAGATTGGCTGCCATAAAACTTTGGGTGGCGGCCTCAATCTTGTCCATTTTTTCGCGGGTAATGCGGTCTTTATCAATTGTATTGCCTGTTTCTCCTGCGGGAATGAGCGAGGCGACTATAATGCCGCCTACTGCTATCAGGACACTTACCTGAATCAGTGAAAAACCTTGCTTCCCTTGGAGATCTCGTGCCATAGATATAAAATAGTTTATATTAACTGTCCAGATCAAATACATATTATATATCCTCAATTGTTAATTTATTCCAGTAAATTTAGAGAATTTGAACTATCCCAAGACGTAAATTTCTTACCGAATAAAATATATAAAGCACCGGCATTGCTGTTGTGATTGGGAGAACCAAGAATTAAATCCTTCATTCCATCGTTATTAATATCAGCTATACATAATAATTGTGAAGCATCGCCTGTAGTAGAGCCATCTATGCGGAAAGCTTTTTTTGTATCATTATTTATAGGTAGACCATAAGTTGAATCAAAAAAATTCGGGAATACAGTGGCAATACCGCTAGACCAAATACTGCTCCAGTTCCAATCTGTGCTTGCGCTAGGCTGAATCATAACAAAACTGGTTCCTGAGCCTGTTTTACCATTGGGATCAGCACTATTATTTGTGAGTAATATGTCGGCTTTCCCGTCATTATTTATATCCTCAAAAAACCCTTTTCTTGTTGTGGCTGTAATCCAGCTTGGTTTGCTATTGCTAGGATTAAGGAAGAATCCTTTTGAGCCATTTTGTAAATCTGGATTGGTAGGAAGAAAGTCTATGGACGCGTTCCAGCCACTGGAAGGTCCGTAGTAAACATAAAAAACAACCCCGCTGTTTACTATCAGATCAGGATTGGTATCATTAATACCTGTGCTACTACCAATATATGCTGTTTTAACAGTGGTATTACCGATAGAATTTCCTTGTCCTGTGAATTTTATACCTTTTGATGAGTCTGTAATTTGAGTATCAATAGTTATTGTTTGAGGTGTGCCCGCAGCGTCATCTAGATCCCAATTTGCGATTGAACGACCAAATAGCATATATAGTTTATTGTTGGCAGTATTGCTTATTGATACTTCTTCAAAGCCATTATTATTAATATCACCTGCATTGGCTATATATTGAAACCGCTCGCTAGTGGTTTTTAACTTAAATCCTGTGCTACCGGTAACTAGAGATGCTGATTCTGCTGTTAGAGCATAAGGTTTTGTTCCATATATAATGTAGGCGGTTGAAACTCCTGCTGGATCTGTTTTTATAAGTGCTAGAATATCTTTTCTATCAGTATGAGCAAATTTGCCAAGTGCTATAGAAGGGGCAGAAGCGGCAGTAGTTGCTGGGAAGGTAATAATGTCTGATACCGCGCTTATATTTGTATTGGTTATTGTTCTGCTACCGTAAACTACTTTAATATAGCTGCCACTTCCATCGCCATACCCAATAGCTATATCGTCTATTTCATCGGCATCAATATCCCCAACAGCGAGGCTACCGGCAAAATTTGGATAAGATGCAGGGACATCATTGGTTATAGTAATAAAGCGGGAATTATTTGCAGTGCCTAAGGAAAGTCCAGCAGTTGGAGGTAATCCCGTAGCACTTCCGAATATGACTCGGATAGTGTTGACTCCTGCTTTATAGACGATAATATCCTGAATACCGTCGCCGTTAATATCTCCTGTAGTTGCGTTTGTTCCAAGATATTCTGAAGCTACCCCATCTATCCTTGTCCCCATGTTACACATTTTACCGGTGCAGCAGGTATTTTTGGTAGATTCCTGTGTCCATGTTATATCGTCAAAATAGCTGGCTCCTGTTG